>JBLMXV010000019.1:0-8478 GCA_050257935.1 Chloroflexota bacterium
GACCTCCGCTCCTATCAGGACTGGTACCTCCGGTACTATCTGAAATCCGTCCCCGGCGTTGCCGAAGTGGCCCCCCTGGGCGGGTTCGTGCGGCAATACCAGGTGAACGTCGATCCAAACAGATTGCAGGCATATGGCATCTCGATCAACCGCGTGGTGGAGGCCGTCCGCACGGGCAACACAGAGGTCGGGGGCAGGCTGATAGAGTTCGGCGGCACAGAGTACACTGTCCGCGGCAGGGGGTACGCCAAATCCATTGAAGACTTTGAGAACATCGTCCTCGTGGCGAGCGAGACGGGCACGCCTATCCGTGTGAAAGACATAGGCCAGGTCACCCTCGGCCCGGACATCCGGAGGGGCGTGTCGGACCTCGACGGCAAGGGAGAGGTCGTCTCGGGCATCGTCATCATGCGCCAGGGCCAGAATGCCCTCGATGTCATCGACCGGGTGAAGGAGAAGATCAGGCAAATCGAGCCCGGGCTGCCGCGAGGCGTCAAGATCATCACGGTCTACGATCGCTCGGACCTCATCCGCCGCGCCATCGACACGCTGAAATCGACTCTCCTTGAAGTGATCCTCACCGTGTCTGTGGTGATCTTCCTCTTCCTCAGGCACCCACCGAGTTCCATGATTCCTATCGTGACTATTCCCATCGCGGTGCTCATCTCGTTTATTCCCTTCAAGGCGCTGGGCGTCACGGCAAACATCATGTCCTTAGGCGGCATCGCCATCGCTATCGGCGCGATGGTGGACGCAGCCATCGTAGTGGTGGAGCAGACACACAAGCGTCTCGAGGAGTGGCAAAGTAGCGGCCAACATGGTAACTACCGGGACGTAATCGTCGATGCCATCAAGCAAGTGGCGGCGCCGAGCTTTTTCGCCCTCCTCGTCATCGCCGTCTCATTCCTTCCGGTGCTCACGCTCGAGGCGGAGGAGGGCCGGCTTTTCAGGCCCCTTGCCTACACGAAGACTCTCGCCATGGTCGTTGCAGCCTTTCTCGCCATCACCCTCGACCCGGCTCTGCGCCTGCTCATCACCAACCTCAAGAACTTCGATTTCAAGCCCGTCTGGCTCTGCAAAGCCGCCAACGCGGTCCTCGTGGGCACAATCCATCCTGAAGACAAGCATCCGCTCAGCCGGTTCCTCATCCGCATCTACGACCCGGTGGCGAGGTGGTCTCTCCGCCGCAAGTGGCTCGTCATCGGGATCGCTCTGGTCTTGATCGCCGTGACAGTGCCAACATTCATGGGATTGGGCAGTGAGTTTATGCCGCCGCTGGATGAAGGTGCACTCTTTTACATGCCCTCTACGATGCCTGGAATCTCCCTTACGGAGGCCCAAAAACTTCTGCAGGTGACAGACAGGATCATCAGGCAGTTCCCGGAGGTTGAACTCGTCCTCGGCAAGGCCGGGAGGGCTGAAACATCGACAGACCCAGCCCCCCTCTCAATGCTCGAAACGCTCATCATCCTCAAGCCGAAACCGGAGTGGAGAAAGGTCGATACCTGGTACTCGTCCTGGGCTCCGGAGTGGCTCAAATCTATATTCAGGCGCGTCACACCCGACCACATATCGAGGGAGGAGCTAGTCAGCCAGATGAACGAGGCTCTGAAGATCGCCGGGCTGTCAAACGCCTGGACCATGCCGATCAAGGCTCGCATTGACATGCTCACGACCGGGGTGAGAACCCCTGTCGGCATCAAGGTCTCAGGCGCGGACCCCAAGGTCATAGAGGATATCGGCACTCGTATAGAGCGTCATCTCCCCGCGGTAAAGGGCACCCGCAGTGTCTTCGCCGAGCGGACCGGCGGTGGCTACTTCATCGATTTCGAGTGGAACCGCGAAGAACTCGCCCGTTACGGCCTCAGTATCGAGGAAGCCCAGGCGGTGGTGTTGAACGCCATCGGAGGGGAGAACGTCACCACGACCGTTGAGGGCAGAGAGCGCTATCCCGTGAACGTCCGCTACATGGTGGACTTCAGGACGGACTTCGACTCACTGGGAAGGGTCCTCGTTCCCGCATCGGGAGGCCAGAGGCAGATACCCCTGAGCCAACTCGCCACTATAAAGACTGTCTATGGCCCTTCCATGATCCGTGACGAAGACGGCCTGCTGACGGGGTATGTCTACATCGACCTGGCGGACCGTGACCCCGGCAGCTACATCAAAGAGGCGGGCGCGATGCTTCGGGACGTGATCCAGTTGCCTCCCGGCTATGCGATCACCTGGACGGGGCAGTATGAGGCGATGCAAAGAGTCAAAGAGCGCTTGACCGTGGTGATTCCGCTGACGCTGTTTCTGATCTTTCTGCTCCTGTACATGAACACGAGATCCTTTACCAAGACCGTGATCGTCACCCTTGCCGTTCCATTCTCTGCGATCGGCGCTGTCTGGCTGCTATATGCGCTTGGCTACCACATGAGCATCGCCGTATGGGTGGGTCTCATCGCGCTGCTAGGCGTTGATGCCGAGACCGGGGTCTTCATGCTCCTGTATCTCGAGCTCGCGTACGAACAGGCGAAGCGGGAAGGCCGTCTCGGAAGCATCGGTGAGTTGCGCGAGGCGATCATGGAAGGCGCGGTGAAAAGGCTGAGACCCAAGTTAATGACCGTTGCCGTCATGGCCCTCGGCCTCGTCCCGATCATGTGGTCGACGGGCACAGGCGCCGACGTCATGAAGCGCATCGCTGCTCCGATGATCGGCGGCATCTTCACGTCATTTCTGCTGGAATTGCTCGTCTACCCCGCGGTCTACGAGATCTGGAAATGGAACTTCGAAGTAAAAAAAACCATCGCCGGTGGTGAGAACAGTCAGTAATGACAAACAAACTGGTCGTCGCGAGTTTATAAAGGGTCACATAATAGTCTGAACATTCTGTGGGTGTTATTCCCGCGTGTCTGTGGCGGGAATCCAGCAATTTTGCGCCTCTGGATGCCCGACTGAGAACCTCGGGCATGACGGACAAAGGACTGACAACTGTGCATACTATTTTGGGACCGTTACTATGAGCATTCACTACGTATGGTTCACCCTCGCAGTCATAGCTGCTGCCCTGTTCGGAACAGGCTGTTCAGGCCCCGAGGGTTCCGTGATGATAGGAGACCGCCCTCCACGAGTCGTGCTGTCGGTGCTAAACGGCGGTACTATCAGCGTCCCCGACGATCTCAAAGGCCGTGTCGCCATCATCCATTTCTGGACGGAGGGCTGCAGCTCCTGCATGAGGGAGATGCCAGAGATGGAATCTCTCTACTCCACCCATAAAGACAAGGGCCTCTCCATAATCGCAGTCAATGTGGGACAAGAGGCCGAGGCTGTCGACGCTGCCATCAGGAAGCTGAATGTCACATACACCGTTGTCGTTGACAAAGACGGAAAGGTCTCGAGGAAATATCACGTCTCCGCCCTGCCCAGGACCTTCTTCCTCGACAGGAACGGCGTCGTACGCTACAGCCTTTTCGGCGAAGCCAACGAAGACCTGCTCACACAGCTCGTCCATAAGCTGCTGTGAGTCTGCTTCTGCAGTGTCCCGCATGCCTGCGCCATCGCACTGCAACGTGATGGCCTGTGTCGCGATTATCATGGCTTTCCTTCTGCCGTGGTGTGCGCCGTTATCCGTTGAGCCCTCAGACACGTCAAGCGAGAAATCGCCTGTTTACGGATATGAGGTGGTGAATGTGTTCCCTCACGACCCGGCGGCCTTCACCCAGGGCCTGATTTTCGAGAATGGCTACATCTACGAGAGCACCGGCCTCTATGGACAATCGACGGTGCGCAAAGTGAAGATCGAGACGGGCGAGGTGCTGCAAGTCCGTCGTCTTGATGATACCTATTTCGGAGAGGGAATCACTCTTTTGGGAGACAGGCTGATACAGCTCACTTACAGGGAAACTAAGGGATTCGTGTATGACAAGGAGACATTTCAGGTCCTGAAGGAATTCAGCTATCACGGAGAAGGATGGGGCATCACACATGACGGGAGGCGTCTTATCATGAGTGACGGAACGGACACGCTTCGCGTGCTGGATGCCACCACGTTTCGTGAGACCGGTGTGATACGCGTCCATGAAGGGCATACCCCCGTGACCCGTCTGAATGAGCTCGAGTATGTTAAGGGAGACATTTATGCGAATGTGTGGGGAACAGACCGCATCGCCATAATCTCGCCGGAGACAGGATCGGTGAAGGGATGGCTCGACTTGGGAGGACTGAGAGCCCGCCTCTCGACAACACGGCGATACCTCTCGACCATTGACGCGCTCAACGGCATCGCCTACGACAAGACCGGCGACAGGCTCTTCGTGACAGGCAAGTACTGGCCGAGCATCTTCGAGATCAGGCTGTCAGCCAAACAACAGTGATTTCCTCGGCGAAAAGAACGCGAGACTGGCAGTGAAAAAGATCAGGAAGTCCTCTCCCCTCCGCCGGATTGAGGCGGGGGAATGGACCAGTTAAAATTTTTTCTTGACATACGACACAAAGATGTCTATTATTTGTCGTAAACATGATGGGGGATTGCGGCATCCCGTTTCGCGCAGCGCAGTAGGTTAACGACACTTAACAGTTCTTAACGAAAATCTGTTGAGTGGAACACCTGATGCTGCTGATATGGTTGCGTAATCTCAATAACTTGTCATGAGTTTATGAAGGCTTTCGCGTGCCGGGCTGACGGCATGCAATTTGCTTAACGGATCGGTGGTAAGGTCTGCCCTTGGCAGCCTCAGCGAAACTCAAAGGAGGTGAATGTATGAGGGGATTTTTGGTAATCCTCCTCTCCCTCTCCCTTCTTCTGCCCCTTCCCGCGCTTGCCGTCGACCAGGCGGACCTCATGAAGAAGATCGACGAACTCTCAAAAGAACTCGAAAAACTCAAGCAACAGATGCAGGAAGTGCAGAAGCAGGAAGTGCAGAAGGAGGAAAGGATTACGAAGGCCGAGGCTAAGGCTGACAAAGCCGCAAGCATGTGGCCTTCGTGGTTTGAGCTAGGTGGCGACTACCGCTTCAGGTTCGACTCGCTGAATGGCAAAGTCCACGAGTATATGCAGTATAACCCCTTAGGTCCGCCTTTTCAGCCCGCACCGGGGTTCCCGTTCTTCCTCGCCACAGGCGTGTCAGGGTATACGGCCAAGAATGACACCCTCCTCACCAATCGTTTCGGCCTGAACATGAAGGTCAATGCGACGGAGGACATCACCGTAAAGGCGCGCCTCCTGATGTACAAGGTGTGGGGGCATGAGACTGAGACGCCCGTGCAGGGCAACTTCTTCTCGGACAGGGCCTTTGGACCCTTCGACGGGGTGATAACCCACGTGCCGAGCGACAACGCCCTTCGGGTCGACTACGCCTATGCAACGTGGAGCAACATCGCCGGCCTACCGACGTGGTTCTCCATCGGCAGGAGGCCTTCTACCGGCGGCATCCCGGGTAACCTCCGCCTAAACACCGAACGGATCGGGACGGCGGGCATTCCCAACATGTTGGTAGATTATGCCTTCGACGGTCTTTCAGCTGGGTTTGCACCGGACATCGAGGCACTACCGGGAGCGTACATGAAGGTATGCTACGGAAGAGGCTTCGACAGCGGATTCGACACGGAGAACCTCCCGCAAGGGAATTCCCTCAAGGATACCGACTTCCTCGGTGTCAACATCGTGCCGTACGATACGGACAACCTACACATCGAGCTTCAGTGGCAACATGGATTCGACATCTTCAACTCGCCGTCTGATGGCTTCGACACCCAGGTTGACACCGGTCTGCTGTTCGGCGGTCCGCCGAGCGGTCAATTCATAACAGTGCACACCCCGGTCAAGACCAACCTCGGCTCCATCGACTGGGTGGGAGGAGTGGTTACGGGAAAACTGGACAAACTAGGGCCGGGAAACCTGAACCTGTTCGTTTCCAGTGCCGGAAGTTTCACCCATCCTAATTCAAACACGTTCCAACTTCCATTCTTCTCATTGGATGGAACGACCTTCCAGAATGCCGGGTTCGGTCTCCTCTATAACGACGATCCGACGACACCGGGGGTCGATAAGAAGAGCCATACCGGGTGGGGGCTCTATCTCGGGGCGAGATACGACCTCCTCTCGACGGGCACGAAGATCGGCCTCGAGTACAACCACGGCTCCCGGTACTGGATTGGCATGATACCGGCCGGCGACGACATGTGGACCAGCAAACTCGGGACGAGAGGAGACGTCTATGAGGCCTACGTGATCCAGCAGCTCAACAAGGTGCCGATCGCGAAGAGAGGCAACGCCTTCGTCAGGTTAGGGTACCAGTATTACAGTTTCGATTACACCGGTACCAATAACTGGGTGGGACAACCCCTGAAGATCAACAACCTCAGCACGACTGATCCATCAGGGACACAGCTCCTTGCACCTCTCAAGAACGCACACGATATCTACTTTACCTTCGACGTCGTGTTCTAATCATTCGAGGAGGGGCTGAAGCCCCTCCTGCCTTCTCTCATCGAGCCCCGACCGGGGACCGTCACTATCCTCAACAGGGGACATAATTTATGGTATACCCATGGCGCCTGAAGGCTCTCTGGAGATCTTCCTTCTCCTCAGGCGAAAGGAAAAGGTACAGGGAAACGACCTTTTCCTTCGACCGCTCGCCAGAGCAGTTATAACGATAGAACTCTTTTTTCAGGTCGTCAGGCATGGACGTCTCGGCGAGGATTCGTTCCAGGTCGCCGCTCCTACAAAGCATGTTGTAGAGGGACTCGCTCTTCCTGCCCAGGTAGTACGCCCTTCCATCCTTGCTGATGATGAAGGTAGTTGGTGCACAGCCGGCGACTACCATAGCGAGCAGCAACCCGGCGAACAAGGCCTTTGATCCCTTCACTTCCCCGCCCCCGAATCGAGAAGGGCCTGCACCTTCTTGACGAATGACTGAGAATCGAAGTCGGTGCTCCCGATGATCCTGTCCGCTATGAAGCCGTTCTTGTCAATGACGACCGTCGTGGGCAGGGCGATTACCGTGTATTGTCTCACGAATACACCGCCGGTCTGCTCGAGCAGTAGGGGATAGGTCACTCCCGTCTTCTTAATGACCTTCTCGGCAGGCTCTTTCTTCCTGTCTGCTGCGATGCCGAGAACGACCAGGCCGTTTCCCCTGAACTTCTCATAGAGGGCATTCAGAGACGGCATCTCTGTGATGCATTCAGGACACCAACTCGCCCAGAAGTTCAGAATCACCACTTTCCCGCGGTAGTCCGAGAGGCGATGCGTTTTACCCTCAAGATCGCTAAGCTCGAATCCGGGCGCCTGTACCTGAGCGGCACCTGCATATGCCGCGACGACAAGCTGCACCACGATGCAGACAGCGATACAGAACGCACGCATGAATAGTCGATTTCTCACCTTTGCCCCTCATCCTCGATCCATGCCTTCCAAGAATTTCCCCATCGGTCGTACGCAACGGTATACTGATGACCCGCTCGGGCGTCAAAGTCCACGTGAATCTCACCGATCGAGTACGAGTAGCCTGACATGGAGCCCGGATCACCCATGCCAAAGTAGTTGACGTAACCGATGGAAACGGTATGGGATCCTGGAAGCATCTCGATGCCGCCGAAATTCAGGGAGACCTGCTGGCCGTCGACAGCGTAGACCCGAATCGGTTCGTGGAAGACGAGAAGCGCGGTCTTGTCCGGAGGCAGCTCGGACCCCGGATAAACCCTCACAACGGAAGGGCCGCACCCCCACAGGATGGTGACCGCGAGAAACATTGCAACCTTTGCCCACAATCTTGTCACAATCATCTCAGCCTCCGACGCCTTGCACTCCCTCGTCTACCATAGCGCAGAGCCCTACGAAAAAGAGTGAGATCCGAGGGAACACGCATGACGACGTCTCAGCGCGAACGGTACGAGCGCCCATGTACCGACCTATGCAGGTGTCTCGGCTTAAACCTGTACCGGGCATCTTCGTTCGCCGCGACTAACATCCTGCTGACTTCCTGAAATAAGTCGAGACGTTCTTACCGTCCCTGATCACATACTTGACGTTCACCTCGTCACCCTCGACGACCTTCCCTTTCCTGAGCTTGTCAAGGGTCAGTTCATCTTCTATCAAAAGTTCAATCTCCCTCTTATCGAACGTGGTGACCACAACGGTGTTCGTGCTCAGATTGATGATGGTCACCCTTCCTTTTATGGATATTTTTTCTTGAGCCCCGACCGCCCCTGTGATGAGCGCCACGCCCAAGATCATCGCCGATAAGAAAGCCACAACTCCCGACATTTTCATCGCCACCTCCATGAGGCTTTGTCGTGCTTTTTTGTACCAGCCCTTCCTCATGCTACCACATTAAGGCAGGCGCGAAAAAGTCCATGAATGCATGCGTCAGCCGCGGGCGGACGCTGACCCCGGACGGAGGTGGAGTACATGCCCAGGTACTTCATCACCACGCGTATCTTGGCCCTGCCGTCTTTACCCCGATACATCCACCATCATTCGGCTAGTGCGAG
>JBLMXV010000020.1:0-6060 GCA_050257935.1 Chloroflexota bacterium
GGTGAGTGCGGCGGCCGAACGTGCGGCAGCCGACATAGGTCTGCCTCTGTCGCAGGTCAACCTCGTGATCGCACACCTGGACGATGTCATCACTACGGCAGCGGTGCGCGGCGGAACAATCATCGACGGGACCGTCTCCCCCCTCGGTGAAGGGCCATTCACGCTGCAGGCGGCGGGAAGCCTGCCTGCACGCCACCTGATCGATCTCTGCTTCTCGGGCCGGTTCACCCGCGACGAGCTTATAGTGGAATTGACCAAGAGAGGCGGCCTCCGCTCATACCTCGGGACCGACCTCATGGAAGAAGTGGAACGGCGAATTGCAGGCGGAGACGACCGCGCCTGTGCCGCCGCCGAGGCGATGGTGTACCAGATAGCCAAGGAGATCGGCAGGGCATTTGTGGCTGCAGGATGTGACGTGGAGATGATAGTACTGACAGGCTCGTTGACCCGCAGCTCATGGATGCAGGCTGCGCTGCGCCGCCGCGTAATAAGGCTGGCTCCCGTTACAGTGTACAAGGACCTGACGGCAATGACGGCTCTCGCACATGGAGCGGTCGAAGTTCTGTCAGGCCGCCGTGAACCGTTCCCTGACAAAGCGTCGGAACAATAAGAACTTATAAGAGGACAGGTACGATGAACGACAAGGAAAGAAATCATTGGGTCTTCAGGGCTCACGTCGTCGACCGTGCGGGCGCTCTCACGAGCATCGCATCGGCCTTCAGCAACGAGGGTGTCAGCATCGACACCGTTGTCGGCCACGGCTCCGAGGCCAAGGCCGGAACGGACGGCAGTGTGGTGCTCACATTCTGCTGCTCCGAGGATGAAAAGGACAAGATGGTCCGCAAGATCACGCGGCTCAGCAAAGTCACGCGCCTCGAGGAGCATCCCTACGAGTCGCAGAGTCTGAGAAAGTCAGCCATTATCCTTGCGACACGGGAACTGAAGCCGCGGGACGTGGTGGGCGAGAAGGCATTCCTCACGAGTGAACTGGTTAAGGCCGGCCCGAACGGATGGACCTATCTTCTGGCGGGCTCGCCGAGCGACCTCGACCCGGTGCTGGAACAACTCGAAACAGACGGAGTGGTAAAGGACATCATCTACTCAGTACTGAGCCTCTAACCCCTACCCTAGATTATTCATGCGAGTGCGGCAGCAGCGGGGCGCAGGCGGCTCAAGGCCTTTCCAAAGCGATGGGATTTCATTCTTTATGTCCCGCGTCTGCGCACTGGCTCAGATGCGGAATGCTCCATTTGCTATAATTAAATCAGCCAGGAATGCTGCAAGAGGTAGTGCCTGAATGATTCCATTCGTAGACTACAGCAAATGCGAGGGCTGCGAGGCCTGTGCCGAGCTGTATCCGGAGTTTTTCGTGATGAAGGACGACAGGGCGTGGGTCGTCAACTACGAACTGTTCGTCGTGGAGACACACGCAAAGGTGGTATACGCCTGCCCGTACGGCGCGATAACAATCGAGTAGGCACCGCCAGGCGTCCGGCTGTCCAGTTCACCGCCCTCCGGGCTGCCACAAGAAGAGGTGACGTCAGATGAAGATCCGTTCCGTCAATCCCTTTACCGAACAGGTGACCGCCGAGTTCGAACTGATGTCGGAAGAACAGGTTGCACGCAAGGTGCAAAAGACCCGGGATGCTTTCCGTGCCTGGAGTGCGCTGTCCGTGCCGCGAAGGGCCGGCCTCATCAGGAGGCTCGGCGAAATAGCGAAGTCGAAAAAAAGGAGGTTCGCGGAACTGATTACTGTGGAGATGGGCAAGCCCATACGCGAGTCCCTCTCTGAGGTGGAGAAGAGCGCGTGGCTCTGCGACTATTATGCAGACAACGCGTCGCGGATGCTCCGTGCGGAGCAGATCAGGACGGAGGCGAAGAAGAGCTACGTCATGTTTCAGCCCCTCGGGGTCGTTCTCTCGATCATGCCATGGAACTTTCCTTTCTGGCAGCCCTTCAGGTTCGCTGTCCCCGCGATTGCTGCAGGAAACTGCAGTCTTCTCAAGCATGCTTCGAATGTCCCCTCCTGCGCTCTCGCCATAGAGGAGATGTTCCGGGAGGCAGGCTTCCCCGAAGGAGTCTTTTCGACGCTGCTGATCGACTCGCGCGCGGCTTTGAAGCTCATTGAGGACGACAGTGTTGACGCCGTCTCCCTGACGGGAAGCAACGCTGCCGGTGAGCAGGTCGGCGGAGCGGCGGGAAGGAGAATCAAGAAGGTCGTCCTGGAGCTCGGCGGCTCGGACCCTTTCATCGTTCTTCATGATGCTGACGTCGATAGGGCGGCCGCAGCCGCGGCGAAGGCGCGGACGGTCAATGGCGGCCAGAGTTGCATCGCTGCGAAGCGCTTCATCGTAATGAAGAAAGTGGCGAACGAATTCACCGAGAGATTCATCGAGCACCTGAGGCAGCTGAGGATGGGCGACCCCATGGATCACGAGACCGATATCGGGCCCGTGGCGAAGAGGGAAATCCTCGAAACCCTGCGCGTCCAACTGGAGGATGCAAGGGAGAAAGGGGCAGAGATCGTCGATATGGGGCACTCCTTTACAAAGGGGCTCTTCTTCCCGGTGTGTGTCGTGCTCAATGCGCGGGCTGACATGAAGGTCGTTACCGAGGAGGTGTTCGGGCCGATCGCGCCGATTATCGTGGTGAAGACCGAGGCTGAGGCGGTTTTTCGGGCGAATGACACACCCTTCGGCCTTGGAGCCTCAGTCTGGAGCAGCAACCATAGACGAGCCGAGAAGCTCGCGAAGGCGATAGATGCGGGGTTCGTGGCCATCAATGATATCGTGAAGTCCGATCCTCGCCTGCCCTTCGGCGGAGTGAAGAAGTCCGGGGTGGGGAGGGAGTTGTCTCACTACGGCCTTAAGGAATTCGTGAACGTCAAGACCGTGGTGATGCAGGAATGAGTCATGAAAGCCTCTGACCTCTTTGTGAGACAACTCGAGGAAGAAGGAGTCGAGTATGTCTTCGGTCTGCCAGGCGAGGAAACCCTGGACCTGCTCGAATCCCTGCGCAGGTCGGAGATCAGGGTCGTTATCACCCGCCACGAGCAGGCCGCGGCTTTCATGGCGGCCACATATGGCCGGCTCACCGGGAAAGCCGGCGTCTGCTTCGCCACCTTGGGTCCGGGAGCCACAAACCTCGTCACCGGCATCGCCCACGCTCAACTCATCGGCGCCCCCCTCGTCTCCATCTCCGGGCAAAAGGCCCTGAGGGACAACTGGCAGGCGAGGTTCCAGCTGATCGATGTAGTGAACCTGATGAGGCCGATCACCAAGGCGTCGTTCTCCATAGCAGACCCGGGCACGGTTCCCACCGTAGTGCGGAATGCGTTCAAGCTCTCACAGGCCGAACGGCCCGGTGCGGTTCATATCGAACTGCCTGAGGATGTGGCTTCGAGCGATACCGATGCGCCCGTGCAGGCGAGGGGGTACGTCCGCAGGCCAGGTCCTGATCATAAGGCTGTGGAAAGGGCTGCGACCCTCATCAATCAGGCTCATCGTCCTCTGATTATCCTTTCATCGGGGGCGAACCGGAAGCTGATTACGAAGCGACTGATGGAATTCATCGAAAAGGCAGGGATATACGTAGTCCACACCCAGATGGGCAAGGGCGTCATAAGCGACGAATCGGAGTATAGTCTCTTTGCGATCGGGATCCACCGGCGCGACTACGTGAGCTGCGCCATCGAAAGGGCGGACCTGATCATCACCATAGGAGATAACATCGTGGAGTACCCGCCATATCTCTGGAACAGGGGGCTGGACAAGAAGATCATCAACATTGACTTCGTCGAGGCAGAGGTCGACAAGTACTACAGCCCCGATGTAGAGCTTGTCGGCGACATCTCCCACTCGCTTCAGCAACTGCGGGGCAGGGTCGAAAGGAGAGAGGGCCGCGTGTTCGGCGAGGTCCGCGAATTCCTCGAAAGAAAGCTTTCTCCCGTGATCGAGCGGGGGTACCCCCCAACGCCTCAAGAGGTAGTCCGGCACGTCCGCGATGTCCTCGCCGAGGCTGACATACTCACCCTGGACAACGGAATCTACAAGCTGTGGTTCGCCCGCCATTACAGGACCTACAAGCCCAATACCTTCCTGTGCGACAACGCTCTCGCGTCGATGGGCGCAGGACTTCCCTCTGGCATAGCGGCAAAGATGCTCTATCCTACGAGGAACGTTCTTTCCGTCGTGGGCGACGGCGGCTTCATGATGAACTCGCAGGAACTCGAGACGGCCCTTCGCTGCAATGTCCCCATCGTCGTGCTCGTGCTCAATGACAATGCCTTCGGTTTCATAAAGTGGAAGCAGAGGAACATGGGCCTGAGGAGTTTCGGACTCGATTACTCCAACCCCGACTTCGCGAGGTATGCGGAGAGCTATGGAGCTGTGGGAATGAAACTCAAGGAGGGAGACGACCTCTCCGAGATCCTCAGAGACGCGTTCTCCCGAAAAAGACTGGTCGTCATCGAGTGCCCCATCGACTACTCCGTGAACTATGAAACCTTCACGAAGGAGATCGACAGCCTGGTCTGCGAGACGTAGGGCCGGGCGAAGGCCTCTTCCGTCATGCGTATGATTCTGTTTATGCTCGGAATCGCATTGATTCCGGTCGTCGCCTGGATCGTCCTGCTCCTGTGGCTGAGGCACCGTCTGGAGAGGACGGCTGCGGAAATGAGGCACGCATGCGTGCGACAGGGGGAGACCATCATGCTCGGCCCCGCTTCTACGAATTTCCGCGGCTCCGATTTCACGTATGGAAGGGCGAAAGGCAACGGTGTCATCTGTGTCACGGACAGGCGGATCCTGTTTCAGAAGATATTCGGCGAAGGGACCGAGATCCCGCTCACAAACGTCACCCGCCTCGACGTCACAAATTCCTTCCGAGGCTTTTCAACAGGCACCGGGGCTTCGCACCTGGTGATTCACACCAGAGACGGTAACAGAATAGGCTTTCTCGTGAAAGGCGCCGCTCAGTGGAAGCGTTCCGTGGAAGGACTACTCGGGAGATGGACGGGGCAGAGGATGTGAGTGATGTTCAGGCAGTAATCCGGCGGCCGGCGAATGCAGACAAGTGCAGACGGGGACGGAAGAGGTCGCTCCATCCCCGTCGCCATACTACTTCAGGCCGAGGTCTTTCGCAGCGGCCTTGAGGTCATCGTCCTTCTTAAAGTTGTTCATCATCGGATTCTTGGATTCCTTCGCAGCCTTTATGAACTCGTCTGCCGTCTTGAACTTCGCCGTGAGGGTAGCCTTCGAAGGACCCGGCTTGCCCGCGTCCGTATGGCAACCCTTGCACTTATCCCATCCCGCAGCGGCTGCAAGAGAGGTCATGCAGAAAACCATGACGAGGGCGAGAACTATTGCGACAACCTTCTTCATCAAAGTCACCTCCTTTCCTGGCTGATTTGCGATTCTTGTCATGCCGGCTTCATCAGTGAAGCGGCACATGCGGCCGATGGCGCCGCCCCCGGCCCGTGCCACAAGTATATCATACTGTAGGACAAACCCTATCGTTTCAAAGCAGAACATTCATGGGCGCGTTGTTTATGCAACGTCGAGGTAAGGTCATCGCCTGAGCCGGGTGCCGTTCAGGTGACTGCTCTTGCGTTACAATACAGGCATGTCGTTCAGGATCACCAGAGAGCGCTTCGAGAAGCTCGCGGAAGAAGCCGTCACAACCCTGCCCGAAGAATTTAAAGAGTACTTCACGAACATCACTGTAGTCGTTGAAGACTACCCGAGCCGGGAGGATGCGAGAAGCACAGGCGCTCGCAGGGACGAACTCCTCGGACTGTTCAGGGGGGTTGCCTATACCGAAAGAGGAGGGTTGCTCGACATCCCTCCCCCTTTGCCCGATGTCATCACACTGTTCAAGCACAACCTCGAACAGATCTGCGAGTCAGAAGAGGATCTAGTCGAGGAGATTCAGAAGACCGTCATGCACGAGGTCGGCCACTATTTCGGTCTCTCCGAGGAAGACCTGGAAGAGTACGAATGAAACAGGCGTGTGACACGCGAGAGCAGGTAACCGCAGCGCAGCGGGGTGAAGCCCTTCCCT
>JBLMXV010000021.1:0-14132 GCA_050257935.1 Chloroflexota bacterium
ATTCTCGACTTTTACAGGGGGGTGGTGAAAGAGCTCTCCGGCCTGATCCCGCAGGGCTCGATTTCCGTGGAAGTGTATGCCGATGCTGGCACGTCCTCTGCGCAAATGCTGGAGCAAGGGAGGGAGATGTTCTCCTGGATACCGAATGCGCACATAAAATTTCCCACTTCGAAGGAGGGCCTGAAGGCCGCCGAGCAGGCGGTGAAGGAAGGCCTGCGCGTTAATATGACCCTCTGTTTCTCTCAGGGGCAGGCTGCAGCGGTCTATGCGGCGACGCGCGGCGCAAAGAGGGGACATGTATTCGTGTCGCCCTTCATAGGCCGTCTCGACGACAAGGGTGAGAACGGCATGGACCTCATCGCGAACGTCCTGAAGATGTACCACGGAGGGGATGGTCATGTGGAGGTCCTTACCGCGAGCGTGAGGAGCATGGATCACTTCCTCTATGCCCTCAGGCTCGGCTCTGACATCATCACCTCGCCCTTCTCGATTCTCAAGGAGTGGGCTCAAAAGGGGCTCCCGGTTCCTGGCGACGACTTCGTCTATGACACCAAGTCATTGAAGGCGATGCAGTACGGGGAGATTCCCCTGACGAAACAGTGGGGAGAATACGACATCCGTCACGAACTTACAGACAAGGGGATGGAGCTTTTCTCCCGAGACTGGAATAGTCTCATCGCTTAGCTCCGTAGAACGGCAGGCAGAGCGTCTCAAAGCCTTTATGAATGCGATTGAATATAACTCAGAGTCCGTTCTTCTCGATCTTCACAGGCGTTTGAAAGTTCCTTTATAAGGTGGTCTGGAGATGAATAAGGTATCGGTCGTGAAGTCTCATCGGGATCTCCACCGTGCCGGTAAGAGGACCGTCTTCGTCTTCCCTGGCTATGAGGAGATCTCGCGCTACCTCGCTCGAGAATGGCAGGGCATCGCCACAATGTCGATAGAGGAAAGAGGGAGATTCGCCGCGGCTCTGTCGGGAGGCAACACGCCAACTCATTTCTACGCTGCACTACCCGGACTCACAAGTGCGGCGCTCTGGAATAACACGCACCTCTTTATGGTAGACGAGCGTTTCGTGCCCCGTGATGACAAGGCAAGTAACTACCGCATGATGCGGGAAACTCTCCTTGACAATGTGCCTATCCCGGAGTCGAATGTGCACGCAGTCATAACGGAGAGAGTCACGCTCACCGGTGCCGCCGAGAACTACGAGCAAGACATCCGCGCCTTCTTCAATCCGTTGCCGGGCGAATTTCCTTGCTTTGATTTTATCCTGCTTGGAATTGGGGAAGACGGCCACACGGCATCTCTCTTCCCGGGCACCCCGGCCTTGCTGGAGGAGCAGCGGACGGCGGTTCCCGTACTATCGGGAGAGGCCAGGCACGATAGGATAACGCTGACACTGCCGGTGCTCAACAATGCGAGGAACGTCTGTTTCCTTGTCATAGGGGGACACAAGGCAGATATTGTCAATCGCATCGTGTCGGATCGCGATCCGTCTCTTCCCGCGTCCCTCGTAAATCCGGAAAAAGGCACACTCTCCTTCATCCTCGACCGTGAGGCGGGTCTCCATATATCTTGTGTTTCGAAGGAGGCGCGGACGTGAAGATAGTCCCTTCGTTGCTTGCCGAAGACTTCGATGACTTTGTCGATCGGCTGAGGAAGGCGGAGAAATTCGCCGATTATGTTCAGATTGACCTCATGGACGGGGATTTCGTCCCGACGAAGAGTTTTCCTCCGGAGCGGCTCAATTCGATCGAAACCTCCCTTGCCTTTGAGGTCCATCTCATGGTGCGCGACCCGCTTCCTCACATTGAAGGAATAAAACACCCCGGACTAAGGAGAATCATATTCCATGTCGAGGCCGACGGCAATCATGCCGAAGCGGTAGCGTCAATCCAGGAGAGGGGACTCTCTGCAGGGCTGGCGATCAAACCCGAAACGGCGATAGAGGACGTTCGGATGGCTCTTGAGTGCGCTGACACGCTCCTCTTCCTCACTGTGGACCCTTGCTGCTATGGCAGCCCCTTCAAATCGGAGGTGCTCGAAAAGATTGCCGAGGCCAGGCCTATGTTCCCTGGCAGGACGATAACCGTCGACGGTGGGGTGTCGCTCGATAATCTCAACGCCTTTCATGATCTGGGCGTCGATAGCGCCTGCGTGGGAAGCAGGATATTCCTCACGGAAAACCCCGAGGAAAGCTATCGAGCCTTCGTGAAGAGGGCAAGGGAATTGGGCGCCGACTAGGCCGAAATCAAACCTTCGTAGCTAGAGTGCGGGTGGCGAAAGGACATTCCAACCGGTGCCTCCGCCCTGACGCTCCCGCGAACAGGTCGAGCCGGCAGGTCTCAAGCCTCGCTGTCGGCATCGCCGGTCCCGCCCAGGAGGACTTTCCAGTACTCCTCGTACATGTCGTTAGTCCGCCACAGGATGTCATGCATAACGCCTGTGTCGAGGCCGAGTCTCTGACATGGGACGTCCTTCAGATCCACCGCCCTCTTGTAGCCGGCGCCCGAAAAGGCAGCGAGATCATCTGCCACCTTCACAACGTCGATCATCGCCTTCCAGTCATCGGGAAAGCGTTGTGGCATTTCCTTCGCATGGTGCATGCTGATGACCGCACTGTATTCGCGGGTAAGTTTCCAGTTTTCCGCCTGCATGTATCCGGACCCGCAGTGGTCGATCCCTAGCATGTCCTCTTCGATCGACTGAAACGTTCCGGAGCCGCCTTCAACGGCCCTTACCACCTCTGCGTACTCCTAAGGAGATCAATAGCCGGCAGCCTCCACCTGAGGGGTCTTTATGAGTTTGGTTACATCGTACAATTGTCTCACAAGTCCGTCGAGGATTTTCCCGTATATTTGTTCATCCATGGCAGGAGAACGGCTCAGGACCCAGAGATACTTCCTGGACGGATGGCCGACAACAGCGTAACGGTACTGCTCGTCAAGGTCAATGATCCAATAATCGCCCCAGAAAGGCCTGAAGAAACTCACCTCCAGCTTCGCGTTCGTCGTCCTGTCCACGACCCTCGCTCGTCCCTTCGCAAACGAAATCTCTCCATCCAGGCTCTTGAGCCTGCACCGGTTGAGTACGTCTACATCACCGTCGTCGCGCAGGCCGTACGTTGCCGTGCTGGCGACACATCCCCTCTGGAACCGATGGGGATACCTCGCTATTTCATACCAGGTGCCCATATACCGCTCTATGTCGACATAGGGCACCACCTGAAGAGGAGTCTCACCATGTCCGGTCCTGTGGCTACACCCTGAGAGCAAAGAAAGCATGAACACTATGAGAACGGTCGTGAATGATCGCAATCAAATCCTCCCGTCATGTAGCACACTGCGGTTTCATGATAACATAAAAAAAGGTCCTTACAGTGTCTGATTGAGAAAGGTCCTGACATGCAGTTTGAGGTCTTACGAAGTTCAAGAGTGTGCCGTGAGTGGCAGACTCCTGAGAGGAGGCTATGATGACAACGATCATGAGGCTCATATTGGTTGCCGCAGCGGTTCTTTGTGTCTCTGCCCCGGGATACGGACAGACTACGCTTGAGAAGGCAACCTTTGCAGGCGGCTGTTTCTGGTGTATGGAACCCCCCTTCGAGAAGCTTGACGGAGTCGTGGAGGTGATTTCCGGGTACACAGGCGGTCACAAGGCCAACCCGACTTACGAGGAAGTCTCAGCCGGCAAAACGGGTCATGTAGAGGCCGTGGAGATCACCTTCGATCCGAACAGGATCACCTACGCGAAGCTTCTGGATGTCTTCTGGAGGCAGATCGATCCCACTGACCCCAACGGCCAGTTCGTCGACAGAGGTTCCCAGTACCGGAGCGCAATCTTTTATCACAACGACGGCCAGAAGCGGCTTGCCGAGAAGTCTAAGGAGGAGATGAACAGGTCGGGCAGGTTCGGCAAGCCCGTCGTCACGGAGATCATCAAGGCATCCATCTTCTACAAGGCGGAAGAGTATCATCAGGACTATTACAAGAAAAACCCGATCCGCTACAAGTTTTACAGGTACAACTCGGGCCGCGATCAGTATCTTAAGAAAATATGGGGGGAAGAGATGGAACAAAAGGGCAGCACCACGACTGGTCAGAGGTCATATCAGAAGCCTTCGAAGGATGAACTCAAGAAAAGGCTCACCGCCATGCAATACAAGGTGACCCAGGAGGACGGCACCGAGCCTCCCTTCAAGAACGAATACTGGGACAACAAGCACGAGGGGATTTACGTGGACATCGTTTCGGGGGAACCCCTTTTCATATCGCTGGATAAGTACGATTCCGGTACGGGATGGCCGAGCTTCACGAAGCCACTCGAGCCCGCCAACATCGTCGAGAAGTCGGACTGGAGTTTTTTCACGAGGCGCACCGAGGTGAGAAGCAAGCATGGCGACTCCCACCTCGGCCATGTCTTCAAAGACGGGCCGCAGCCGACTGGGCTGAGGTACTGCATGAACTCGGCGTCCCTCCGCTTCATCCCGAAGGAGGATCTCGAGAAAGAGGGCTACGGTCAGTATAAGAAGCTTTTCGAGAAGTGACGAAGCGGTCGCCGTTCATCTGACAACTGTAACAGTCATCTGCGGAATCCGACCTGGCTTGACTCAGACGACGTGATTTGTGAATTATGTGGAGCCAGGATTTTCCTGGGGCACACGGGAGAGATATCTTGCATGACGAAAGGAGGGAGAGTATGACACGCATCGCGCTTTCTATGGGGGTAGCGGCGGTATTGCTCTGCTCGCCGGCTCTGGCGCAGATCAAGCCCTGCGAGGAGCTGAAGGCGGAGATTGCAGCCAAGTTGGACGCAAAGGGTGTCAAGGGGTACACCCTGGAGATCGTTCCTGCCGATGAGGTCAAAGACCAGAAGGTTGTCGGCTCGTGTGACGGCGGGATGAAGAAGATTACTTATTCTCGCGAGTAGATACCGGGCAGGCGGTTTGTGACGCCGCGGCGAACGCGGCGGCCCTACCGTCTGCCCCTCTCCTGCCCCTTTCGGTAGTTTTCATGGAAGGCGTACAGCACGAACGCGGGGAAATAGAGCAACAGAACCACTATTGCGTTGCCGAGAATCATACCCGAATCGGCTTCTTCGTCATATCCCACGCGCGCCAGGCCGCCGTACACCTGCGTGAGCCTCATGAACCCTTCCCCAAAACTGTCAGTTAAGAAGATACTTGCCATCGCGGAGGCGACGAGCATCATCGTGACTACCCCGGCCCACGCAACGGATGCCCATTTGAGAAGCGCTATAACGAACAACTGGTTCATGCGATGTGCCTTATGAAAAATACTGGTTTACTTCAACCTTATCACCGAGTAGATAGATCCCAGGTATTCGGTATCCTTGAAGACGGGACACACAAAGAAACGGCCCGTTCCCCCCTCCACGAGCGTTTTTTCGAAGACGACCTCCTTCTTTTCTCGGATGCCGGCAAGGAGCTGCTCGTCGTGGGGATCTCTCCGCTCGTAGAAGTTGTAATTCGTGAGGCTGTTCTCGCGCGGATATCCGAAGAGATTGATCCCGCTTGGGTTCACGAACTGAAGTGAATACAGCCCCTTGTTCCGGTCGTAGAACGAACGGAACAGGGTTGTCACTGCGCGGGTATCGCCGGCTGAGACCTCACGGACCGTCTCGGGGTTCTTGCAGAAAGCCCTCAGCGAACGGTCAAAAGCGGGGAAGTCGGGTTTCTTCTCGACCTTTGGTCCGTAGACAATTTCCTGCTCCTCCTGCTTCAGCAGCAGCACTCTCCATTCCGTGCCGTATAAAGCCGCTGTCTCCCAGTATGCAAGCTTCTTGACAGGCTTCTCGGAGCGGCTCCTCGCGGGAATGTAAGAGCCGGTTCCTGAAGGTTCTTTCTTCACACGCCATGCAAGTGAAATGAGCTGCCTGTATCCTTGGGTGTCGGGGTCTGAGAATACATTCCGTCCGACATCCGCCGGAGTGGCGCTGTACAGGACCGTCCCGTCCTCCTGGAGCACTGCTATTTCGACGGGAATGTACATCGGGGTTCGTCTGACCGCTTCACCGATGAAACGGTCCGGCCTGAAGAGAACGAGAACAGCACCTTCGGGTGTTCCACTCGGAGAGACGATCGGATACGCGAAGAAGACGCCGAAGAAGCCCTCTTCGTTCCTGAAGGACTTGCTGAGGACCGGTATCGCATTAGAGAGCGTCATTGCGACGTACTTCTGCCCGATGACATTTGTTCCCTGGTATCGGCTGTATTTCTCCGGCTCGATGATTGTAACCAGACCTTGGATGTCTGTCACAGCGCAGAGCGTCGCCTGCGGAATCTCGGAGCAGAGTTCTCGCACGATCTGCCTGGACTCCTCACTCGCCAGTCCCTTCCCTGCGATCCTTGTCGCAGCGCTCGACATGAGCAGGTCCACTCTCGCAAAAAGGCTCTTTATCTCGGACGTGACAACATCGAGGAGTGGTGGGGGGATCTTCCGGGATTGAGCGAATGAGTCGCTGTACGCCAGGATACTGCACACAAGCACAGCCACGGTGATGACCGCTCTTCTCATATTGTCACCTCTGCACGGTCCTAGGGCCCGGTCACCTGTGGCACATACAGGAGACGCCGCCTGAGCGCTATTCTATCAGTAATTACAGGGAGGTCGCAATACAAGGGCCCGCAACCGGCGTCCCCGGTTACAGTTACAAGGGGAATTAACCGAACAGATGATACACGAGCAGGACTGCGCCGACGTAAGCGGCCGGGTACAGCCACCTCACCACATACGTATCAATTCGCCGGGCAAGGGTTTCTTTGTTGTCTGCTGCCAGCCTCTGCAGTACAACGGACAATATCAGCACCAGCGCTGTCACAATGAAGGCGCTGATGAGGATCGCGTCCATGAAGGTGATATAGCCCAGGCGGGGCAGGTCGCTGGAGATGGTGAAGTTGAAGGCGATGAAGAGCAGCAGGTTGGCGCCTGCCACCTCTATCCGCTTGCCATAGTCCTTGAGGAAGAAGAGAACCCATGAGACGGTAAGGATGATCAATATGGGCAGAAAGATGCGGATTATGTAATACTCGAGGTGCCTCTTTGCGTCGAAGCGGAAGTTAAATCTCGACACAGGCCTCTCCGCGAAATCGGAAGTGGCGATGCTGGCGTCGAATGCCGTGACGACCCATTCTTCCTCGCCGAGTTGCTTGCCCGCCTCGCTGTATCCCTCCATCGGCTCGAACACGAAAATCCACTCGGGGTTTAGGCAATCGACCCGAATGAAGAACTTCTGAGTATCGAATGGGAACCTGCGGAAATCGAAGTCGGGGGCCTGCAGCAGTGTCGAGAAGCGCTCCAAATATATCGCACTCCCGTCTGAAAAGACTGCCGCGGCACGATTTTGGACCCAGCGGTTTCCCTGCTGGTTATAAATGGTGAAATCGGGCCATGGAATGGCTCTGCTGCTCATCTCATGGGAGAAACTTTCGCCTGGATAGAGCTTGAGGCGTTGTTCGATCTTGTCCGGATTGAACGCGAGGGCCGGGTCATGCCACTTCATCATCAGCGTCGCTACCACACCGAAGTTCTCGGCCTTCTGGTCCACCGTGGTGATCTGCTGCATCTTGAGTCCGATCTTCACCCGAATCGGTTCCTTCAGGGCACTCCGCACAGCAGGCGGCTTTTCTCCCGAAAGGATCTCCGGTACACCAATGCCGACGAACAGGCGATACGTCCCCTCGGTAACCGTTCCGTTGGGCTGCCGTCCTGACACTCGTATTCTGTAGTGTCGCGCAGGCTTGTCGAAGGTGTACTGCATCACCGCTTTTGACTCCTGACCCGCAAAGTTTGCGTTCTTTATAGGCTTATCGGCAAAATCGTAGAGGGTGATGACAGGTTTGAGAGACCCCGACGTCGCTTCTACGCGGAGGTAGAGCGTCTCTCCCGAACGAATGTCTTCCAACGGATAGAACCTGAAGGATTTTCCCTTGGAGATCGATCCCTCCGCCTCAGATGCGCGCTCGCCCGCGAACGGAGCAGATTTCACGGCGAGCACGAACGGTCTCCCCCTGGCTCTTGCCTTCCCGCTCAGAACGTTGGGTGCGTTCACTCCGACGAGGAGCCGAAACCGCCCGGATGTGGCGCGTTGGATGGTGCTCCCCACGAGAAACTCGTAATCGCCGCTTTTCTCGACTCTGTAGCGCAACCCCGCACTGTAGCTCTTGCCATAATCGTCATTCCAAACGAGAGAAACTTCATTCAGGGCCTCCGGGATCACCACCAGAGGGTCCTGTCCCTCTTTGAGAACACTATTGAGGCGAGGAATCACCTCGTTGAGGACAGTCTCAAACGGGACGGATGGTTTCAGCAGCGCTACCAAGGGGTCGAAGTCACCGGAGATCCCATTCCCGTACACATAGATGACCTCTCCCCGTTTGAGATTCGGTATTTTGTAAACAGTGGGTCCATCCTTCAGGCCGATATATCCCCTTATCTCCTGAACAGCTACAGTGCTCCGGGCAGAGGCAGGAACCGGATCACTCATCATGGTCAGCAACACGATGCCCAAGATCAGGATCGAAAATCCCCGGATATTCACCGTCTCCTCCTACGATAGGTCAGCTGTGTGGTGCGATCACGAAGGGCTGCGTTTCATTATCTTTCGCATATCATTTGTTCTTCTACCTGTTCGTCGCGGCGCGGCAAAGAGAAGTGCAGTATCGCAAAGCCGATGAGCGCGCTCACCGCAGAACCGATCATGACCCCGATCTTCGCTGGGTCCAGGAGAGAAGCATCCAGGGCCAACGATGCGACGAACATCGCCATCGTGAACCCGATTCCGCACAGAAGCCCACTGCCCGCTATCGCCCCCCACCCGACCCCTTCAGGAAGACTGGCAAGACCGGTACGCACCGCGAGCCAACTGGACAAGATGATGCCCAGCGGCTTGCCAACGATCAGTCCCAGCGCAACGGCAAGGGCAACGGGACTGCCGAACTCCGAAGCCCGAACCGCCACCCCGGCGTTGGCGAGGGCGAAGAGCGGGACGATGACAAATCCGACCCAGGGGTGAAGTTCTGTTTCGAACCGTTCCAATGGCGAGAGACTCTTCCGTGTGGCGACTTCGAGTTCCCGCATGATGGCGTAACGGTGGTCCGACGTCGTCCAGCCCTCTCCCCGCATGAAGTGCACCGTCCGATCCACAATGGATCCTAGCCTGGTTTCGCTGACCCATGCCTTTGCCGGAGTCACGAGACCGAATACCACCCCTGCAATGGTCGCGTGAATTCCCGACTCGTGGATGCAAGCCCAGACGAACACAGCGAGAACGAGATAGACAGCCAGGCTGCGCACGCCGACTCGCATGAGACTAAAGCCTGAGGCAATACCGGCCAATCCCAGTGCCAGCGCCGCAAGGTTCAAATTAGCGGTATAACCGATGGCTATTACGATGATGGCGCCTATGTCGTCGGCGATGGCGAGGGAGAGCACCATGACCCTGAGTCCCACGGGTACCCTCGAACCGAGAACGGCAAGGCACCCGACCACGAAGGCGATGTCGGTCGCCATAGGGATTCCCCATCCACTATCGCCCGGCGCGTCCTGAAGGACTGCAAGGTAGACAAGGGCCGGCACGACCATTCCCCCGACTGCAGCCACGATCGGAAGTGCGGCAACCCTGGGGTTGCGGAGTTCTCCCATGACCAACTCGCGCTTTACCTCGAGACCTACAACGAAAAAGAAGATAGCCATGAGGCCGTCGTTGATCCAATGCTGCAGCGAATGTCGCATCCCGAAAGAACCGAAGGTGAACTCCAGGGGGGTCTTCCAGAGTGCCAGGAACCAGGAGGAAAGCTGAGAGTTTGCCAGCGCAAGGGCTGCGACCGTAGCGACGAGAAGCACGGCACCGCTTGCGGCTTCGATGTTCAGAAACGACCGCAGTGGGTCGGTGATGCACTGGATAGGCGCCCTTGGCATGAGGGATTCATGCACGGGCTTTGCCATATCATCCTCCCTGCTCTGGGCCACCTTGCCTGATGATTAGATGGCCCGGCTCCCTCCTCGCTTATCCCGCCCCATCCTCTGCTCTGTTGATGCCCCCGTTGACTGTCTCTTCCCGGATGATGTGACCTCATACACCAGGCATTTTACCGACGACCATGCCTGGGGGGGCGAAGTGAAGGCGCTCCGCCCCGAAACCTAACGCATAAGGTTTATCACCTGATATTGGCCACAATCGCCTCGTCCACCTTTTCCCACGTGCTGTCAGGATTGTAGACCTTCATCGCACTGGCGGTCTTGTCGGTCTTTGGTCCGAGGTCTTTTTGGTAGACCACGCCGTCGTAGTTGACGATAAAGGTCATCACGCCGGAGACGCCGTATTTCGCAGGATACGCCACAAGGGCGAAGCCCCCGATCATGTGCCCATTCACCACATAGTCAAAGGCACCGCCGGGTGCATCCTTGCCCTGGGCTTTCAGGATCCGGTAGAAATAGCCGTGGTAGGGTACCGGTCTGCCCTTAGCATCTTTGTGGGAGTAACCCTCGGCCTTGGCCTTGACCACGAGTTCACCGAGAGGACTGGGCTCTTCACCTTCCTGAGTCTTCCAGTAGAGTCCGTTCTTTTTCCCCTTGTCGCTCCCGAACTTCTGTGCATATTCGAGCAGGCCGTTACCCTCGCGGTCCTCCATCGCATATTCACGTTGGGCGTCGACAATGGCCAGGCAGGTCTGGATGGTGTAAAGCTCGTTCTTTCCGATTCGACGGTCTATGATTTCCTCTCTCCCCGCCTTCGTATCAAATACCCACTTGTCGCCTCTTTTCACAATCGGTATGGGCATGGGCCAGTTCTGCGGGCCCGTGCGCAGCACAACCTTATCAGGCCCATCCTGCTCGAGACTGTGAGACTCCTCGTATCTCTTGACGAAGGACTCTCGCTTGTTCCTGTCATACACTTTGTCACCGGATGAGATCAGGTCGTTACAGCCCAGCCCAAACAGAGACGCGAGCGCCCGTTCGTCATTGCTCCGGAGTGCACTGATCAGATCCTCTACCGCAGCCTCCGGCGAAGCGAAGGTCTTCTGCGTCTTCTTGGGAGAGGCCGCATATGACTCAGCCACGACAATGAGTGTGGCGGCTACACAGACTGTGATGGCAATCAAGCCAGTAACAGTGGAAGAAGATATCTTGAATCTCGATAGCGTCATTTTTCTAACCTCCATCTTAAATCCTTGCGTGTTCGATAGTGAGCGCGGCCCATGTCATCACCTGCGGCCTCCCCCTCCGCCGCCACGTGAGCCTCCGCCGCCACCACGCGAGCCTCCGCTGAAGCTACCGCCACCACGCGAACCTCCGCTAAATCCCCCGCTGCTGCGCGAGCCACCGCCGAAGCTGCCGCCCCGGGACATGCTTTCACGGCTTGACTGTCCGCGACTACTAAAGTCTCTTGCGGAACCTCCTCGGTCCGCACCGTCAAACGCGCCCCCGCGGCTCGAAAAATCGCGGCTCCTCATATCCCGGGTCTGGGTCCTGTCACGGCCTTGGAAGGACTCCCGTGTCTGGGCACTGCCACGGCCCTGGAAAGCCTCTCGGGTCTGGGCCCTGTCACGGCCTTGGAAGGACTCCCGTGCCTGGGCACTGCCACGGCTCTCAAATCCTCGCCTGTCCTGGAAATCACGGCCTCTGAACTGGCTTGCGCCGCCGCGGGAAAGATCCATTCTGCCCGCCTCCGCCCTGCCGCGGAAGTTCTCACGGGCCCTGACCATGTCTGCCGATGCGCCCCTGTTGAACCTCTGAGCCGTCGCCTGGTCACGGTACGAAACCCCTCTCCTGTGGGACGCGTCATGCTGCCACTGACCCCTGCCGGAACGATCGAAATGCCCTACTCTCTCGAAGTCCCTCCTGTATCTGTCTCGGTTGATGTTCCTGTTGAAATTGATGTTTCTGTTGATGTTTATGTCCACATTGCGGTGGCCCCAGTTGCACCCACCCCATGCCCAGCCCCACGCGGCGCCCAGGGCGATACCGACGCCGAACGAAAACAGAGCAGCCCCTGCTACGTATCCAGGCGGGTAGTAGTAATAAGGGGGATAGGCGGGATACCACCACGGACCATAGACCACTGTGGGGTTATAGACGGGCACATACACGACCTCAGGATTCGCGGGCTGAATGATGATGGTTTGTGTCTCCTTCTCGACGATCACCTTTTGCTCGTTGGTAGTCTTCAGATTGCCCTGATCCTCCGCCTTCCACCTCAACTTCTGGACGGTGTCCATGACATCCTTCTGCTGAGCAAGGAACGCATCCCCCACTTTCTGCGTCCAGTCAAGCCTGTCGTTCATCATATCCAGCACCTGAGGAAACTGGACGAGTGACTTCACGCTCGGGTCCCACGGCTGCTGCTCCAGTGCTGCGGCAAGCGCATCGCCCTTCAGGTCCTTGTTTTGCTTCATCCAGCGATCGGCCTGAACGACCTCCAACGGATACGTCGAGGCCATGAGCACCTGTGAAACCACCTCGTCGGGGTAAAGGGCGATCGGTGCAAGCAACTGGTCGAGCTCCTCCTGCTTGAACACCGGCTGCCCCGCAGGCTCCTGCGCGAATGTACCCGGCGGCACTGCCATCAGCACGGCAACTAGATACGACACTATACGCACACCAACATCCCTTATACTCATCCTCTCCTCCGGCTCGTCCGGGGTGGAATTCCCCGGACAGGGTTCTGCACGTTCGATCTCATCCCTCTACCCGACTCTTCTCAGCGCCGACCTGACTTCGAGGCTGTGTACCCGGCCTGCCTGTCTTCACTTCCCCCTGATCTCACACGTCTCACCGGTAGCAGCGCAGAGGTGATTGATGACCCTCAACGACAGCTCCTTGTCCTTTTCCCGCTCCACCGCGGTCGCGACAACAATTATTTCCGTCTCTTTCCGTCCTTCCTCCGAGACTTTCACCGTAGCCGTCTGTACGCCGTCAGTGATGTCTATCAACCGCTCCGGGTCGTTCCTCTTCACTATCTTTATGTCGGGACCTGTGCGCTCAGCCTCGCGAAGGACTGTCTTGTAAACCTCATCAGCAGGGACATCGACCTCGGCTGCCGCTACGATGGTGTTGGGCCCTTTGAAATAGGATATCGCCGCCGGGATTGCAAGGACGCAGCCCATCAGGGACGCGGTCATCACCGCAACCAAAGACAACACAGCCACATTTCTGAGGATCTTTCTTGTCGATATCACTAAGACCTCCTTTACTTTCACGGTCAGGACAGACGGATTGCTAGGTATCCCCGCCTAGAGACTCGCTTTCCTAATTCGTACAAGGCAATGATCTACAGTGTTGTGCAGACCCCGAAGATGATGAAGGCCACATCATCTCCCGATCCTGTCAGCACGAGATTCCCCGAGTCTTCCATTATCGCGGCGGACCACCCGACACCGTCCCTGACGCCCTCTCTCGCCTCCTCAGCTCCCTGCATGATAAGCTTGTCATCCAGTTCCTTCACACTTTGTATCGTCGTTGTTCTGCCGCTTTCACCGAGAGTCGTCCACAGCTTCTTCTGCACGTCGATCTTCACGAACCGGGGCAGGTTCACATTCTCGAACGTGGCATCCCTGCACCCGTCCGCCTCGGTGCACTCGGACGCCCTCGTGAACGCGCATAGAAGGGGGGCGGAACCGTCGAAGCCTGCGGCGTCACCAAGGGCAGGCATCGAACAGACAATGGCCGCGATGATGAAGAATCCTAATCGTTTCATGGCAATGCTCCTCCTTGTCCTCGATGTGACCGCTTATTTCACCGTGTAACCGCGACCTTCCAGGCAGGCACTGTAAGCACGGTTGTAGTTATTCCTCATTTGCGCGTACTGCGCTGACTGTTCCTTCTCCCACTGCTGCCGGTTCTGCTCGTCCTGCTTCCTCTTGCTCGCTTTGCTCATCCCACCGAGCAATGCACCGCCACCGGCACCGTAGGCCATTCCCTTTCCGACTTTGCCGCTGGTGATGCCACCGATAGCGCCGCCGATAATGGCGCCGCCTGCAGCGCCTTTCAGCACCTCACCACCTTTCTCCTGTTTTGGCGGCGGCGGTGCAGTTGCAGTTGGCGGCTGCATCGGGTCGAATCCGGTCTGCTGTTTTGCCCACGAATAGCACTCGAACTTATCTTTCTCCA
>JBLMXV010000022.1:0-21910 GCA_050257935.1 Chloroflexota bacterium
GAGGGGAACACGACTCGCGATCAGGTGTTGCTGCAGGCAGGGATTGAACGAGCAATGGGCCTCACCTCTTCCCTCGATACCGATGCTGAGAATCTCCTCGTGGTGATCACTGCGAAGAGGCTGGCTCCTTCCGTCCGGGTTATATCGAAGGCGATCGAGGATGAGTCGGAGCAGAAGATGACGATGGTCGGTGCGGACGGCGTGGTCATGCCAGACTTCACCGGCGGGCTCAGGATGGCCTCAGAGATGGTGCGTCCCTCTGTCGTGAGTTTTCTCGATGTCATGCTCAGGGAGAAGGACAAGGCCGTAAGGATAGAGGACGTTGAGTTGCCACCAGGATCGCCTCTCTCAGGCAAGACCCTTGAGGAGAGCGGCATTGCAGACATCGAGGGCGCAGCCCTCGTGGCGTTCAAGGATAAAGCGAAGGGCTCTTATACCTTCAATCCCTCAAGGACTTCCGTGCTGAATGAGGGAGCCATTCTCGTTCTCATGGGGCATGTCGATGTCGTTGAGGAGCTACGGAGGAGGGCCGGTAAGAGTTATGGGGGCGGGACTTTCGGCGGGTGAACGGGCATGAGGGTACTTCTTGCAGGCGGGGCCGGTTACCTGGGAAGGCGCCTTGCTGAACGCCTCATTGACGACCCGGCTGTGCACCTGAGAATCCTCGTGGCGGACGCACGGAAGCTCTCCGGGCCGATCAGGGCGCGAGCTGAGATAGTCGAGGGAGACCCGCTCGACACCGATGTCCTTGGACAGGCGATGGAGTCTATTGACGTTGCCTACTATCCCTTACGTTACTTCGGCATCGGAAGGGGCTTTGAGATGCTGAGCCGCACCTTCACCGCACGATTCATCGAAGCTGCCGCGAAGTCAGGAGTGCGCAGGATAGTGTACATGGGCGTCGCAGCGGGCGGCGACACGACAAGCAATACCCTCAGATCCATGGCAGGGGCCGGAGAGATGCTGAGCGCGCACCACGGAAAGATGGAGATCGTTCAGCTCAGGACGGGCGCTGTCGTAGGCTCGGGGGGCGTTTTCTTTGAAGTGCCGAGGAGCCTGGTCAGAAATTCTCCTTTCATTCTCGCTCCCCGCTGGATGGAGGCACGGCTTCACATCATCAGCGTGAATGATGCCCTTGAATGCCTTGCAAGTGCCAAGGATGTGAATATGGGGGGCAACTCAGTGATGGACATCGGAGGCGAGGAGGTGAGCTTTAAAGAAATGATCACCGCCACTGCCGAAGAGATGGGTCTGAAGAGGCCGCTTATCGGCCTTCCTGTCACAGTGCCCCGCCTCTCTGCGCTGTGCCTCATGCTTCTTACCCCTCTGTCATATCCTCTCGCCCGCGCTGTTGTCGATATACTGCGAATGTCAAGGCGGCGGGGACAGGCGACGGGGGCAGAAGGCGCGTCCGAAGGGCTTTGTGTCGCTTCAGGATCGTTTCGTGCTGCGGTTGTCGAGGCACTTCAGGAAACAGAGGGCGGCAACATAGTCAGCCGCTGGACCGACAGTCTGGCGGACCTGTCGTATACATTCTCTGAGGAAGAGATTGCTCACTCGTTGTATCGCGACACTAAGAGCATAGACTTTGGCAATCTGGCGCCGCACGTGATATTTCGGGCGGTAAAGTCGATCGGCGGCAAGAGAGGGTGGTTTTCGTTTGACATCCTCTGGCAAATCAGGGGGCTGATGGACAAACTCATGGGCGGCTTCGGCACCTCGGTGGGCAGGAGAGTCGAGTCGGACCTGCGAGTTGGGGACATGCTCGACGTGTGGAGAGTGGTTGACGTTGTCGAAGACAGGAGGCTGCTCCTGGAAGCCCAAATGGTGGTATTCGGCAAGGCCTGGCTCGAGTATCGCATTGAGGGCAGCACGCTCATTCAGACGGCATATCACGCGCCGAGAGGGATAATGGGAAGGCTATACTGGTACTCGATGCTTCCTTTCCACGCCTTCATCTTCAGGGACATGATCGAGGGCGTCGTGAAGCGGGCAAGGGAGATGGGGTAGGGGGGCGGTATGTTCATGTTTCTCTTGTAACGAGGTTGCTTCATCATTATCGTCCCATGTAATCTATTTGTGTCTGGGATGAGAGCAGTTCATGATTAGAGGTGGTGCACCGTTGGATCTGCCTCTGCTGGCATGCTCAAATAGGACGGCCGTTGGCGGGAACCTACCTGTGCACTGGAATCTGCAAACCGTGAGCGATGAGGAGGTACGTGATGGAAGGGATTTTAAGAGTTGACATGGGAGCGGCGGGCGGTCCGAAGGCATCCGTAGTCCCACTCGGAGAGTATGCAGGGCTGGGAGGCAGGGCTATGACCTCCGCGATAGTCTCACGGGAGGTGCCGCCGTTGTGTCATCCGCTCGGGGCGGAGAACAAACTCGTCATTGCGCCGGGTTTGCTGGGCGGAAGCGCTGCGGTGATGTCGGGTAGGATATCGGTGGGCTGCAAGAGTCCCCTTACCGGGGGCATTAAGGAGGCCAACTCCGGCGGACAAGCGGGACAGGTTCTCGCAAAACTCGGCTATGCAGCGATTGTCCTCGAAGGAAGACCGGCCACAGATGACCTGTATAAGATTGTGATCGGTCCGGGTGGTGTGAAAATCCTCGCCGACAACAGCCTCAGGATGCTTCCCAATTACGATCTGATCGAGAAGATGAAAGCCGAGCACGGTGACAAGATTGCGTGCATCTCCATAGGTCCGGCAGGTGAGATGAAGATGAGCGCGGCATCGGTGGCCTTCACCGATATGGAATTGAGGCCTACCCGTCATGCGGGGCGAGGCGGCGTCGGCGCTGTGATGGGGGCCAAGGGCGTGAAGGTCATCGTGCTTGAGAGCGGCGGCCTGAAGTTCCGCACTCCGAAGAATCCCGAGAAGTTCAAGGAGGCAAACAGAACCTTTGCCGAGGGCCTGAAGAAACACGCGGTGACAGGTCAGGCGCTGCCCAAGTACGGGACGAACGTGCTCACTAACATTCTCAGTGAGGCCGGAGGCTATCCGACATACAACTTTAAGACGGGAACGTTTTCCGAGGCCCACAAGATCAGCGGCGAGACGCTGGCGGAAACCGAGACGAGACGGGGAGGGATGGCGACGCACGGCTGCCATACCGGCTGCGTGATTCAGTGCTCGGGCGTCTACATGGACAAGGATGGGCACTACATGACGAAACAGCCGGAGTATGAGACCGTCTGGGCACACGGCGGAAATTGCGGTATTTGCGACATGGACGCCATTGCAAGGCTCGATTATCTCGACGACAACTTCGGCATCGACACCATCGAGATGGGCGCGACGATCGGCGTGGCGATGGAGGCCGGACTCGCGAAGTTCGGCGATGCCGAGGCGGCGATCAACCTCATTATGGAGGTGGGAAAGGGTACGCCGCTCGGGAGGATTCTCGGAAACGGCGCAGCGGTCACAGGAAAGGTCTTCGGCGTTGAAAGGGTACCCGTGGTGAAAGGTCAGGCGATGCCGGCCTACGACCCACGGGCAGTTCAGGGTATTGGGGTGACCTACGCAACGAGCCCTATGGGAGCGGATCACACTGCCGGATACGCGGTGGCGACCAACATCCTGAAGGTCGGCGGCTTTGTGGACCCGCTGAAACCGGAGGGACAGGTTGAACTGTCGAGAAACCTCCAGATCGCCACCGCCGCAGTGGACTCGACGGGTATGTGCCTTTTCATCGCCTTTGCGGTCCTTGACCAACCCGAGACGTTCCAGGCGCTCATTGACATGATCAATGCGTTCTACGGCCTGAGCCTGACCGCCGATGACGTTGTAGCTCTGGGTAAGAAGGTCCTGAAGATGGAGCGAGACTTCAATGAGCGAGCAGGATTCACTGCACAGCAGGACAGACTGCCTCGTTTCTTTTACACCCAAGAACTGCCGCCCCACAACGTCACCTTCCAGGTGAAAGACGAAGACCTTGATAAGGTCTTCAACTGGTAGGGGACCGAGGGGTGGGAGAGATCCATCGCGGGTTTCTCCTCGAGCCGTCGAATATGGTCGAGTCCGAGGAAACCGGCGCGGTCGCGAAAAAGCGAGGCCCCTCACGGCTCACGCTGGTCGTTGCCGGAGAGGATGTATCGAGTTTTTTCCGCATCCTGCAGCGGGGATTCTATGTGAGGGCAGCTATGGAATCCGCGCTTCTGACATTCCTATGCAGAGGGCTCGGATTGAGCCCGGAGTACGTCACAGGGCGGATCACGACTATCTTTCTCGACGGGAAACCCGTGGACGACCTCGAAGAGTCGCGCGTTGTCCACGGGTCGCATTTGTCGCTCTCTGCGGCCATGCCGGGGCTCGTCGGCGCGGTGCTGAGACGGGGCAGCCAGTACGCGTCGTTTCGCGAAGCGATCACGTACAGACAGGACCAAGGGCACCGGGGAGGTGCCGAAGGCGTGGTGCACCTGAAACTGTTCAACCTCGTTATGGAGGAGGTCGGCCCCACACTGCTCCGCAGGGGTGTCATCGTCGGTTCGCGGGAACTCCGTGAGTTCTTTTTGAGCGAGCCGGAGGTCTTGACGGCGTGTGAGGAAGTGCTCCTCGATGGGGCGGCAGCCACTCGGGAAATGTTGCAGGACGGAGAGTGGCCTTTTACAGAGGAATTCGTGGATCTGAAGGTGGTGACGGAGCGGCACGGGCAGGACCTGTGAGATCGGCCGCGGCGCGACGGTGCAGCTCTGTCAGCAATAGGTGAGTCCATGCAGATCACGGTGAAGCTTTTCGCAACGCTGCGGGAGGGAAGACCTGCAGCGGAGACGCGCGAGGTTCCGGCAGGGACAACGGTTCTCGATGTGGTGCAGGCTCTCGGAGTCCCGGAAAAGGACGTCGCCCTCATTCTTGTCAACGGCCGCCATGCAGACATCGACCATCGCCTGTCTGAGGGCGACACGCTTGCCCTGTTTCCGCCCATCGGAGGCGGGTAGGATGAAAGATGCCCGTGAATTCCTCCTGTCCCGGGCTGAGGGGGACCTCCTGCCATGGTCGGTGCAGGTGCTTGCCGCTGAAATGTTCCATCTCAGCTTTCACGAGGTCGAAGAGACCGCACTGAGGTCGGGGCTCTTGCCGGCCCGATACCAGAGGAACAGAAAGACCTTCTCCATTGAGCAGCAGCTCTTGTTTGCACAGAGCAAGGTTGCGGTAATCGGTTGCGGCGGTCTTGGGGGCTACGTCATTGAGGAACTGGCCCGCCTTGGCGTGGGCCTGCTCACGGCTGTGGACCCGGACGTCTTCGAGGAGCACAATCTCAATCGACAACTCCTCTCCAGCCCTGGGGCATTGGGTAGAGCAAAAGTAGAAGTCGCGGCGGAGAGAGTCGAGGAGATCAATCCGTCTGTCCAGGTTGTTCCCGTCAGGGAGGCATTAACGAGGTCGAACGGACCACGGTTGCTGGAGGGGAGTTCCGTTGCTGTCGACGCATTGGACACCATGCCGGCCAGGCTGGCCCTCGCGGACGTCTGCGGATCTCTGGGCATACCGCTTGTCCATGGTACGATCGCCGGTTGGTACGGACAAGTATTGACCCAGTTCCCCGGTGAAGAGACCATGAGCATGATGTACGGGCAGTTTGTGGGCGAAAAGGGTGTGGAGGGTAGGCTCGGCAATCCCGCGTTCACCCCCGCAGTGGTTGCGAGCCTGCAAGTGGCTGAGGTGTGCAAGATCATCGTGACCCAGGGATCTACCCTGAGGAACAGGTTGCTCTGCGTCAACCTCCTGGATATGGTCGTGGAAGAGGTGAAACTGCAGCAGCATCAGGGCTGAGGGGACTCAGTACAGCAGTATCAGTGAAGAACTTCCGCGAGTAGGCCCGGAGCGAGGAGATCTCTTTGAGATGTCCTTCCCTTCATCAGGAGCGTGCGTTTGTGCTTAGGGCTGGAACGCGCTGAGGTAAGAAGCAGAGGTATCGCTCGGAACCCCCTTTCGTCACCTTCATCCTGATTCAGGTGGGGTGGTTCGTCGCTTGGGTAGGGTCAGGTTAGCGGGGGTCTGTACCCACGCTCTTACAGGTGTGAGGAGCTATTCCATGGCGAAACCGTCACATGAAGCACAGGCAGCGAGGGTGAGGAATCGCCGCGTTCATATGGCGAATGAGAGGACCTTCCTCGCCTGGATGAGGACCAGCATAGGAATTATGGCCTTCGGGTTCGTCGTGGAGAAGTTCGCCCTTTTCGTGCGGCAGGTTTCGCAGTTCCTCGGCAAGGTGCCTTCAGTCGACGTTCCGGAAAGTATCGCCCCCGCGGGGCCGGGACCGTCGTCGGTTTTCGGCATTATCCTCGTCGGGCTCGGCGCCCTGATGGGCATCCTCGCCTTCGTCCGGTACAAGAAGGTGGAGAAACAGATCGATCAGGACGCGTATCATCCGTCGCTGATCCTCGACATGCTCCTCACTATCTCGATTGTCTCCGTCGGTATCTTCCTCGTCATTTACCTGCTGCACAGCCTCTGACACGGATTTTTCGCACGTTCGCAGCAACAACAGGTCGGAGGCCGAAGTCTTTCCGTAGCGAAGGGATTTCGTTCTTCATGTCCTGCCTCTTCATCAACTGCGAGAGCTTGCGCCGTGGCCTGGAACCGCAGCCGAACACGGCAGAGGCTTCGCTCGGAATGTCCTTCCGCCGCTTCGACCCTGACTCAGATGGCTTGGCGCGCGAATTCCGCAGGCAATCTTTGCGCATCTGCTCGTGACCCTGACGATTATCGCATTTCCTCATTGCCTCGAATTGTCAGGCGACAGCAAGGAATGCATGTTTCGGTGAGGAAGATCAGTCAGTTAGATATGGCATGATGTGTGCTTGTGTGTGACCACAGCTCCTCGCACTCGGCTGCTGCGCCGCCCTTGGTGCTCGTACAGGCGGACGGTGAGTCGGGCCGTATGTGCGGACGGTAACCGGAGCGGGGGCGAGCCCGCTTGGCTGATTCTCAGAGTGGAGGCAAGACAGATGAGAAGGGCAATGCAGGTGTTGGTGCTGGTGTCGCTGGTGCTGCTGGTTGTAAGTGTCTGCATCGCGGAGCAGGGCGTGATAAACGCCTGCTACAAGCGAGACAACGGGCAGGTGCGTGTCATTGACGGGGCTCAAGGGTGTCTCCCGTCCGAAGTCTTCATATCGTGGAACGCTGTCGGACCACAGGGGCCGGCGGGTGAGCAAGGACTTCCCGGACCTGCAGGAGCTGCAGGTGCGCAGGGGCTGACCGGCGAGCAGGGACCTCCCGGGCCTGCCGGCTATATCAGGACCTATGACGGGGAAGAACAATTCCTCGGTCACCTTATGAACGATAATCCCCTCAAGGTCTTCCTGCCCGGCCTCGGTAAGACTGTTACGTTCGGTGCAGACGGTGCCGTGGAGTCTGGAAGCATAATGTACGAGAGCCAGGACTGCACCGGTGAGCCGCTGAAATTCGTTGCAAACGGGTACTCCGTGTTTGCTCACTCTGGGAAGTTCTACACAGGACAGGGGAATGAGATGTTTAATGGACTCATCCAGAGCCAATCACTAGCCACGGGTGGATGCATGAGGGTTAACTCTGCCTTCTCGGCCCAGGTCGTACCGCTGCAGGAGGTCCGGCTGCCTTTCAAGGTGCCGGTGTCACTGCCGCCGAGATTCGAGCAGTGAGTTCTTCAATGTCGGCGCCGAACGTTCATCACGTGCGCTGAGGCTCTTGTCGCATATTCTGTACTGCACCTCCGGGGGAGGCACCAGCCTCCCCCCGTATTTTGAGATCGTGTCCTTCACAACTCGCACTATGACGGCGTTCTCCGGTAAGGCCACACCTATCTCGTGGAAACAAAACGTCACCTGTAATGACGAAAAGCGTAATTACGATCACGTTGATGGTGCGAAATCGACTGAATTACTGGGCGAATAGCCTTGCACAGGGATGGTATTGATATTGCAATCCAGGAGATAATCGCGGAGAGGGGGAACGACCATGAGGACCAGGGTGAGGGTATCAGCTTCCTTCGTGGAGGAGTATAAGAAGATAGTCAGGGTGATGAAAAACGGAGGCGACCCTCCGTGTGTGGCGTGCAGCAACCGTCAGGTCATCACCTGCGCGAAGACGGGCCACCAGTGCGAGGCGTTTGTGGCGTATGTTGATTCTCTGTCCGAAGAGTTGCGGATGATCCCTCAATGCGCCGCAGGGGTCTATTCAACATCGAGAAACTGATGAGAGAACCCGCCCCTCGGCTCACACTGCGTGCCTGCAAACGTGACGGTTTCTCCGTTTGCCTGCGCTCCTGCTGAGTTCGGCTCACCGCATTGCTTCTGAATGTAGTTGAGCCGCGCCGCCGTGACGTTGCTACGAACATCTAAATGACCTGACATTGGCCCGCTCTGATACAATCCCGAGAAAAACCATCCGTCCAGGACTTGGACAGCCGGACTTTTTCACGCCTTGCTTCGCTTGAGCCCTTGACAATCTCCCCCAAATAGGACTAAGTTAGTCCGGTTTGGCGTTGGCTAAAGGAAATCCTTAAGCAAAGGAGGAGTGAGAGCATGGATGCGTTAACACTCAGCAGGCTGCAGTTCGCGGCGACCTCTGCCTTCCACTTCATTTTCGTCCCGCTTACCTTGGGCCTGTCTCTCTTGGTGGCGTACATGGAAACGAAGTACGTGCGCACGGGAGACGAGATGTACCTCAGGATGACGAAGTTTTGGGGCAAGCTGTTTCTCATCAACTTCGCCCTCGGCGTCGTCACCGGCATCACTCTCGAGTTCCAGTTCGGCATGAACTGGGCTGAGTACTCCAGGTATGTGGGCGACATTTTCGGTGCGCCCCTCGCAATCGAGGCGACCGTCGCCTTCTTCCTTGAGTCGACCTTCATAGGCCTGTGGATCTTCGGCTGGAACAAGGTTTCCAAGAGGGTCCACGCGCTCTCGATGTGGCTCGTGGCTTTTGCGACTAACCTGTCCGCGCTCTGGATTCTTCTCGCGAACGGATGGATGCAGAGGCCGGTAGGCTATGTGGTGAGAAACGGCAGGGCAGAGATGGTCGACTTCACCGCGTTGCTGACCAACACGTACGGATGGACCAAGTTCATGCACACCGTCGCCTCCGGGTATGTCGTCGCGGCGTTCTTCGTGATGGGCGTGGCTGCGTATCACCTGCTCAGGAAGAACGACGTCCTTCTGTTCAAGACCTCTTTCAGGATGGCCGCAACCTTCGCGCTCGTCAGTTCTCTGGCTGTATTCATCGTCGGCGACTTTCACGCCGTTGAAGTCGCGACGACACAGCCGACGAAATTCGCGGCAATGGAGTCTGTGTGGCAGACCCAGAGGGCTGCGCCGTACCATCTGATCACCCTTCCCGATCCCGCCAACGAGAGGAATGCTGTTGAGGCCCTCTCCATCCCGAAGATGCTGAGTTTTCTCGCCTTCCACGACGGCAACGCAGAGATCACAGGCCTCAAAGACTTCCCAAAGCTGGACAGGCCACCGGTGATGATAACCTTCCTTAGTTTCAGAGCGATGGCGGGACTCGGCATGCTCTTCATCGCCCTGTCGTTCGTGGCCTTTATCCTCTCGAGGAAGGACAGGCTCGACTCATACACGCTCTTCCTGCGGCTCATGCTTTACTCGATACCGCTGCCATACCTCGCGGCACAGGTCGGCTGGATCCTCGCTGAGGTGGGCAGACAGCCCTGGATAGTCTACGGCTTGCTGCGCACTTCGGACGGCGTCTCGAAGTCAATCGACGCCACGCAGGTGCTCCTCTCGCTCATCGGCTTCACCCTCCTATACGGGTTTCTCATGATCGTCGACATATACCTGCTTACGAAGTACGCGAAGAAGGGGCCTGAAGAGGACCTGTCGGCAATCAGCAAGCCGACAAAACTCCAGGAGGTGTAACATGGAATTCCAGATCATTTGGTTCATTCTGTGGGCGGTCCTCTGGGCGGTCTACTTCATGCTTGACGGCTTTGATCTCGGCGTGGGCATTCTGGAGCCCTTCCTCGGGAAGAGCGATATAGAGAGAAGGGTGGTTGTCAATACCGTCGGACCAGTGTGGGACGGCAATGAGGTCTGGCTCATCACCGCGGGAGGAGCCACCTTTGCCGCCTTCCCGACGACTTACGCACTCATGTTCAGCTACCTCTACACGCCGCTCCTCATCATTCTCTTCGCCCTGATCATCAGGGGTGTGGCCTTCGAGTTCAGGGGCAAGGGCGAAGGAGAGGGATGGAAGAAGGGCTGGGATACCGCCATATTTCTCGGAAGCTTCGTGCCGGCGCTTCTCTTCGGCGTCGCCTTCGGGAACATCTTTCAGGGATTGCCGATGGATGCGGCCGGTTACCACGGTTCGATCTTCTCGCTCCTGAACCCTTACGGCCTCCTGACGGGCGCGCTCTTCGTGCTCCTCTTTACGGTGCACGGGGCACTCTGGCTCTCCATGAAGACCGTGGGGGATCTGAACGGCCGCGCGGCGCGCACCGCGAACTCGGCGTGGTGGCTGCTCCTTGTCGTTGCGGTGGCATTCCTTGTCCACACGAAATTCGCTACTCAGCTGTACGCGAACTACCTGGCGCACCCCGTGTGGTTCGTCGTGCCTCTGCTGGCGGTGCTGTCGCTCCTCGGGATCAAGGTCTTCGCGGCAAAGCTGCGGTTCGCGTCCGCCTTCTACGCCTCATGCGCGACGATCCTTCTCGTGACGTTCACCGGCGTGATAGGGCTGTACCCGAACCTCATCCCATCGAGCATCGATCCCTCGCACAGTCTCACCATCTTCAACTCGTCCTCGAGCGTCTATACTCTCAGGATCATGACGGTGGTTGCGCTGCTGTTCGTGCCGGTCGTCATCGCGTACCAGATCTGGATATACAGGATCTTCAGACACCCGGTGACACAGAAAGAGGTGCTGGAGAGCAAGGAGTCCTACTAGTGGGCGGGTCGCGGTGCCTGCGGGCGCCGCGGCCCTGTTCGCACGTTACTTCTTCTTCGCCGCTTCCCTGATGATCGACTGGCCGATCACGTTCCTCTGTATCTGGTTGGTGCCTTCGTAGATCTGGAGGATCTTGGCGTCCCTCATCATCTTCTCGACGGGATACTCCCTCATGTACCCCGAGCCTCCCATCACCTGCACCGCATCGACGGTCACCTTCATCGCCGCGTCCGTGGCGAAGGTCTTTGCAATCGCCGACTCCTTCGAGACGTCCTTCGCACCGCCGTCGACGAAGCGGGCAACGGAGTATACGAGGGCCCTCGCTGCCTCGATCTGGATCGCCATATCGGCGAGCATGTGCTGCACCGCCTGGAAGCTGATGATGGCGTGGCCGAACTGCTGCCGCTGCCGCGCGAACTTCACCGCCTCGTCGAACGCTCCCTGCGCGACGCCCACTCCCTGGGCACCGACGCCTGTCCTGGAGTGGTCAAGGGTCTTCATGGTGACGATGAAGCCCATGCCTTCCCTCGATATGAGGTTCTCCCTCGGCACCCGGCAGTTGTCGAAGATCAACTCCCGCGTCGTCGAGGCGCGGATGCCGAGCTTCTTTTCCTTCTTCCCGAAGGAGAAACCCGGGGTGCCCTTTTCCACGATGAAGGCCGAGGCTCCCCTCGCTCCCTTCGCCCTGTCGGTGATGGCGATGATGGTATAGACTTCCGCCTCCCCTCCGTTAGTAATCCACTGCTTTGTGCCGTTCAGGATGTACTCGTTGCCCTCGAGCCGCGCTGTGGTCTGTATGCCCCCCGCGTCACTCCCTGCGTTCGGTTCTGTAAGGCCGAAGGCCACAAGGCTCTTTCCCGCGGCGATATTGGGAAGGTATCTCTTTTTCTGGTCGTCTGAACCGAAGAGAAGAATGGGATAGGTGCCGAGTGCATTCGCCGCGTACGACGTGGAAACGCCAAGGCAGGCACGGGACAGTTCCTCGACGGCGATACAGAGCTCGAGAGACCCCTTCCCGAGACCCCCGTATTCCTCTGGTATGTAAAGACCGAAGAGGTCGGACTGGGCGAGGACCCTCATGATCTCCCAGGGGAACTCCTCGCTCTCGTCCAGCTCAGCCCGCACGGGCACGACCTTCTCCTCCGCGATCTGGCGCGCGAGATCGCGGATCATCTGCTGCTCTTCAGTCAAGAAGTAGTCCATAACGCCTCCTGCACTATCCGCTGATATCGATTCCCTCGATCAGTAAGGCGGGGGAGCCTATACTACCATAAAATTTCAGGTCGTCACCAACGAGCCTGATGTTCCTGAAGAGGTCCAGGATGTTCCCCGAGATGATCGCCTCCTTGAAGGGACGGCCGATCCTGCCTCTCTCTATCCGCAGGCCTGACGCTCCGACGGAGAAGTCGCCTGAGATCGGGTTCGCCGTGTGCATGCCCATCGTCTCGATCACATAGATCCCGCTGTCCACGGCGGCGACGAGGCTGTCGAAGGGAACCGCGACGAGCATCTCCGCGGGTTCGATGAAAAAGTTCGTCGGCCCCACGACCGGAAGGCCCGCGTGGCCTGATCTGACCGCGTTTCCTGTCGAAACCCCTCCTCCCTTCCGGGCGCAGTACGTGTTGAAGAGGAATCCTTTCAGCACCCCGCGCTCGATGAGGGTCTTGTTCGTCGTCGGAACTCCCTCTGCGTCGACCGGCCTGCTCCCCGTCTTGCCGACCATGAGGCCGTTGTCCACGACATTCACAAGGGGACTCATGACGACATCCCCCTTCCTCCGTGCGAGCATCGATTTTCCTTTCTGCACCGCCTCGGCGGACAGGGAGACAGAGAGGATGCTGAGGAATTCGTATGCAACGGAACTGTCGAGAAGGACGAAGCCCCTCGCAGGCGTCGTTTTCTCGGCGCCGAGGATCGAGATGGCCCTTCTTGCTGCATTCTTTCCCACGCGCTCGAATGAGACGTCCCTGAGGAACCGGCTCCCCTCGTAGTCCCATCCCGCCTGGCTCTCGGAGCCTTCTTCGGCTACCGCCATGATCTGGGCGGACACGAAAGTCGAAGGGTATTCCACCGAGATTCCGAGGGAGTTCGCGATTGCCGTGTCCGACGAGCCGAAATGGCCGGCAGCCTTCCGTATCTTCGCGATCCTCCTGTCCTCTGAGAATGCGGATCTCTCGAGGAGCATGGTGAGTTCCACCGCGGCACTCTCGGAGATCGACGCGGTCTCGTTGTCGAAGGTCGCCACGGCAGACGGTTCGGCCTTGGCCGGGAGACCGTTGAAGGCGTCAGGTTCGGTGTACCGGGAGGCTTCGAGTGCTCTTTCTATCACTCTCATAATCTCTGCGGGGTTCGTCGAAAAGGAGAAGCCGAGACGTCCGTCGCGGATCAGCCTGATCGAGTAGCCCATGGTCGTCGAAGCCTCGAGGGACTCAACCTTCTGACCTTTGACTTCTACACCGAGACCTCGCTCTCGCCTCACGTAGGCCTCCGCCTGGTCGGCACCGCGGGAAAGAGCGGCGTCGACGAGCTTCCTCCCGAATTCCCGGATCATATGGAGAGCTAATCCTCGGTGTAGGTCGCTGAGGCCGTCTCGGATTCCCAGACGGTCACCGCTGAAACGCGCACATGGTGATCTGCGAGGCGCTTCTTCAGTGAGTCGAAGATCCATCGCGCGATGTTCTCCGACGAGGGGTTCCTTTCGGTGAAGGGAAAGACGTCATTCAGCGAGGTATGGTCTATCTGGGAGATGACTTCGTTCGTCATTTTCTTGAGATCGTGAAAGTCGATGGCGATATCGATCTCATTGAGCTGTTCGGCGGACACGTAAACCTGGACTCTCCAGTTGTGGCCGTGCACCCTCTCGCACTTGCCCTGGTACCCCCTGAGCTGGTGGGCCGCTGAAAACCCCGTCTCTATCATTAATTCGTACATTATCCCTCCTCAGGTCTTCTTCCTGAACTCGGCGATGTAAGGCAGGTTCCTGTATCTGTTCTCGTAGTCGAGGCCATAACCGACGACGAAGATATTCGGTATTTCGAACCCGACGTAATCGATGGGCACATCGACGATTCTCCGCTCCTTCTTGTCCAGAAGGGCGCATATTTTGAGAGAGGAAGGTCGTCTCAAAAGGATCCGCTCCCTCAGGAAGTTAAGCGAGGTGCCGGTGTCGACGATATCCTCGATGAGCAGCACGTCCCTGCCGGCGACCTCCTCCCGAAGGTCGTAATGCACCTTGACCTCGCCGGTGGAACTGGTCTTGAGGTAGCTCGTGGAGATGATGAAGTCGATTGAAACGGGGATCCGCAGCGCCCTTACGAGATCGGCGAAAAAGATGGCGGCGCCTTTCAGGATGCCCACGGCGAGAATCTCCTTACCGAGATGGTCGCGGGATATCCTCTCCGCCAGATCGAGAACCCTGCCCTGTATCTGCGTTGCCGTCAGAAACGGCTTCCCTATGATCATCGGCTCCTCCTGCAAACGTGTCATTTACTATACTACGATTCGCCCTCCGTGACAACAACAGCGCGGCCTGCCGCCATCCGTAGGGTCAGCAGTTGCCCGCTTCGTTTGCACGAACGTCGAGGTACATATTATTCTTGACGGGGAGGGATGACGAACGTGCCTTACGTGCCGGGACAAGCGATGAGAATGATGTGCAGACCCGTCGTGCTTGCTTTTTGCGCGGCTCTCTGTCTCCTTGCGGCATGTGTGAAACACGAGGTGCAGCCGCCTCCGAAGCCTGCCAGGATAGCGCTGGTTCTCGGCGCGGGCGCCTCCCGGGGATTTGCCCATGTCGGCGTGCTTAAGGCGCTCGAGAGCCACGGCGTGCCGATCCACATGATCGTCGGCGCGAGCGCGGGGAGTTTTGTGGGCAGCCTTTACGCTTACGGCTACAACGCTTTTCAGCTCCAGAAGCTCTCGTTCTCCATAGAGAAGGATGACATCATAGACATCGGGATACCCGACAACGGCTTCATCAAAGGGGAGAGGCTTGAGGACTACATCAACAGGCATGTCAGGAATACCCCTCTCGAGAAGCTCAGAATACCGTTCTACGCTGTCGCCACGGACCTCCAGAGCGGGGAGGAAGTGACCTTCGGCAAAGGGGGCACGGGAGGCGCGGTGAGGGCGAGCTGTGCGATTCCCGGGGTGTTCCGGCCTTACAAGCTTGGCAACCGCTACTTCGTAGACGGGGGTGTGGTGAGCCCTGTTCCTGTCGATGCGGCGAGAAGGCTCGGCGCCGACGTGGTCATCGCCGTCGACATTTCCGCATCCGCAGCCAGTCCCGTCCCGGAGACGACGATCGACACGCTCCTCCAATCGGTGACCATCATGTACGAGAGGCTTGCGTCCGTCCAGCTTTCAAAAGCCGATGTCGTCATCAGGCCTGCGGTAGGACACATCGGATCCTCGGACTTCACCAGGAGACACGAGGCCGTACTCGAAGGCGAAAAGGCCGTCGTCGAGGCGCTCCCGAAGATTTCCTCACTGCTCGACCGGCTCAGACGGGAGGGGAGGCTGCAGTAGTCGATGGCATCTCCTGTTCTTGAGAGAGACAGTGATATACCCTTTCCCCACCTCGTCGTTGTGAAGGCCTCAGCAGGGTCGGGCAAGACGTACGCCCTCACCAGCCGGTATGTGCAGCTCGCCCTCTCCCCTTGTGTGCCACGTAACAGGCTCAGGAACATCCTGGCAGTCACCTTCTCGAACAACGCTGCAAAAGAGATGCGGGGACGCATCCTCTCACGGCTCAAGGCGGCATACTTCGACGAACCCGGGGTGGCAGACGAGCTCCTGGGCCTGCTCAGTCTCGACAGGCAGGGCCTCGAGGACCGGTCAGCTCAGGTCATCGAAGAAATCTTCGAAAATTACGCGGACTTCCAGGTCCAGACCATCGACAGCTTCATGACGGGCCTCTTCAAGGCATCAGCACTGGATTTCGGCTATAGCTCAGAGTTTGAAATTACACTAACAAAAGAAAGGCTTATGGAGTTGGCCTTCAACCGCTACCTGAGGTCTGTGAGGGCCGGAAGCGATGAGGCTGCCCTGTTTGATGGCATCGTGAGGCTGATCCTCGATCACCAGAGGTCTGATGCGTCCTACCCCTGGGACCCTTCGGCGATGATCCTCGAAGAGGTAACGAAGATATACGCCAAAGTGGCCGCCACCGGCGGGGAGCTGAAGGCCGACGACACACCTGTCAGTCTTGGCGCTCTCGCCGATGACATCAACGAGCGCACCGATGCTCTTGAGGAAGCGGTGCGGCGTTCCGGCCTCGACAGGAGCAGAAGCTCGTCGTGGGACGCTGTCCGCGATTTGGTGAGACGGTCGCGGTTCGCGGACCTCCCTGAGAAGGGCCTCGTAAAGCCTCCGGTGAACAAGCCGAAAAAGGCCTCAGAGAGCGCGAGGGGCCTGTATGAGCAAATCGTGGGGCAGTGGAAGGATCTTGCCGGTGCCATAAGACGGTACGGCGCCGCTCATGCATGCTCCTGTCTTGATCCATACGTGAGGGCGTATCGCTCCTTTGGTGAAACCCTTGAGCAGGTGAAGAGGCAGCAGGGCGTCGTCTTCATCGAGGATGTGAACCGGAACCTTTCGAGCCATCTCAGGGAAGAGATGATACCTGACGTCTATTTCAGGCTCGGCGAGGCGATATTCCACTTCCTCATCGACGAGTTCCAGGACACCTCGCCGATACAGTGGGGGAACCTCGCACCCCTCTTGGAGAACTCCCTGTCGCAGGGAGGCAGTCTCTTCGTGGTGGGGGACACCAAGCAGGCCATCTACGGGTTCCGCCGGGCGGACTACAGGATCATGAAGGCGCTGGAGGCGCGAAATCCGTTCCCCGCGGCGCGTCACGAGGTCCGTCAGCTTGAGACGAACCGGCGGTCTGCGGAAGAGGTCGTGAGGTTCAGTGAGCAGGTGTTTAAGGATGCGTCTCCGGCAGATCCGGTCGTGCGCGAGGCGGCGCGGAGAAGCGGCCTTACCGACTGCAACCAGGCGGTCAGGGAGGACATGAAAGGCAAGGGGTACGTCGGGGTCACCTTCTTCGACAGGGACGACGAGAGCCCTCCAGAGAGGGACGGAATACTGGCTCTTATCGCTGAACTGCACACCGGCGGGTTCAGGTATGGTGACATCGCAGTGCTCACAAGGAGAAACGAGGAGGTCGTAAGGACCACGGCGTGGCTGAACGAAAGAGGTCTTCCCTTTGTGTCGTACAGCAGCCTCGATATCAGGAGAAGGAAGGTGACGGCGGAAATCGTCTCGCTCCTCAGGTTTCTTGACTCGCCGCTTGACGGTCTCGCTTTTGCGACGTTTATCCTTGGCGATCTGTTCGCCGAGGAGATGGCTCGCACCGGCGGGGCGCGGCAGGAAGCGATCCTTGAATTCCTCTTCACGAAGAGGGAAGGCGGTCCGCTCTACAAGTCATTCCAGGAGGCCTTCCCCGGAGTGTGGAGGTCTCATTTTGAGGGGCTGTTCAGGTGTGCCGGGTACCTCCCGCTGTACGATCTCGTGGCCGAGGTATTTCGCGTGTTCAGGGTCTTCGAGTCCTTCCCGCAAGAGGAGGCGACGTTTGTAAAGGCGCTTGAGGTGGTGAAGCAGATGGAAGGCCTTGGCCTGAACAGTCTCGCAGACTTCATCGAGTCTTCCGCGGCCGGAGAGGGAGACGAGTCGCGCTGGAAAATCGATGTCCCGACCGGCATCGACGCGGTGAAGGTGATGACCATACACAAGGCGAAGGGGCTCGGCTTTCCCGCTGTGATAGTGCTCCTCTATGAGGAGCCTCAGAAGCCCCTCGACTACGCCGTGGAGGGGAGCGCCGACGGCATCAGGCTCATCCGGCTGACGAGGAAGGCTTCCGAATGCGATGCGGGACTGGAAACGCTGTACGCTGAAGCGAGAGTCCACGAGGCCGTGAACAGGCTGAACACCCTCTATGTCGGATTCAGTCGCGCCGAGGAGGAACTGCGCGTCGTGTGCGTCAGGGGATCGAAGGGTGACCCTTCGTTAGACGTCATACCGGTTCGGGACTATGGCCCTCACCCCAGGGTGGCGCGTCAGCCACATGAAGTGCCGGAGCCTGAAGTGCCCGTCTCCCTGCGTTTCGCCGCGAAGCCGCCGAATGTTACCGAGTGCCCCGATCATCTCTCGCATGTTGGTGAGATGCAGAGGGGTGACTTCGTGCATCGCGTCCTCTGTCACATTGACGAGGATGCCGGTGATCTGCACCGCGCTCTCTCGGATGCGATGCATCAGGCCGGGCGGGAGATGCGGATCGAATCCCCCTGGGAGGGGATAGGGGAAACTATCGCAGCGCTGTTCAGCCACAGTGAGACGCGCGATTTCTTTGTGAAGATGCCTGGAAGGACGATCAGGAGAGAGCAGGAGTATACGGACCGGGACGGGCGCCTCCTCCGGATGGACAGGGTCGTGATCGATGACGGGACGGTGACGGTCGTCGATTTCAAGACGGGATCCGGCTCCGCTGGTGAGGTCCTCGCGCATGAGGCGCAGGTGAGGGGCTATATGAGGGTCCTCCGGGACCTTTACCCGCTGAAGCGTGCTGAAGGGGCGATCATCTATGTTGACCTCGGCATGGTGAGGAGGATCGCCTGAACGTCTTCGTCATACCGCCACGCGAGGACCTCATCGAATGGGTCGCCCGACGTCTCAACGATGAAGGGAGAGACTACTCTTCGCATCTGGTAGTGTTCCCCGGGAAGAGGCCGGCTCACTTCCTGAGGAAGGCCCTTGCAAAGAGGGCGGGCGGCAGCGTCGTGCCTCCCGTCATCGTCTCGATGGACGAGTTCGTAGATATGCTCTACTCCCTGACGGTTGACGCCGGCAGGATCAGCCTCGAGCCCATCGATGCCGTCGCGATCCTCCACGGGATTCACCGGTCCTCGCCGAGGCCCCTGGCGGGCGGAGACTTCCTGGAGCTTGAGCGCTTCTTCCCCGTCGGCCTCACCCTGTTCCGCGACCTGGAGGAACTGCATATCGAGGGCATAGAGCCGGCCAGGGTGAGGGAGATAGAAGCGCTGACGGACGAGGCGGTCCCCGACGCGTCCCGCGATCGTCTCCAGTCCATCTCGTCCTTTTACGAGAGGTTCTATCGCGAGATGGAAGAGGGCGGGTTCTCGACGCGGTCCCTGCGGTACCGTATGGTCGCCGCACGGTTCGACGCAGAGTGGATCTCATCCTTCGACCACGTCATCGTGGCCGGATTCTATGCCCTCACTGCCGCCGAGAGACTGCTCTTCACAAGGATGCGGGAGAGCGGCCTCTGCGCGTTCGCCTTCCACAGCGGCCGCGGGCTCCGTGAAAGGCTCGGCGAGTGGGTCGAGGATCTGGATGACTGGCAGGACGAGATTGACGGTCCCCACGTTTCGTTATACAGGAGTCCCGACACCCACGGACAGGTGTTGGCGCTCGCTGCGATCCTCTCGGAAAGAAGGGGGAAGGGAGACTTCGACGAGAAGACGGTCGTTGTCCTTCCCTCCTCGGATACTCTTTTCCCGCTCATGAGGCTCGGCCTGTCGGCGCTCGGCGATGACGAGTACAATGTCTCACTTGGCTATCCTCTGGCCCGCACTCCGCTCTTCACTTTTCTCTCGCTGCTTATGGAACTCGTCAACTCCATGGATGGCGAACGCGTCTATATTCCCGCCTATCTCAGGTTTGTGCTTCACCCGTACACCAAGAATATCCGCGGCCGGATGTCCTCTGAGGGTACCCGGGTGATGTTCCATGCGATCGAGGGGAAGATGACCTCGGTCAGGACGAGGACCTTTTGCACACTTGCCGAGATCGAGAACGACAGGGAGGTCCTCGATGATGTCTTCCTCAAGGCCTCTTCCGACTGTCCGGGCTGCTCAGTCGAATCAATACGCGACCATCTCCGCGAGATTCACCGGAACACAGTCGGGAGGTTTCTCGCCTTCAACACCGTACGCGACTTCAGCGATAAGGTGCGTGAGACCCTTGAGTATCTGTACGACAACAGCACCGCGCGGCTGCACCCCTATTTCTATCCCTACTCGGTTGCGTTCATGCAGGCCCTCGACGACCTGTCGAGGTCTCTGCTCGGTGCCTGTTCGCTGTCGGATCGGAGTTCGTACTACCTGCTCTTCAGGAAGTATGTTTCGACCTGCCGCGTCCCCTTCGAGGGAACCCCTCTCAGGGGACTGCAGGTGCTCGGCCTTCTCGAGACGAGGAGCGTGAAGTTCGATTGCGTGTTCGTTCTCGACGTGAATGAGGACACGCTTCCGGACACGAGGAAGATGGATACCGTCCTGCCGAACCGGGCGCGTGAAATACTCGGCCTGCCGACATACAGAGACAGGGACCGCCTTGCCTCGTACTACTTCGAGACACTTGTGAGCGGGGCGCGGGAGGTCCATCTCTTCTATGTGGAGAACGACGGGAAGGAACGTTCCCGGTTTGTCGAGCGGCTGCTATGGCAGTCCGAGAGGGAAAGGGGTCTCAGGAACGGGAAGGATCCAGCTCGCTCCATCGTCTACCGCATCAGCCTCGAGCAGAAGGAGCCGGGCGATGTGGGAAAGTGCGGCGGCATGCTTGAGTTCCTCAGGTCATTCGCTTTCACCGCCACGTCCCTCGACACCTATCTCGTTTGCCCGCTGCGGTTCTATTACCGGTACGTCCTGAATCTCAGCGAGAAGGAAGAGGTGTCGAGTGAGATAGAGAGGGCCGACGTAGGCAAGGCGGTCCACTCCTCCCTTGCGCGTTTCTTCTCGGGGAGGCTCGGCCGTCGGCTGGGCCCCGGGGACATAGATGCTCAGGAGATGAACTGTGTCGTGGAACGCCTCTTTGAGAACCGGTACGGCCGCGACCTGTGCGGCGCCGACTACTTGCTGAAGAAGCAGGTCCAGGCGCACCTGACAGACCTTCTCACTAACTACTATCTGCCGCTCGTGACCGGCGGAGAGCTTTCGGTGACCGCTGTCGAACAGACTGTCAACGTGACGAAAAGGGGATTCAGGCTCAGCGGACGGCCGGACTCCATCGAGAAGCGCGGCGAGGAGACGGTGATCATCGACTACAAGACCGGCGGAAGGCCGGAGAGGCTGATGATCCGGAATCAGAAGCTCGATCCCCTCAGGCGGGACACGTGGAGCAAGGCCATAGGAAGCCTGCAACTGCCCTTCTACGTGCTCCTGCACAAGGAGTCGACAGGCAGCGGGATTGAGAGCCTGAACGGTCTCTTCCTGCTCCTCGGGCGGTCGGCGATCGACAGGCGCATAGAGCTGCCCCTCTTCCGGGATTCGGACCGGCGAGCCGATCTGTTCGACAGGCTCGCTTCGGTGATCTTCGGCCTCCTCAACGAGATTCAGGACCCGGCCACACCTTTTTCCGCCGCAAGGGAGAAAAAGGAGGCATGTCCCGGATGCGCGTTCGCCGCACTCTGCGGGACGCAGTGGGTGGCGAGATGAGAGAAGGGAAGAGTTGATGTGTGAATTGTGCAGGTTGAGGTATAATGTAGCTGCACCGGCAGAGCTGGAATCGTATTTCCCCGATCAGTGAGGTGAGTTCATGTACATTGCACCGTCCTTCATAAGCTTCATCTTCGTCATCTTCATCGTCCTCTATTTCCTTTCGAGCGCAATCAAGATACTGAAGGAATACGAGAGAGGCGTCGTCTTCAGGCTCGGCAGGATCATACCCATAAAGGGTCCTGGCCTGGTGATCATCTGGCCGATCATCGACAAGCTGGTGAAGGTGAGCCTCAGGACGGTCACCATGGACGTCCCGGCACAGGACATCATCACGAGGGACAACATCACGGTAAAAGTCAACGCCGTGATCTATTTCAGGCCCATCGATCCCATCAAGGCGATCACGGAGGTGGAGGACTTCTATTACGCCACCTCACAGATCTCGCAGACCACTCTCAGGAGCATACTCGGCCAGAGTCAGCTCGACGACCTCCTCATGAAGAGGGAGGAGCTCAACGCGGAGCTCCAGAAGGTCATCGATACGCAGACAGAGCCCTGGGGCGT
>JBLMXV010000023.1:0-17182 GCA_050257935.1 Chloroflexota bacterium
CCGGGTTCTCGCTCTCGAAGCGCTCGATGAGCCGGTTCAGGGGCTCAGGATCACCGGCGATCTTGCCGTGCTGAAAGACAATGACCGTGCCAGTTTCAGTGGGCCCTTCCCTTCCCGCGCAACCTGAGAGCATTGCGACAATGACGAGGAAACAGAAGCAGGTGAGAAAAACAGATTCATTCGCAGTCCGGGACCGAGACGGACCGGAAGACGCGACGACCTGCAGCGGTTTCCTGCCGGCCGGGAATGCGCTGATGTGACACGGCCACTTCATCACAAACCGAGAGATCGGTTTCAGTAGCGGTAGAGCGCCGCCACAAGGGTCTCGCCGGGAAGCTCTCCCGGTTTCACCGCGTAAACCGTTCCTCCGTTGAGGTAAGTCTGCACCGCCGCCAGATCCATCAGGTCCTCGCCGGCCTGTTCTGATTCTTCGCTGAACGTCACGAGGCCGGTAGCCGGCTCATACTTTCCCCATTGCTGAACTCCGACGGCAACGAAGAGACACTCAACCCTTCCGCCATGGGCAGCAGGGACCACATTCCTGACGTCTTCAGAAGTCCGGTCCGACCCTCTGAACTGGTTATAACGCGCGACGGCCTCTTCCCTTGCCTTGAGAAACAGGGGCTCCACAATGGGTATCGTCCGCTCGTGAAGGGCTTCAGGTGACAACTCGTCTGGGTTCCCGGCGATGCCCTTCTCAGTGATGTAGGGGTAGCTGCTGGCCTCCCTGAAGATCGGAAAGAGGAAGTCGACGCCTGCGAGCACCAAAGGTACGCTCTCGTTCCTGAGCACATCATTCAGCCCCTTGCAGACCTTATGAAAGAACCTGAGTATGTTGGTCTTAGTATCGTCGATGCCGACCCCGTGGCCATGAAATATCCCCGGCTGATCTCCCCCCCCGCCTGTTGAGGCGGTATGGAGCTGAAGCTGCTTTTCGGGGTCGTCGTACTTGAGCGCTTCGGCGAGACTCGTCGGCACCCCCTCGAGTTCCAGTTCCATGATACGCTGGAGAGTACCCTCGAAGAGCCGTACGTTGTTTTGGCTCAACGTCAGTACGAGAAAACGCCCGTTCCCCGTGAAGAGCTGCAGGAGAGGCTTCACGTGAAAGCGGTTCGTCATGACTACGAGTTCTTCGAAGGTGAGCGGAAGCCGGTACGAGGAAAAGAAACCCGGGGCAACGAACAAGGCGAGGCCATCGCCCTGATACCTCCAGAAGTGTGCGTCGGCCAGCAGTCTCCTCGCCGGTTCGATAAGCTCTGCGGCCTCCGGGGCGCGGAGCCCCGCCTCGACCGCGCGCTTCTCTGCATCGGTGAGCAGATTCTTGAGACGGATCGGATCCTGCCGGACATCAGGTCCGGCACGGTGCGTAGGCAGGTAGATCGAAATGCACGGTGAGCGGCGTACAGCCAAGAGCGACCTGAGATCTTCCTTTGTGGTCAGTTCCATATGGTGCCTCCCGGTGTATGATGCATTCAGCAGCCGGATGCCTGTCCCGCCCTATCGCTCCTACTCCCAGGCATGAGAAAGGACAAGGATGTTCGTCTCGAATGCCTCCTGTCATATGAGGCATTCGAGAAACGCCGATGCGGCACGAGCATATGCCGGCGTGCTTCTCTTTCCTCTTGACTGCACTTCACGAATCAGATGGCAGGACACACGCCTCCTCCACAAACTCTATCATGGAGCGAACAAAAATCAAAGGTGCTCGGTGCTTCCCCGGAAGAAACTGTCGGCGCAGCGGCATCACAGGGCCCTTTCCTCGACGGACACTTGAAAACCGGAGCATGGTTGCTATACTTCAATTGTGCAACTACCTGAAAGGAGGTGCTCGACATGGCGCGTGCCCAGCCGCCCAAGAAACCAAAGATTCCCAAACCCCCAAAGGAACCACCTAAGCCGCCTGAACCTCCGAAGCCGCCCGGGCCGCAGAAGCCGCCGAAGCCGCCTGTCAAGCTATGACGGGGCGGGATGACTCTCGTCGCGCTTATTTCGCGACGAACGGGCCCGGAGCGCAAGACGACTCTTGAGGGCACTGGCTCACCACACAGGAGGTGATCCGAGAAGTCACCCTGAATGTAAGTCATCGCATTGAGAAAGGATTGGAGGCATTCCGGCCTCCTGTAAGGCGGCTGTTACGTCAAGTTAAGGCAGGACAAGGTGAGGGTCAGTTGTGAGTATGCGTTTGTCACATTGCCGCAGGACCCATCCTGCGGCATACGAGTTCTTCAGCACGGTTTCAGAGGGGCGGGTCTCAGAAAAGGAAAGATTTGTCTGCTTCAGTCAATTTCATAATCTCCGCAACCTCGCGCCTGTACATGAGGTCGAGTCTGTTGCGCGACTCGATGATCTGTTCAAACACTGTCGCAGAGAGCTTCCACACATCGAAGGTGTCTTTCCGTGCATCCGGGACATCAGGCATTTCAATGCCGTTTTGTCCTTGAGAATTCTTCATCGTCGCTCCCCTTTTTCGATGAGATTTTCCGGACCGGATAGATGGACACAGGTATCGATGCGGTGAATCCTGCCGGAAGACTACCTCAATTATACGCCGTTTTTCTCGATTTGAACATCAGCGTTTTGCCCATGACCACGTAGGATTCCGGACGACACAAAATGTCAGAATCTTCCTACACTGGGAACCTAACCTGCACAGTTCGCACTTAGCCATCTGAGTCACGGTGGAGGTGGCGAAAGGAATTTCGCTCCTACGCAAGCCCGCACACATTCGCGAGTCAGGACTTCCCGGGATTTGCACGATTGTGCCGGCGCACCGCCACATCCGGGGACCTATCCTCTTCTGACGAGGGTGTAGTTCGTCTCGAAGCAGCAGAAGAGGTCGAGATACTGTTCCAGCAGGCGGGGCATGAGAAATCTCTTGCTGACAGATTCCTTCGCCCTCCGCCCCATCTCGCGTCTCAGCTTACCGTCTTTCAAGAGTTGCGTAATCCTCTTCGCAGCATCCTCTGACGAGGAGACGAGGAACCCGTTGACTCCATCCCGGATCTGGTGGCGGATGCCCCCCACGTCTCCCCCAATCACGGGGGTCCCCTTCCACATCGCCTCCGTAACGGTGAGACCGAAGCCTTCACGTATGGACTTCTGGAGGACCACCGCCGCCTTGGACTGGAGCGCATTGACAAGAGCGGAATCCTGCCGGCTCATGATGATGATCCTCTCCTCACGGCAGTTCATGAGAGATTCGTATACCGCTGTCCCCTCGGGGTCGTCGGTAGCGACATTGCCGAGCAGCACGAGGGTACAGTCAACCTCTTTCCTCGCAATCTTGAACGCCCTCACCACTCCCTCAGGGTCTTTCCACGTGTCAAAGCGAGATATCTGGACAACGAGCGGCAAGTCCGTCGGAATATCGTAGTGCCCCAACCGCTCGTCGATCTCCTTCTCGGATAGCTTCCTGTTCTTGATCGAGAAGGGATTGATGGCAGGCAGGAAGAAGACCTGCGGCGTCTCAAGCTTCTGATGATACTCCTGCAGTGACATGATCACTGCGTCGTACTTCTCCACGAACCCTCGGAGATAACGCCAGAGCTTCGCGTCCGGTCTCGAAAGGTCGATATGGCAGCGCCAGATCCAGGGTCCTCTCTTCCTGTAATGGTCAATCATCGGGAGGGGCTGAGGGTCATGAATCACCACGATGTCGTGCTCGAGATGATTTCTCACCGAGTTCTCATAGATTACATCCTCATATATCTGCATTTTCCTCTTGCTCAGATTGATCCTCGCACCCTGGAGCGCATTGTGCATCTTCTTGGTGATGCTGAAGAAGTCCGGAGAGCCTTGAATGATCCTCCAGCCGGTCTTTATCCCCACGCTGTTGAACAGGAGTGCCAGGGACGAGAGCATCTCCGCAACGCCTCCGCCGTAATACGTGGAATTTATGTGAACCACATGAATATCTCTCAGCTTCTCCGCCTTCCTGAGAATGCGGTCTACCGCCTCAGCACCGATGAACGGCCGGTAGTCATCCATGGTTACGAGCTCGTGATCCTTCCTCATATGCCGCTCCTTGCACTTGCCCCGAAGGTCCCGTCGATGACAGCTCTCAGCGCCGCCCTGTCAGATCCCCACTCCACCCGCTATTTCCCCTTTCCCTCTCCCAGTATTTCCGCTATCTCCTGTCTGTCCAGAGTCTCTCGCTCCAGGAGGGCATTCGCCAGCTTTTCCAGGGCGGAACGGCTGCCGGCTAGAATTTCCTGCGCCTTTGTCTCCGCTTCGGTGACGAGATTCCGTATCTCCTGATCCATGATCCATGCCATCTGCTCACTGTAGCGCTTCGGCTGTGCAAGCTCCCTGCCCAGGAACGGGTGCTCCTCGCCTCTACCCATGTTGAGAGGGCCCACCTTATCGCTCATTCCCCACTGGGCCACCATCTTTTCCGCGAGCGCCGTTGCCTCCTTGAGGTCGCTCTGCGCGCCGGAACTAACATCGTTAAATACGACCTTTTCGGCGACCCGTCCGCCGAGCATGACGCTCAGCCTGTTTTCGAGGTAGCTCTTCGGGTAATAGTGCCGGTCTTCCTCAGGAAGGAGCTGTGTCACGCCCATTGCGAGACCCCTGGGGAGTATACTGACCTTGTGTATCGGGTCTGTACCGGGGAGCTTGGAGGCAACGAGGGCGTGTCCTGCCTCGTGAAAGGCGGTGATCCGCCTCTCGAGATCGCTGATCGTTTCTTCCCGGACTGTTCCCATGAGGATCTTGTCCCTCGCCTCGTCGAAATCATCCGTGGTGATTTCCTCTCTGTTGTTCCTGAGTGCGATCAGGGCTGCCTCGTTCGTCAGATTTTCGAGGTCCGCACCGGTCATCCCGGGGGTCCCCTTCGCGATGGCATCGAGGTCGATCTCCTTTGACAACTTCTTGCCCCTCACGTGGACATCCAGGATCTCTCTCCGCTCCTTCCACCCCGGCCTGTCGATCGTGATATGCCGGTCAAATCGACCCGGCCTCAAGAGGGCCGGATCGAGGATATCCGGCCTGTTCGTGGCGGCGATCACGATCACCTCTTCGTTCGGCTCGAAGCCGTCGAGTTCCGAGAGAATCTGGTTCAGCGTCTGCTCCCGCTCATCATGGCCCCCGCCGAGCCCCGCTCCCCTCGTGCGGCCTATCGCGTCGATCTCATCGATGAATATCATGCTCGGCTTGTTCTCCTTCGCCTTCTTGAACATGTCCCTCACGCGAGAGGCACCGACCCCGACGAACATCTCCACAAATTCCGAAGCAGAGATGCTGTAAAAGGGGACGCCCGCCTCTCCTGCGGCCGCCCTCGCGAGGAGCGTCTTGCCCGTCCCCGGGGAGCCCACCAGCAGGACCCCCTTGGGTACCCTGGCACCGATCTCTTTAAACTTCTTCGGGTCTTTGAGAAAGGCGATGATCTCCTCAAGTTCCTTCTTCGCGTTATCGAGCCCGGCTACGTTGTCGAAGGTCACGCTTGGTCTCCTGACGTCATAGAGCTTGGCCTTGCTCTGTCCGAAGGAGAAGAGTCCCCCGGGGCCTCCACCGATCTGCTGTGCCGTGCGCCTCATGATGAATATGTACGCCCCGATGATGATTACCCAGGGCAGGAAGGAGATGATGAGGTCCCGCAGGAGAGACCGCTCCTCGGGCGGCTCCACTGTCACTGCAACCTTATGCGACTGCAGCTGATCTACGAGCCCCTCACCCTGAAACTTCGGCAGGAAAGTCCGGAAACTCTTCACGCCGATTTTTTCCTTGCCCTCCTTGGAAATCGTGATCTCCTTGTTCAGTTCCCCGTCGACACGCATATCCTGTATCGAGACGGACTTCACGTTCCCCGCAGCAAGCTGCTCGAGAAACTCGCTGTACGAGAGCTCATGCCGCTCAGGCCCCCGCGGCGTGAGGTAGAGCTGGGACAGGTACATGATCACGGTGAAGAGTATCGCCGCGACAACAAGCCTCCCCTGGGGACTCCTCAGCTTTTCTTTCCAATCTTCCTTGCGCGTCTCCATATGTGTATCTGTACCTTTGAATGTCACCCTGATTGTTACTTGAACCTGGAGAATGCCTTGTCCAGCGCCTTATCCATCTCGTCAACGGACGCGTCCGTCCCCTTCTTGAGATCTTCCCACGCCTTGCCGCTTGCTGCCCTAAGCTCCTCCATCCTCTTGCCGATGGCTTCTCTGTCTTTTTTCAGTTCCGCCATTTCCCGGTCGAGTTCCTCTTTGGCCGCTGCGCTCAGTTCTTTGGCTCTGGCCTGCATCTCTTCCAGCCTCTTGTCGTACTCCTTCAATTTCGTCTCCAGCTTCTTCTGATATTCTTCCTTCTTCTCTGCGGTGTAGGCCGTTATTGCCTCAACCGCCTCTTTCGTCTCCTTCTTCACCTCTTCGGAGGTAACGCCGACTTCGCCTTTCCTGGGCTCTTTCTTCTCACACCCCCCGCACAGGGCAAAAACAAGCAGCAACACTGCAACCGCCAAACCGAGTCCTTTCATGTTTCACCTCACTGAGGTGCCTGTGATCGCCGACCCAAGGGACGACGCACTACCTTAGCCCTGATTTGCCGACAGAGGCTGGCGTCAAGCAAACTCCCCGCCGCTTCCTCCACCTTGCCGATATGCCTTCAATGTTCCATGCAGCGGGAAAACAATGACACTCCTCACCTCCATCCTGCACATACCATGTTCTGCGGTCTCACATTCTGCATCGGCGTCTTACGGTTCAGGCTGCTCACCGGAGCGGCGCCACCGGAGACCAGCTGGCTCATGCCGTGGCCAGGGAAACAGTAATGCTAAATTAAATATACTACACCTTGGCGCTGCACGCAGCGGGCTATACGGGGCAAGGCAGGATCCCGGAAACCTTTCTGTAGCGATACCTTATTCGTCGTAAGACCACTCTTAGAGAGTACTGGTGCACCACACGGGCAGTGAAATCTTCGACAACTCCCCGTGTGATATAGTGTATTGACGTCATCATTAGTTGCCTGATCAGGAACGGGAGTTAAAATAGACTGCATGAACGATGGCCGCCAATCCCTTTGGAGTTTTGTCACTCTGGACGCATACAAGCGCCCCCCCGAGCCTTCTGCAGAAGCGGCACGTTCCGGCATGAGGGCCTTCTTGGGCCACATGTGGCGCCGCGCCAAGCCGGAGGGGGCGGTAAGTGTCGAAGCTGAACTCCAGTCGGTGCCGCAGCGGCAACTGGACCGGGCTGCGCCTGCACCGTACTGGGATGATGCAAGCGAGGCTCTGCGCAGAACTCTCACGGAATCCATCCCGCCGGACCCGGGGGAGCCGTTCGTGCACCCGGTAATCGGACCGCCCGGCAGCGGCACGCGGCATATCATTGCACACGCGGCGGAGACGCAGGGATGGAAGGTCTTCGATCCGCCCTCTTGGGAGGAGATTTTGCGAGGAGCAGGTGAATGGCTCTCACGGGTCGAGAATGCAGAGGAGGAGTTACTCGTCATGCCCTGCCTCGATCGCTGCTATCTCCGCCACCACAACGGGCTGTCCGCGATCCGGGCGTTCTTCGACACGATCCGGCGTCAACGGCGCCGGTGTCTGGTCGGCTGCAATAGTTGGGCATGGGCATACCTTCGCACGGCGGCGCAGATCGAAGGACGCCACTCGGTCCCGCTCACGCTGAGACCCTTCGACGGGGCAAACCTGTCGCGCTGGTTTCGCGACCTTGCGGCGAGTTCAGGGGCGTACCCGGTCACGTTTCTTCAGTCCGATACGGGAGAGGTGGTTCTCTCCACAGAAGACCACGACGAGAGGGGTAGTGGCGACGCTGCACACAAAACAGGCGGCCGCGCACAGGCCGGTGCCGAGGCTCCCGCATTTCTGAAACACGTGGCGGGGCGCAGCAGGGGAATACCACTCGTCGCATGGGCGATCTGGCGGAACAGCCTGCGGATCACCGCGAAGGATAAGATCGAAGAGGAGGCCGTCGAGGCTTCCCGACTGCAGGAGGGACTCACGATTTGGGTGAGGCCCTGGCCGAGAACTACCCTTCCATCGGTGCCATCCGACCTGGGACGGCCCGAGGCCTTCGTACTCCACACGCTTCTGATCCATAACGGGCTGCCCGCCGATCTCCTTCCCGTGCTGCTGCCTTTCGCACCATCGGTAATCTCTCAGAGCCTCGACCGACTGAACGCCGCCGGACTCGTCAAGTTCGAGGCGGATCTGTGGCGTGTCACCCTGCTCGGCTACCCGGCGGTTCGTCAGTACCTGTACTATGAAGACTACCTAGTGGACGAATTATAGACGGAGGCCCATGACCATTTCTGACCAGACTTCTCTCACCCGCGTTTTTTACGGTTTCGAAGAGATAGACTTCGTCGGCATACTCACCGTCATCGCCGGTGCCGTCGCCCTCACCTTGCTCGTTCAGCGGCTCCTGCCGCGCATGGCAGAGCAGTTGCCGAGCCGGTTTCGCCTCCGAATCCTGCCCGTCATGCCTATTCTCAGGCTAGCGATCATCATCGCCGCGGTGATCGCGGTGGTGCCCATGGTGATAAGACCTACTCTCCAGAACTTCGTTCTCATCTTCGGCGCCCTGGGAGTCGCCCTGGGATTCGCCTTCAAAGACTACGTGAGCAGCATCATCGCTGGTGTCGTCGCGATCTACGAGAGGCCCTACAGACCAGGCGACTGGGTCAGGATAGATGACGTCTACGGCGAGGTCAAGTCTCTGGGCCTTCGCTCTCTGCTCGTGCTCACCCCGAACGACACCTACGTGACCATTCCCCACGCCAAGATCTGGAACACAAGCGTACACAACGCGAACTTCGGCAAGCGCGACCACCTCTGCGTCGCCGACTTCTACCTTGATCCTGACCATGACGCCGAGGCGGTGAGACGGAAACTCACGGACGTTGCCATGACAAGCCCCTATCTCAGACTGAGCCGCCGTGTTGCCGTCATCCTGTGTGAGAGACCATGGGGGACGCACTACCAGGTCAAGGCGTACCCCATGGACAACAGGGACGAGTTCGTCTTCATCAGCGATCTCACGATAAGGGGCAAGGCAGCGCTTCGCGCAATGAACGTCCGGGCCGCCCGGGCGCCCATGGCGGTTCATGACAGGACAGTGTGACAGCGTTCCAGCCGCCTGAGAGGAAATCTCCAGTCTGCAAACACATAACCCGGTGGCAATCCTTCACCGGTAACAACGGGAATGAGGGGGATGCATGTTGTCAGGAATGGAGGCAAGAAACCTCGCAGTACAGGTCTTCCGCGCGGCGCTGAAGGCGGCCGACCCCTATGAGGCGGTGAAGCACCAGAAAGAATTCCTGCGTTCCCGAATTGAGAGAGACGGCGTGAGGGATGTCATCGCGATCGGCTTCGGCAAGGCAGCTTGCCCCATGGCGAGGGCAATCGAAGACATCCTCGGGAACAGGGTCAGGAGTGGTGTCGTCATCACCAAGTACGGCCACTGCGCGGCGGGATATCCGACCGCGCTCTTCACGGTCCATGAAGCCGCACACCCGCTCCCCGATGAAAATGGTGTCCACGCAACCCGGGAGGTCCTTAACCTCCTTACGCACGCCGGTCGCGACACCCTCGTCATCTGTCTCGTTTCCGGAGGGGGATCGGCTCTCCTGGTGGCTCCATGTGAGGGCGTGACCTTGAAGGAAAAACAGGGAATAACAGACCTGCTCCTCCGGGCTGGCGCGACCATTGATGAACTGAACACGGTGAGAAAGCACCTCTCGAAGGTGAAGGGGGGCCGGCTTGCTGAAGCAGCATACCCGGCGAAGGTGATCTCCCTCATCCTCTCCGACGTCATCGATGACACCCTCGACGTCATCGCGTCGGGCCCCACCGTCGCCGACAGCACCACATTCGGAGAGGCACTGGCAGTAATCCATAAGTACGACCTTAAGGGTAAGGCGCCGGCGCCGGTGCTCCTCGTGCTGCAACAGGGTGCATCGCACCGGATCGCCGAAACTCCGAAGGCTGACAGCAAGGCCCTCCGGGAGGTCGAAAACGTCATCGTCGGAAGCAACAGGAAGGCCATCGAGGAGGCGAAGGCCGAAGCGGAGCGGGCAGGATGTCATGCCGAGATCGTGTCCGCCAGGCTGCTCGGGGAGGCGAGAGACGCGGCGGCATTTCTGGCCACGCGGGCAAAGGAGAGAGCCGGGCGCCGCGACCGCATCCATCCCCTCTGTCTTATCTCCGGCGGAGAAACAACGGTCACGGTGAGGGGCAACGGAACAGGGGGGAGGAACACGGAACTCGCCCTTGCCTTCGCCCTTGACATCGCAGGCCTGGAAGGCGTCACGCTTCTTTCGGCAGGCACCGACGGGACAGACGGACCCACTGACGCGGCAGGTGCCATCGTAGACGGTCAGACTGTCACGAGGTCAGGGCATCTCGGCCTCGATCCCGCTGCTTACCTCGCTCGCAACGACTCGTACACCTTCTTCAAGAAGGCTGGGGGTCTCCTGATTACAGGACCGACAGGCACAAACGTCATGGACCTTCAGATCGCGGTAATATCGTGAAGAAGCTCGTCGTCTTCACCGACCTGGACGGCACGCTCCTCGGTCACCGGACCTACAGTTTCGAACCCGCCATCCCCGCGCTCCGGCTGCTCAAAGAGAGGGGAATACCGCTCGTGATCTGCTCGAGCAAGACGAGGAGAGAGATAGAGGAATACCAGTGCCGGCTTCAGAGCTTTCACCCTTTCATCACCGAAAACGGAGGCGGCATATTCATACCGGCGGGTTACTTCGATTTCAGGATCGAAGGTGCCGAGACGCACCGGGAAGGTCGTTACCTCATGATAAGGCTCGGCGCACGTTATACAGACCTGCGGGGGGCTATGAGCGACCTGCGCCGCATGGGATTCAAAGTGAAGGGCTTCGGGGACATGTCCGTGGATGAGGTCGTCAGGCTCACTTCCCTGAGCCAGGCAGAGGCTCAGATGGCGTTGGAGCGAGACTTCGACGAGCCCTTCGTCGTGGAGGAAGGGGAGGAAAACATCGAGAGGCTGACCGATGCGGTCGTCTCCATGGGGTTTCATGTCACGCGGGGCAGGTTCTTCCATATCCTCGGTGAGAGCGACAAGGGCAAGGCCATGACAATTCTGACGGGGTTCTACAGGCGAAAGTTCGGCGACGTCCTCACCGTCGCACTCGGCGACAGCCCCAATGATCTCCCGATGCTCAGGGAGGCCGACATACCCGTGGCCGTCATGAGACCTGAAGGAGATTACGATTCACGTTTGAGTCTGCCTCACCTCGTAAGGGCCTCGGGGGTCGGCCCCGAGGGATGGAACGCGGAAGTGATACGGATCGTGGAGGCCGTGGCCGAAGGCGATACCGGGGACACTGGAAGTGTGCTAGAATGAGGGAAAGCGGTTTGCCTCCTCAGCGCAAGAGCCAGCCATTCTCCCTCGAGGATGAGACCTTCAAGAAAGAGAGCATGTCGGCGGCGGCAACGGCGGGCTCCGGGTGATACGCATTCATCGCCGTTAGCAGACTGTAAAGCACCTTTTTCAGTTACCTGCCAAGGCAGGTTCCGACATAATCCTCGTGCCTCGTTGTCTGCAGGAGGCACGCACCCTGAAAGGAGCGTGACTGATGAAGAGGAACTGGATACCCATAGTCGTTGTCGCTCTTCTCGTGCTGATTGTCATGGGAGCAGCCACGACCGCGATCGACCTGTACACGGAGTGGCTCTTCTTCAGTGAACTCAACCTTACAGGGGTCTTCTCGACGATTCTTTCCACGAAGATTCTCCTCGGCTTCGCGTCGGCCCTCGTTGCATTCTGCTTCCTCGTCGCAAACATAGTCATCGCGAACAGGAGCACCTTCCCTCCCGTCCGCCTCGTGTACAGCGGCCAGACGGTGATATCCCTCGATGTGCATTCGCTGAGCAGATGGATCAAACCGCTCTCCGTGCTTTCCGGAGTTGTGGTGAGTTTCCTCGTAGGAGTCTGGGGAAGCTCTCTCTGGGAAGAGGTCCTGGTCTTTGAGAACTCCATTGCTGCGGGCATCAGTGATCCGATTTTCGGCAAGGACATCGGCTTTTACCTATTCCAACTCCCCCTGTTCGAATACCTCAACGGTCTCGCGAAGCTCATTATCGGCGCGACACTCCTCATTGTCGCGGTCACCTATTTCCTGAGAGGGGGGATAGCCGTACCGGGAAGAGAGATGTTCGTCGATTCACGGGTGAAGAAGCATCTGGCGGCCCTTGCGGGATTGTACATCCTCGCGGTCGCGGTGAGCTTTCATCTCGATACGTTCAGGCTCCTTCTTTCACCTCACGGCGTGATATACGGAGCAGGTTACGCGGCTATCCATTCACAGCGATTTGTCCTGCCTGTGCTGAGCGTCCTCACTGCCGTCAGTGCCGTCCTCTTCGTAGTCGGCACGTTCAGGAGTTCATGGAAGATCGCCGTTGCGCCGTTAGGTCTTACGGCGCTCGTCTACCTCATCGGACTGCTGATCTATCCCCCCGTACTCCAGAAGCTCAAAGTGACTCCGAACGAACTGGCCCTCGAACGGAATTACATAGAGCACCACATCTCCTTCACCAGGTACGGCTATGACCTCCAGGGGCTTGAAGTCAGGCCGTTCGACGTCTCGTACAATCTCACCCCTCAGGACATCCGGAAGAACAACGCCACCATCGAAAACATACGGCTGTGGGATGACATGCCCCTCCTCAGGACTTACAGCCAGCTCCAGCAGATCCGGACATACTACAAGTTCAAGGACGTAGACAACGACCGGTACGTCATCGACGGTGAATACATGCAGGTGATGATGTCCCCCAGGGAACTCTCTTACGATGACCTTCCGAGCAGGTCGTGGATCAATGAAAAGATAGTCTTCACCCATGGAATCGGAATCACCATGGGCCCCGTGAGCAGGATATCAAGGGAGGGACTGCCTGACTTTATCATCAAGGACATACCGCCCGTCAGCTCGGCGGATATAAAGGTCACAAGGCCTGAGATCTATTTCGGCGAGATTTCGAGCGATTACGTGCTGGTGAAGACGAAGGTCCCCGAATTCGACTACCCGACCACGGAGGGCAACGTATACACCACGTATGAAGGCAGTGGAGGGGTGTCTCTGTCATCGTACCTCAGGAGGGCTCTCTTTGCAGTGAAGTTCGGCTCGGAAAAACTCCTCCTCTCCTCAGACATAACATCCCAGAGCAGAATCCTCTACAACAGGGACATCTCGAAAAGGATACGCCAGATCGCGCCCTTCCTTCTCTTCGACTCGGACCCCTACATCGTTGTTTCCGGTGACGGGCGGCTGTTCTGGATCGTCGATGCCTATACGGTATCGGACAAGGTTCCATATTCGCAACCCCTCAACAGCAAGATCAACTACATAAGGAATTCGGTCAAGGTGACGATCGACGCATACAACGGGTCCGTTAATTTTTACATAAGCGACCCCGGGGACGTGCTCATCAAAGTGTACCAGGCTATATTTCCAGGTCTCTTCAAGCCGTTGTCGGTCATGCCGGAGGACCTGAGGAAGCATATCAGGTACCCGAAGGGATTCCTCCAGGTGCAGGCCGGCATGTATTCCACATTTCACATGACCGATCCGAAGGTGTTCTACAACAAGGAGGATCTTTGGGAACTCCCCTCCTACGGTGACAAACCGATCGAACCCTACTACACGATCATGAAGCTTCCCGAGGAACAGAAGGAGGAGTACATACTGCTTCTGCCGTACACGCCGGCGAAGAGGGACAATCTCGCCGCGTGGCTCGCGGGGCGCTGTGACGGGCCTCACTACGGCAAGCTCATCGTCTACACCTTCCCGAGGGACAGACTCGTGTTCGGGCCGAGACAGGTAGACGCCCGCATCGACCAGGACTCCTATATATCGCAACAGCTCACCCTCTGGGGACAGCGCGGCTCCCAGGTCATCCGGGGAAGTCTCCTCGTGATCCCCATAGAGAGCTCTCTCCTGTATGTGCAGCCCCTCTACCTTGCCGCCGAGGACAAGGGGGGGTTGCCGGAGCTGAGAAGGGTCATACTTGCGTATGAAAACAACGTGGTGATGGAGGAAAACCTCGAGGCGGGCCTTCAGCGCTTGTTCGGCGCACGGGCGGCCCTCCCGGCCAGGGAAACCGCGGTCAGCGATACCGCAGCTCCAATCGATGACCTGGCACGAGAGGCGGTCCGCACGTTCGACGAGGCACAAGACATGCTGAGGAAGGGGGATTGGGCCAGTTACGGCGAACGCATGAAGAAGCTCGGGGAAACATTGCGACGGATGGCAAAATAACCCCGATTCCGCGACGTAAGCTTCAGTATACCAGATCAAGGTTTACAGAGCAGACGAGGCGTCAGCTGTCGCGATGTTCGAGGCGAAAGGATCGGTCGATTATGCCATTACCGGAGGGACCTGTGAAACAAACGACGGCGCAAGGTTCGGAGAGGCAAACAGACCGCACTGCCGGGATATACTGCTTCATGGACATCGTCGCCAAGAAGGCGGAGGAGTACTCGCTGACTCATACCTCCCCCCTGTCGGCACTCCTCGAGGAAGTCGAATCCTTTACCCTGACAAAGACACCCTATCCGAGCATGCTCACCGGACGGGTCGAAGGTCGGTTTCTACAGTTGATAACGCAACTGTCCGGTGCGCAGCGGGTTGTCGAGATCGGCACCTTCACCGGCTACTCAGCCCTTGCAATGGCCGAGGTTCTGCCTGACAGCGGCCACCTTCTGACCATAGAGCATAATGCCGACCACGCGAGGATAGCCCGGGCATTCTTCGACCGGAGCAGAAGCGGCGGTAGAATCACCCTGCGTGTGGGCGAGGCCCTTCAGATTCTGAAGACCCTGCCTGATTCGGAGACCGACCTTGTCTTCATCGACGCCGACAAAGAAAACTACGCCTCATATTACAGGGAATCAATGCGGATTCTGCGAAATGGTGGATTCGTAATAGCCGACAATGCACTGTGGTACGGCAGGATCTTCGATCCGCAGGACGAGGAGAGTCGTGCAATTGCAGCCTTCAACGAAGTGGTGAACTCAGACGACAGGGCTGAAAAACTCTTCCTTACCATCCGCGACGGGATCTACTTAATAAGGAAACGCGGCAGCGGATAGTGGCGTCACATCATGGTAATAGTGCTCAAAGTCCAGCCGTCGCGAGCACCAAAAAAGGAAAGCGAGAAAGACCTACTTGACAGAGTCATTGGCGACAACTCGGTGCGCCGAGGATAGATGCGGATAAGTGGCACAGCGCCGACCGCTTACTGTGCACTACGTCCGGCCTGCTCCACGAGTCTCGCAAGTGCCTCGACATCCTCACGGTGGGACGCCCGGTACTCGGCCTGCCGCTGTCGTATCCCGGCCAGATGCGAGTCGATGTTCGAGGCTGTCACACGCACGCCGAAATCAGACGGCACGGCACGCCCCGGAGCATTGACCCCGAACAGACGGTCCAGCACGAGATCCCCGACATTCTCCTTGAAATGCGACGAGTCCCAGTAATTACGCATCTCCGGCCTGCCAGTCTCGAGAGGCAGGGCTTCCGTAGTAATCGAGTTGTAGTCGGCAAAGTCGTAGAAGGGGACGTCGCGCTTTCCCCGGTGGGCGGCTGCGTCCCTCGCGAGCAGTTCTGCCAACTTGCGTTTTCCCCCTTCTATCCTTGCCCACGACCCCATTGCCGCGCTGATTTCCAAATTCCTCGCATGACTCGGAGTCGTGAAAATGCGAAGGTCTATCTCATGCTCACGGCAGAATTCAACGAGCCGCTCCACGTAATCCAAGGAGGTGTCCCCTGCCGGCGTTAGTGCCCCGTCGTGAGGAGGCCGAGCGGTGCCGGGCTCTTTCGGGGGCTCCATCTGCCAGGAAATCTCCTGGCGGTCGTAATGCTCGAAGTAGGCCCTTGGGCTCTTTTCTCGGAACATCTCGCTAGGGCGGCGGAAAAATACCTCGCCGAGGCGCTGGCCATCTGCCGCGAACCACTCAGGTTCTGACCACTCCTGGCTGCGTATGGTCTGAAGACTGAGCCGCAGCGTATCAAAGCTGATCAGCAGGCGCAGGCCCGCCAGCGCGACCCGCAGGCGTGACCACAGACTCACGTCCGCGAAGAGCACATCAGCGTCAAGACCCGGGCGTGTACTCGCCGGTTCGTCGGTAAGCTGCCAGGTATCCAATCCAAGCACGACCTGTTTCAGGGGGGCGACGCTTTGGGCATGGCGCAGGTATAGGTACATCTCCTTGGTCGTTGCGCCGTCAAATCCCAGGTTGTAGCACGGGGTAGCTTCGGAATGCCATCCCTCGTGCGAGGGGCGCAGGCCGACATGGGTTCGGGAAGAGCCGAGGATGAGGCCTTTCGGCGCAATGCGCCGCACCTCGTAAGCCTTGGCGATCCGCGCCTGCGGGTAGATAGCAGGCTTGTAGCGGTTGAGAGAAGGGAGATCTACGAACCTGAACATGGCCAACGGGTCGATGAGCGCGTTGAACAGGCCGACAGTGATTAGGGCAAGCAGTGCGACAGCGCCGGTCGCGGTCAGGTAGCGCAGCGTGCTCTTCGTAGGTGTGCCGGGTTGCGCCGCCATCAGAACTGGAGATACTGCAACCGGGAGGCCCCGGACATGGACATCGGATAGGCAGGCAACAGCACCGCAGTGACGGGCGATGGCTGCCAACGGGAAGCGTGGGCATGCTCCGTCTGAAGCACGTCGAGTGCCACCTCGTGTTCCGGCTCGGCATAGAGGATGAACCGCTGGGCGTCGGGCGCAAGCCAGACTCCAATGGAGATATCACGAAACGCTGCCAGGCTACTCATCATATCATTTCCACCGTCTATGGAGATCTTTCGATGTTATCACACCTTGTGTGGACGAGAGTTGTGCTGACGCCTAGTCCCCCTTTTGAACTACCTATCGAGGAGACCGGCTATGCGCTCCAGAATCAAATCAGGCAGCGAGTCCCTATTCTGCAGGGTTACCTCGCGGAGGTCAACGTCCTCCCTGCTCCTCACCCGAGTGATGAACTCACCGCCGCCGAGGGTAATCGTGCCGATCACAATGTTTGGTGAATCGAGGGCAGTAAGCGTCGCATATTTGAACGCTTGGGCGAAGCACTCCATCTTGCCGATTTCATCAAGTATGATGATCTGGCTGTCGCGAGGCCTGATCGAAGGCACTGCGATGGTCTCGATATTTTCGATGCTGACACCGTAATTCCGTACGTGAAAA
>JBLMXV010000024.1:0-4615 GCA_050257935.1 Chloroflexota bacterium
CTTCTCGGACTCGCCAGCAACGACCTGTCAGACCTCTTCAAGGGCCCGGCAAAGACCTGGAGCTGGGCTGTGCCGATCACGGCTCCCATCTTCACCGCCGGCGCCATTGCCGGCCAAGTGCAATCGGCAGAGGCGGTGCAGCAGCAGGCGCTCTTCGCGTACGAACAATCTATTCAGACGGCTTTCCGCGAGGTGGACGATGCCCTGGTTGACCAAGGACGGACGAGGACGCAGTTGGAAGCCCTCGCTCAGCAGGTTGGCGCTCTTCGGGATTACGCGCGCCTTGCCTGGTTGCGCTATGACAACGGCTACACCAGTTATCTCGAAGTGCTCGATGCGCAGAGCAGGCTTTACAATGCGGAGCTGACACAGGCGCAAACTCAGGGAACGCTCTTCCAGGCCCTTGTCAATGTGTATAAAGCCATGGGCGGCGGCTGGGTGACGGAGGCGGATAAACTCACAGACGCGTCGCGATGAAGTAGTGCGTCCACTGCTTCCTTACATCAGTTTTGAGGCCGTCATTCCCGTGAAGGCGGGAATCCAGCTGAGAGATAGTGGATTCCGGGTCAAGCCCGGAATAACAACCAAGGCGAAGAATTTGTGACGCACTACTCTGCAGTGTCAGTGTCAATGATCTGTGTCAGCACAAGCTTGAAACAACGGAGCACGTGCGGCATGAGGAGGTCCCGATGAAAAAACTGTTCGCAAACGCCCTGACCCTCACCGGCACAATCGTCGTAGTGGTGAACATAGGGTTTATCCTTTTTCTCTCGGCCCTTCAGGCCATGGCCGAGCACCCGAAGCCCTACGCGGACATCATCATATTCATGATACTGCCCGCATTTGTGTTCTGCGGCGTGCTCCTCATAGCAGCCGGCATCTCCCGTGAACGCCGCAAGCAAAGGTCCCGCATGGGCGGACGGAGTCGTCCACTGGTCATCGATTTCGGACAGCCTGCGCACCGTGCCGCCGTGGTCTTCTTTTCAACAGCCTTCCTTCTCCTCACCCTCCTTTACGCCTTCGCCGGATACAAGGCCTTCGAATACACCGAATCCGACACCTTCTGCACCAAAATCTGCCACGCCGTCATGGGCCCCGAAGAGAGGTCACACCACTTTCTTCCCCACGCAAACGTCTCCTGCTCGAGCTGCCACGTGGGACCTGGCGCCGGCTACTTCGTCGCCGCAAAGTTAAAGGGTACGCAGCAACTCTATCAGGTCGTGACGAACACATACCGCAGACCCGTGCCCGTGCCCGTCGAAGACCTGCGTCCCTCGCGGGACATATGCGAGAGCTGCCATGGTCCGAAGTACACCATTACCGAGAACCTTCAAAGGCGAGCGTACTATCTCTCCGATGACAAGAACACGCCTTGGACGATAGATCTCATGCTCAACATGGGAACTTCGCACATTACCACCGACAAGCCTCCCATGATGCACTGGCATTACACAGTTGCGAAAGAGATCGAGTATGCCACGGCGGACCCGACGCGCGTTGCCATCCCATGGGTCAGGGCGGTCGGTTTCGACGGAAAGGAGACGATATATTACGCCAAAGGTGCCAAGTCTGGCGCTCAGGTTCCCCAGGGCGCGGAGAAGCGCCTCATGGACTGCATCGACTGCCACAACCGTGCGGGCCATGGGTATTATCCCGGCGACATGCTTGCGAACATTCTCCTGGCTAAAAGCGTGCTCGACCCCTCACTGCCGGGAATAAAGGGCATCACCGTGAAGGCCCTCGATGCCACGTATGGTTCAACCGAGGAAGGCAGGGAAGGTATCAGCAAGACTATCACCGGTTTTTACGAGAAGAACCATCCCGACATCTGGGCCAAGAGACAAGACGATATCAGACGGATGACAGCAGAGGTCCAGAATGTGTACGAACGCAACTACGACCCCCACATGAAGGTGAGCTGGAAGAACTTCCCCGACCATAGGGGTCACCTCTATAGCCCGGGGTGCTTCCGATGTCATGACGGCAATCACGTCAGCCGTGACGGAAAGGTGCTTTCGAAGGACTGCCGTCTCTGCCATCTGCTCGTCAAAAGCGAGCGGAGCAAGGACGCGCAGAGCGCGGTGCTCACCCTCGCCGACTATCCCCACCCCATCGATGTGGGAGATTCCTACAAGGAGATGAATTGCAGCGACTGCCACGGCGCAACAGCGCAGTGAGCCGCCGCTTGAAGGCACAACAAAATGCGGCCTTTATTCGTGTCTGTGTACAAAGCAAGTAGAGTCTGTTATTCCCGACGCCCCCGCACTTGATGCGGGGGCGTCGGGAATCCCTCTGAAAGAACGATTCCGGGCAAGCCGGAATGACAAGCAGACTGCACCGCGCAGCCTTATGGACACACTCTAAATTGAAGTGATCTGAAGACTATGTCGACGTTCCGACGATTGATGAATCTCCTGACTGAGGAGCGCACCCTCACCGCCCTTCTCGTCCTCATCCTCGTCGACCTCTTTCTGCTCTTCCCGTCCGGCAGGGGTGCGAGGTTGATCGAGATAGCGTCAGGTCTGGTCTTCTCTCTGATCCTCCTCGCCGGACTTCTGACCATGGCGCGTCACCGTGCACTTCAGGTTATCTTTGGGGTGTTCGTTCTCCTTGCAGTGATCATCCATACTGGCCGAATCATCTTCGGCCTTCCCGGCCTCGCCGGCTGGGATTTCCTCTTTTCGTCGCTTTCATTGGTCGGTCTGCTCATAGTGACGCTCTGGATGGTTTATCAGAAGGGACCGGTCACGGGTCACCGCATTCGCGGAGCCATCGCAGCCTACCTCCTCCTCGCGGTGTTGTTTGCCAATGCCTATGGGCTAATCAACTACCTGATTCCCGGTGCCTTCAACATTCCGCCCGTCCAATACCAAACAGAGCAGGTGGAGGCTTTCTACTATTTCAGCGTGGTGACTCTCACGACTGTCGGCTTCGGCGATATTACCGCCGTGAGTCCCATTGCACGCTCCTTCGTGATGCTCGAGGCTCTTATCGGCCAGCTCTACCCTGCGATTCTCATCGCCCGCCTTGTGTCGCTTCAGATAGAAACGCAGCGGTCAGGGAAAGGAGACTGAAGTCACCAAAGGAATGGCAGCACGACACCCTTTTGAAGGCACTAACTGATGCACGAATACCCGGTCATCATATTTGCTGCGCTGCTTGCCTTTATCTATGGGCTCTTCTCCCGCCTTTCGGAGCGCTCTCCCGTATCGGGTCCGATGGTGTTTGTCACGGTAGGTCTCCTCGCGAGTCCGCTCGGGTTCGGCTGGCTCGACATCAAACCAAGCGCAAAGTTGGTCGCGATCCTTGCCGAGATCGCCCTAATCATCACTCTCTTTGTGGATGCCTCAATGATCAATCTGCGGAGGCTTCTGAAGGAACGTGCCATTCCCTTGAGGCTGCTGCTGATCGGTTTGCCCCTGACGATGCTTCTCGGCATCGCCCTGGCATTCCCCATGTTCCCGGGAATGAATTTCTGGTCTCTCGCGCTGATGGCTTTCATGCTGTCACCCACCGATGCGGCTCTGGGGCTCGCAGTCGTCACGAACAAGGCTGTTCCCGAGAAGATACGGCAGTCAATCAATGTCGAGAGTGGCCTCAACGACGGCCTTGCGCTGCCTCCCATCCTCGTCTGCATTGCAGCGCTCGTGGAGTCAGAAACTGGACCTGGCGGAATTGGTTACTGGCTTGCTTTTACTCTGAAACAGATGATCTTCGGCCCTGTCGTGGGCGGTCTCGTCGGCTGGTTCGGCGGACTCCTCATGGACAAGGCTTCGACAAAAGGATGGATGAGCGATACGTTTCAGCGCATTGCGTCGATTGCCCTCGCCTTGATCGCTTATGCGCTTGCCGAAGAGTTCCATGGAAACGGCTTCATCGCCGCCTTTTTCGGCGGGCTCCTGCTTGGAGCGCGGACCCATGCGGTCCGTGAGCGCATCCAGGAGTTTGCGGAGGCTGAGGGTCAGCAGAAGGCCCTCTATATTTTCCTTCTTCTGGGCCTTGTGCTGGTCCCTGCTGCGCTTCCATACTGGGACATTCACGCCTTGATATACTCGCTCCTGAGCCTCACTGTGATCAGAATGCTGCCCGTCGCTGTATGTCTCGTCGGCTCCGGACTCGACAGGCAGACAGTCTCTTTCATCGGATGGTTCGGACCGAGGGGCATCGCTTCGGTCCTGTACCTGCTCATAGTAATAGGGAAGCTCGGCACAAAGGGACTGGAATACATGTATTCGGTGGTAGCCCTTACGGTTTTGCTCAGCGTCTTTCTGCATGGTCTTTCGGCGGTCCCCCTTTCAAGCCTGTATGGCCGCTTTGCTGCGAAACAGGATAGGGCTGCGGAATAGAACTCCGAATGATTTGCAGATGGGACTGTCACACATCATCTGCATAACCTTGTATTGCACGAAGTGCGAAGCATGGGATTGGAGGCGCTCATAGTTCAACTACGGTGATTATCCCGGAGCGACGCACCGGCATGGGTACACTAACGGGAATGATGGAGGAACATCATGGAGAAGTTGAGAGTGATTCTTCACGTCAGCGACAATGACCGCTGGACCATGGCCCTGGGAAATGCCACGAACTTACTAAAAGATGTCGGCGATGCCGACGC
>JBLMXV010000025.1:0-3784 GCA_050257935.1 Chloroflexota bacterium
CTTCTCGACAGCGGGGAAATGGTCGACCTGTTCTACGGCGTTGTCGAAAGGAACATGGCAAGGGAATCTGCTGATGGACTGTCGAAAGCCCTTGCAGATGTCTTCCCCGTCTTCCGCCGTCTCTCGCCCGACGCGTACAGAAGGGCCATGCGCAGTACGGGGCGGGTCATAGCCGCCCTGGCGAAACTCAACATGATCGATGCCTGTGAGGACCTTCTGACGCGGACGGAAACGGGGGATGCGGCGCTCACCGAGGAAATCGCCCTCAGCGCCGAAGTCGCTTCAGCGATTGTCGGGACGCGGAGCGAGAGACTCTTCGTGCGTTACAGGGACATCCTCACGAGAATCGCGATCCCTTCGCCGGGAGTTTCGGGGTTCTCGAGTGAGACGTGGGCTGAACGGGTGAACCCCCTCCACCTCGAGAGGCTCCTGAGATTCCTCCGAGTCATCGCGCTCGACAGTGAGAAGTTCAGGGACGTGCTGATCCACGCAATCTGCAATATTTACACTACCGGCGTTTTCATCCCTGATGACAAGATCTTCCAGCGGGAGGTTTCGTCATATCTCAATGCGACGGCACCGGCGGGGAATTTCCTGCTGCACTACCTGCTCCTCAAGAAGTTCCCTGTCTACTACAATGATGTCGGCGCAACAGGAAGGCTCAGAGACGATACCACGGAGATCGATTCCTGGGGCAACGACACGATCCTCTATTTCCTGAGAAAACAGATCCACGTCAACGCAAGCAATTACAACATCCTCCTCGTCGAGAGGATCATACGCTCGTGGGTGCATAACGATCCCGACTCCCTCGAGGGGATCGTGCCCGAGGACGTATTCAGGGGGATGAACCGCCGCCTCTTTGACCGCTACTCCACGACGATACGCCGCCTGTTCGAATCCCTCGGCATACTCGACGAAGCCGGCATCAACTTCGAGAGGCTCCTCCAGGTGAGCGAAGGAGAGATTGAGCAGGGACTCGGCACTGAGGGTCAGAGAGATGAGGTGGCATCCAAAATCCTGCTTCTCTGCAGGGTCTACCGGGGGGTGGTGAAGAAGTACTCGCTCAGGGCGGGCGGGATGGGAGGAACATTCCTCCGTCTTTCCGACTATGTGGAAAAGGTAAAGGGGCGCTACGAAACGATAATCTCCCCTGACAAGACATACCCCGAGGAATCCCTCTTTTTCAAGCGCCACATAGCCTTCGGCATCCCCTCTGTTCTGGGAACATACCGCGAAGCCAAATTCGACGCACTCGGAGAAATGCTTCGACTGGAAAACAGTATGACCTTGATCGTCGAGGACATGATTCAGAAGATCGAAAAAACGGGAGCGACCTTTTCCGAAGGCGATTATAAAGAGTGGGTCGGCTGCCTCGATGCCATGAACGAGTTGCTGAAGCTCCACGACATGAGGAATTTCCAGATCGAAGAAATCGTAACGATGCTCAGGGCCAGCGCGCTCTATGCCTCTGAGATTCTCGACATCCTCAGGCTCTGGCAGAAGGAACTGACATGGACCGTGGAGGATCTGAACAGAACCTTTCACCGGCCGCTTGTGGAAGTCCTCAAGGCGTCTCCTGTCGAGGAACTCCTTAGATACGTGAAGGACGCAGGCACTGGCGATGGTGACTACGTAAACAGCGCGGCGGATATTATCATCAGGGATATCGTGAACGCTATTGGGGGGTTCGTTGAACTTGACGGGATGCTCGTCACCCTCATCAGAACGATGAGCCTCCGGGTAAAGGCCGCTTCTGATGATGTGCACGGGAGCGACCCTCATCTCTCGGGAGACAGGGACTTCTTCCCCTTCGACGGCCTGTCCGACGAAGACGCGATGAGACTGGGCCCGTTCATCGGTAATAAGGCAAAGAACCTTGTGTACCTCCGGAACCAGGGACTCCCCGTTCCCCCCGGAGTCGTCTTCTCTGCGCGGTGGACTCCCGAATATGAGCGTTATACCGGCAGCGACAGGTTTAGGTCAGCCCTCCGGGAGGCGGTGGAGAAAATAGAGAATACTGCGGGATCGAGATTCGGAGATGCGGGAAGCCCTCTGTTCCTCTCGGTCAGGAGCGGCTCCTATGTCTCGATGCCGGGTATCCTCTCGTCAATACTCTACTGCGGTATGAACGAAGATACCCTCGGGGGGTTCATCAGGACAACAGGCGACCCTTTCCTTGGCTGGGACTCGTTCCGGAGATTCATCGAGCATTACGCGTCCGTCGTACTGGACCTGGATGTGAGAGTCCTCGAAAGCATTCTCACGGATTTCATGAGAGGCGCGGGACTCCCTAGAAGAGAGGATCTCTCTGAAGAGCATATGAGAGAGATCGTCTCCCTTTACAAGAAGGAGTTGTCCCGGAGGAATCTCGAGTTCCCGTCCGATGTCTATGGACAGCTCGAGCAATCTGTGAAGGGCGTGTACTGTTCGTGGTTTGGGGACAAGGCGCAGCAGTTCAGGAGGGCCATGAGAGTCTCGGACCACTGGGGAACGTCGGTAACGGTGATGCAGATGGTTCACGGCAACCGGAGAGGCGCAGGCGCGTCGGTGTTCTTCACCCGCAAGCCTCTGTCTCTGGAGAAGGGTGTCTTCGGCGACACGAGGGAAGTTGCCACAGGCGACGACCTCGTATACGGCAGGCTCGTGAACAGGCCGATCAGAAGAGAACAGGCGTTGGGTCATCAGAAGAGCCTTGAACTGGTGGATCCGCAACTGTTCGTGCTGCATGAAGAGATCGCTGAGAAGATCGAAAAGGCGATGCACGGACTTCCACAGGAGGTGGAGGCGACGTACACGAGAGAGGCGGACGGCAGGAGGGTCATATATGTCCTGCAGACGAGACGGATGGAAGTCCACCGCGGCTTCACCAGGAGGTTCGACGATATCTGCAAGATGGAATCACGCATCATCGCCCATGGCGTGGGCGTGCACGGCGGCGCCCTGAGCGGGGTCGTGACATTTTCGGACTCGGCGGATCACATCAGGAAGATGCGAGATGAGTCGGGCCTCCCGGTCCTCCTCCTGAGGAGGGTTGCAAGCACCCAGGATGTGTCGCTCATGCCCGAGATTGACGGCGTCCTCACGGCCACAGGAGGTGCCACCTCTCATGCGGCTATACTCGCGGAAAAATTCGATATCACCGCAGTGGTGGGATGTACTGACATGCAGGTGGCGCCTGATGAGAAGGGCGAGCCCTTGGCAAGGATAGGGAACGAGGTCATCAGGGAAGGCAGCTTGATCAGCATAGACGGTTCAACGGGCCTCGTCTATTCAGGCGTCTGCTCGCAATTGAAAAGGGACGGCGGTTACTGAAAGGCCCGCTGACCTGCAAGTGAGTCAGTCGGAGGCTCGCTACGTATTACACCGGCATGAAACAGGCCGGAAGAACTGGAGGATAGGAGACAGAGTTTATGCATCCAAGCGTAATTCCAATAGGAGAAGCGGGACCCGATGCCCGGTCTCCCCGATGAACACAGACACGGGGAACCTGAAAGGCGGAGGGAAAGAAAGTCGTATTTTCTGGGTCGACTTCCTCAGGGGCATTGCGATCATGCTGATGATCCCGGCAAATCTGTCTCCTTACTACGCTGAACCCCATGCGATGTGGTACCGGATCATGAGTTCATTGGCTGCCCCGACTTTCATCTCCCTCAGCGCAGGCATGGTGATCCTGAATGCGCTGAGGGAGATGAAAGTCGGGGCAGCCAATGAACTCATGATCCGGTACCACATCGCATGGGGTTCAGCGTAGTAAGGAGACAGATTTGCCGGGATCATCAGC
>JBLMXV010000026.1:0-10145 GCA_050257935.1 Chloroflexota bacterium
CACGACGGCATCCGCCCCTGCGGCATCGGCGGCGCGCACGATCGTACCGAGATTGCCCGGATCCTGGATCCCGTCGCACACAGCGAGGAGGGGGGTCGCGCGGAACTGCAGTTCGTCGAGCGTTGCAGTGGGCAGTGCAATAACGGCGAGGATTCCCTGCGGTGTCTCGGTGTCGGACAGTCTCGTGAAGACCTGCTCGGAAACCTCTATGACCGTGCCCTCAGGCGAGCCTGCGGATGCGGGAGATACCTCTTTGAGCAGCCTCCTGATGAGCTTCTGCCATTCGTGCTTTCTCCCGAACCCTGCAGTGAAAAGTATCCTTTCGATGTGCGCCCCGGAACGGAGTGCAGTCTCGATGAGATGCGGGCCCTCGACGAGGAAAGCGCCTTCGCGTGAGGATCCCGGTTTGTCCTTGACGGCGATGACCTGCCTGATCAGGGGGTTGGCGGCGCTGGTGATCTGCAGTGGCCTCACAGTGAGAGCTCAAAGGGAGAAGGGATGAAGGTGATGATGAAGATGACGAGGGTCAGCATCCCGACGAATCTCCTTTTCGGATCCAGCGGAACCTCCCAGTGCATGATGGGCGGGTGTTTGATTCCGAGGACCAGCATGAGCACGGCCCACACGAGCCACCCTTCCCATCCCGGAAATCCGAGGAACGAAGCAAGACCGAGAGAAGCGAGAAAAGCGACGAGCATGATCGACAGGTACCGGTGCCGGTTCCCGAGGATCGCGAACGCAATGTGCCCGCCGTCGAGTTGTCCGATAGGGATGAGGTTAAGCGACGTCACGAAGAGGCCTATCCAGCCCGCAAATGCGACCGGATGAAGGAGTATGTCGGAGTTTTCGGGTGTGGCGCCGAGGACGAGCTTGGTCAGCCAGGAAAACAGAAGGGAATCTCCGAGTCTCAGTGAGCCCTCCTCAATATGGTTCAACTGGACGACCTGTGACAGGCCAAGGCCGGCGACACAGGCGATCACCGAGACGATGAATCCCGCGATCGGCCCCGACGCCCCTATGTCTATGAGGGCCCTGCGTGTGATAATCGGGGATTTCATCTTGATGAACGCGCCAAAGGTGCCGATGATAGACGGCGCTGGTATGAAGTAGGGGAGGGTGGCCTGCGTCCGGTGTCTCTTTGAAGCAAGATAATGCGAGAGTTCGTGACACAGAAGTATTGTCATCAGGGTTGCCGCAAAAGGGAAGCCTTCGGTGATCCGGTACGGTTCTTCCAGGAGGTTGACGCCTCTCTGGAGCGCCCCCGCCGCAAGAGTGGTGACGAAGGTGAGCACGAACAGCACGATGTGGAGATAGGGCACCTTTTTCATGACCGTCTGTTGATCTGCGACATGAGGTGATCATCCCTCCGGCACCTGCGTAGAATCGTTATGAAGTGACGGTTAGTCATAGACAATGACCCCTTTGAGGTCGTAATCATAGGCGTTCATGATTTCCACCGTGACGAAGTGGCCAGCCCTGACCTCCGAATCCCGCCCAGACCTTTCGACTATCACCATACCGTCTATTTCCGGCGCGTGGGTCTCCAGGCGGGCGAGCAGGACGTCACCGTCCGCCTCATCGACGAGTGCACGGAACTTCTTGCCGATGAGGTCCTTGTTCTTTTCAAGCGAAATCGACGCCTGGCGGGTCATGATCTCGTGGAGACGCCGCTCCTTCACCTTGTCAGGGATCTGCCCCTTGAGGGACCATGCGGGAGTGCCCTCTTCCCGTGAGTACCTGAAGACTCCGAGGCGGTCGAACCTGATCTCCTCCATGAAGTCTACGAGTCCGTTGAATTCTTCTTCGGTCTCGGTGGGAAAGCCGGCTATCAGTGAGGTCCGCAGGGCCACGCCGGGTATCAGCCGCCTGGCGGTGCGTATGAGTTTGGTGTATTCCTTCCGCGTTCCCCTCCTGCCCATGAGCCTCAGCATCCTGTCCTCAGAGTGCTGGAGCGGGATGTCGAGATATTTGACGATCTTGTTGTTCGAGGCGATCAGCTCGATCAGCGGCTCATCCAGTGCAGCGGGGTAGAGGTACATCAGGCGGACCCAGAACTCCCCTGAGAGAGAGGTGAGGTCCCTGAGCAGGGAGGTGAGCCTGTAGTCGCCCAAATCCCTGCCGTAGCTCGTGATATCCTGAGCTACCAGGACAAGCTCTCTGGCGCCCGCGCTGAGCAGCGATTCGGCATCGAGGAGTATTGTCTCGGGCTTCAGGCTCCTGAAGGGGCCCCTGATCGAGGGTATGACGCAGAAGGTGCACTTCTTGTCGCATCCTTCCGCGATCTTGAGATAGGCAAAGGAAGTGGTCGGCGGCCGAAAGTCGCGAGCCGCGAATTCTGAGACGGCTGCCTGAGGCCGGAGGCTTCTGACGGCATGATCCGGTACATCGACTGCCTTGCAGTAGTCAATAATTTCCCTTTCCTGTCCTACTCCCCAGATCCCGTCTATCTCAGGTATTTCCCGTAGAAGCTCGTCGCGGTATCTCTGTGCGAGGCAGCCGAAGACGACGAGCCTTCTGGGTCCGGGCTCCTCCGGGCTACGGGCGCCGTTGGCCGGTGTCTCTTTTACCTGGGAGAGCCTGAGTATCTCTTCCACCGACTCCTCCTTCGCCTCTTTGATGAAGCCGCAGGTGTTCACGAGGAGTACGTCGGCATCACGGGGATCGGCGACGCGGACCAACCCTTCGTCCGCGAAACTCTCTTCCAGATGGCGGGAGTCAGCGACATTCTTGGGGCAGCCGAGGGTGGTGATGTGGATCTTAGGCATGTCTGCTTCTCATGACGGCCTGATATATCACGACATACCCGATGAGGGCGGAAACCAGTCCCAGGAGTGTCGTTCCCCACACAAAGGGCCACAGGAGAGAGTGCATCCCCCTCAGGAGGAAATCGATCGTGATGTCGTTCCAGTTGATGTCAGGCATGACGTCATTGACGCCCAGCAGTTTCGCACCGCACCAGGTTGCGAAGGTGTAAATCGGTACTATGGTCCACGGGTTGGTGATGTACACGCCGACTATTGTCACGAACTTGTTGAGGCGGAAGATCGCGGCAATGACGATCCCGAGCACCGTGTGCAGGCCGAGCAGCGGGGACATGCCGAGGAAGACGCCCACGGCGAATGACAGGGCGATCTTCCTCGGCGAGTCTTTACAACTCAGGATTGCGCTCAGTCTATCTCTTAATCCCAAAGTGCTGGTACCCGTCCGCTTCAAAAGGACTCTCCCTGCCGGCCCGGTCGACCAGGATCATACCCTCCCTGACAACCTCGCCTATGCATGTAACCGGCACGCCAAGGGCACGCCGCGACTCGTCCGGCACGTCCCGGGCCGTGAAGAGGATCTCGTAGTCTTCCCCGCCCGCGGTTGCGAGGCGGAAGTGGTCGAGGCCGATGAGGTCCGACACGGTCCTCACCTCTTCTGATACCGGGATCGATTCCCTGTACAGCCTCACGCCTACACCGCTCTCCTGGCACATGCGGCTGAGGTCGATGAAGAGTCCGTCGCTTACGTCCATCATCGCAGTCGCGTACCCCGCAATCTGCGAGGAATCGCGTGCCACCGGGACGAGGTGTCTCTTCACGAGCGACGCCGCAACGCTCCACGCCACCGCCAGGGGAGGGATGGACAGAGTCAGTTCCCCGCCGGAAAACCTTCGGGCCTCCTCCGACGCATCCTTCCCCACAAACGTGCAGCTCTTCACATCGCTGCAGGATTCGGCGGAGAGACGCGTGAGCACCTCTAGGCCGGCAGCGGCATCTCCCAGGGTCCCGGTCACGAAGACCCTGTCCCCTTCAACGGCTCCGCCCCGCGTGACCACGCGGTCCGCCGTGCCCACCACGGTGGCAGAACAGGCCATGTCGTGACGCGCCGAAGAGAGGTCACCGCCCAGGAGGTGGACGCCATATGTGTCGAGAGCCGCACGGACGCCGTCGAAGAAGTCCCAGAAAAACGCCTCCGCGGTGTCGTTCGTGGCGGCAAAATCGATGAACACGTAACGGGCTCTGCCTCCCATGGCCATCACGTCGCTCACGTTTACGGAAACGAGCTTGAAGCCGAGGTGAAATGCCCTCGTGAATGCGAGGTCGAAGTGGACCCCCTCGTTCATCATGTCGGTAGTCACTACCGCCTTCCCGCAAAGCGAAACGACCGCGGCATCGTCACCGATGCCGAGGACGATGTCGCGGTCAGGAGTGCGAGGGGTGATGCCGAATCGTGTTCTGAGTGCGCTAAGTAGTCTTTGCTCGCCGACGTGATGGAGGAGCATGCCTGCCTGTGGAACTTTTCCGTTTCGTGCTGCCGACGATCCGCTCTTTCCGGGCGGGTCTCTTTGACTTCGCCACCGGACGTGAGACAGCCTTCTTGTCCGCGAGAGCCCTGTGGAGGACGTCATCCACGGTCTCGACGAGCACGAAATTCATGCCTTCCTTGACGTACTTGGGGAGGTCCTCGAGGTCTTTCTTGTTTCTGCGCGGGATGATGACGGTATTGATCCCCATCCTCTTTGCCGCGAGAGCCTTCTCCTTCAGTCCTCCTATGGGCAGGACCCTGCCCCTGAGCGTCACCTCGCCGGTCATGGCCACATCCCTCCTTACCGGCATGGCGGTGAGGGAAGAGGCGATGGCTGTTGCCATGGTGATACCCGCTGATGGACCGTCCTTAGGGATCGCACCTGCAGGCACATGGATATGGAGATCAACCTTCGAGAAAAGGCTGTCGTCAATGCCGAGTTCCCCGGCGCGGGAGCGTACGTAGCTCAGCGCAGCGTGGGCGGATTCCTTCATCACGTCGCCGAGTTGCCCGGTGAGTGTAAGACTCCCTTTCCCCTTCATCGTGGTCGCTTCGACGTAGATCACGTCGCCGCCTGCCTCGGTCCATGCGAGTCCTGTGGCGACTCCCACCTCGTTCTTCTTTATCTCTTCCTCGGGCAGGTACTTCGGCACCCCCAGGTACTTCTGGACACTGCCTGCGGTGATGGTGAACCGGTTCCCCTTGCCTTCCGCAACGCGCTTTGCCACTTTGCGGCAGAGATTGGCGAGCTCCCGTTCGAGGTTCCTCACCCCCGCTTCGCGCGTGTAATGGGTGATCACCTGCCTGATGGCCGAGTCGCCCACCTTGAGAATGTCACCGCTGATCCCGTGCTCCTCGAGTTGCTTGGGGAGCAGGTACTTCCGCGCGATCTGGAGTTTTTCCTCCTCGGTGTAACCGGAGAGGTAGATGATCTCCATTCTGTCCCGGAGGGGGCCGGGTATGGTGTCGGCAAGGTTGCCGGTCGTAATGAACATGACCCTCGAAAGGTCGAAGGGCACTGCCAGGTAGTGGTCGACAAACGAGTTGTTCTGCTCCGGGTCGAGGACCTCGAGCAGCGCGGACGAGGGGTCGCCCCGGAAGTCCATGCCGATCTTGTCTATCTCGTCGAGGACCACAACGGGGTTGTTCGTACCGGCTTGCTTGATGCCCTGGATGATCCTGCCCGGGAGCGCGCCGACATAAGTCCTCCTGTGACCTCTTATCTCGGCTTCATCCCGAACGCCTCCGAGAGACATCCTGACGAACTCCCTGCCGAGGGACTTGGCGATGGAACGGCCGAGGGAAGTCTTGCCGACGCCGGGAGGACCGATGAAGCAGAGGATCGGGCCCTTCATCTTCTCCTTGAGTTTGCGCACGCTGAGATACTCGAGTATCCTCTCCTTGACCTTCTCGAGGTCGTAGTGGTCGTCGTTCAGTATCTTCTCGGCGGCGGAGATGTCGAGGCGGTCCTGGGTACTTTTCGACCACGGGACCTCGGTGAGCCACTCGAGGTAGGTCCTGATGGTTGCTGCCTCCGCGCTGTCGGGATGCATCTTCTCCAGACGGCGTAATTGCTTTTCAGCCTCTTTCATCACCTTCTCGGGCATCTGGGCGTCCTCTATCTTCTTGCGGAACTCCCTTGCCTCCTCGGCGCGGTCATCGACGTCACCCAGTTCCCTCTGAATCGCCTTGAGCTGCTCCCTGAGGAAATAGTCCTTCTGCGTCTTGTCGATCTCTCCCTTGGCTTCGGTCTGGATCTTCTGCTGTATGGTGAGGAGTTGCACCTCCCGAGAGAGGATCTCGCCCACACGGCCGAGGCGGATGAGCGGATCGGCGAGTTCGAGGATCTCCTGCGACTGCTCCGTCTTGAGACCGAGGTTCGAAGCGATGAGGTCTGCAAGGCGCCCCGGGTCATCGAGGTTCTCGATCACGACCATCACGTCGGGCATGATCGTCTTGCCGAGGGACACGGACTTGTCGAGGAGTTCCTTGACGTTCCTGATGAGAGCCTCGTGCTCGATCGTCAGCTCCGAAGGGCGCTCCTCGACGAGTTTCTCCACCTCCGCCGTGAAGAAAGGCTCCTGCTGTGTGAAGAGCACCGCGCGCGCCTTGGCGAGGCCCTGGACGAGCACCTTGACACGTCCGTCAGGAAGCTTGAGCATTCTCATGATCATGCAGACGGTGCCCGTAGAGTAGAGGTCCTCGGGCTTGGGTACCTCTACGTTCAGATCTTTCTGCGCCAGGAGCAGCACGAGCCTGTTCGAGTTCAGCGCATGGTCTATCGCCCTGATCGAGATGTCCCTGCCAACAAAGAGGGGGATCATCATGAAAGGAAACACCACAAGATCCCTGACGGGCAGTATTGGAAGTACGTCGGGGATCTGGACTTCCCGCTCGCTGCTTTCCACAGTCTTCTCGGTTTCGCTCATCTCTGCGCCTCCGCTTCCGCGTGTGGTCGGTCTATTCGTATCTTGATCAGCTTCCCTTTAAGTTTCGGGAAGGCAATGGTCAATACCCCCCGAGAGTACACGGCGCTGCCCGCCTGGGTGTTCACCTGGACCGGGATCTTCACGATCCGGCGAAAACGCTTCATGCCCCGTTCGACACAGAGGAACCTCACTCCTGATCCGGAACACTCCTCACTGTCGCTCACACAGCATCCCTCAACGATCAGGAGTTCCTCATACACGCGGACTGAAACAGCAGAGGGGTCCACACCTGGGAGGTCCACCTCGAATGCCAGCGTGTCATCAGTCTCGAATATGTCCATGCACGGACGCGTGCAGTTCTCAAACTCGTAAAGGAAGACACCTTTCAGCAGCGCTTTCACATGAGCCTCTTGACCTTCTCGATAAGAAATTTCTTGAATCCCGTCGAGAGTTCACTGTTCTTCAATGCAAAATCCACCATCGCTTCGAGATATCCCAGCTTGTCGCCGCCGTCATATCTCGATCCCTTTATCAGATATCCGTAGATGGGCCGCTTTTTTGCGAGCTTCTTGAGGGCGTCGGTGAGCTGTATCTCCCCGCCTGCACCGGGCTTCTGACGCTGGAGAATTTCGAAGATGTCCGGCGTAAGGATGTACCTTCCGAGGACGGCGAGGTTTGATGGTGCCTCCTCCGGTCTGGGCTTTTCAACGAGATTGACGATGCGCACGAGGTCTCCTTCCTTCGACCCCTCAATTACCCCGTAACGATGTACCTCCGAGCGGGGCACTTCAGCCAGCGCGATTACCGGCGCCCTGTGGCGGACGAACACCTCTATCATTTCTCTCATCAGCGGATAGTCGGGGTCGATCACATCATCGCTCAGCACCACCGCAAACGGTTCGTCTCGCACGAAGGGCTCGGCACAGAGCACGGCATGTCCAAGCCCCATGGCGGCCTTCTGACGAATGTAGCCAAACTTCAGGTGGCTCAGCTTGTTGATCTCATCGAGAAGTCTTCTCTTGCCCGAGACGCGAAGCTTCTCCTCGAGCTCGTATGCCGAGTCGAAATGATCTTCGATTGCTCTCTTATGCTTGCCCGTGATGACGATGAATTCTTCGATCCCGGAAGCGATGCACTCCTCAACGGCGTACTGGATCATGGGCTTGTCCACGATCGGCAGCATCTCCTTCGGAGACGCCTTCGTGGCAGGCAGGAATCGTGTGCCGAGGCCTGCAGCCGGGAGTATCGCCTTCCTGACCAACTGTTCCATATGTCTATATCCTCGATGGATAGGGGTTATCCAACTCTGCAGTGGATACCTGCACTAGCAGCAAATTTCTATTGTAACGCCAGACCCTTCCCGCGATCAAGCAAGGGTCACCGTATAAAGCGGACAGGCGGGTTCGTTCTCTGTTCACGCACCGATCAAGATAAGCCTTACTGCTTCATTGCACTATCTCCGGCATCCGTGTGACGACGCCAATACCGTGCGGACAGGTAGCATAAGGTATCAGCAGAGCACTCCTGTTGTCAAACAGACGGGGCGCCGGGATTCATCTGTCCGGAACCTCTCTGTCGGTCCAGTGTCGAAGATCTTTACGGGTGAGAGTCAGAACTGGACACACGACGAATTCCCTTATTTCCATAACAGGCTGTTTTATAATGCTTATGTTCGCAGTGATTATCTGATTAGTTCATCCCGCCGACGGAATTGTTAAGATCACCGACAGGAGCCGACGGATTTCCTTACAAGACTCAGTCTCGCGCAGCCGCATCATCGATCAAGAATGCCTTACAAACAACAAGGTAGCCTCTGGCATGGCGCTTGATAGCACGAATGTAAAGGTGAAAGGAATGCTACAGGCCATTTTTCTCAAGGAAGCGCTGATGGTTGCGAGGTCTTCCCCGCTGTACTGGCTCCTGAACAGGCATGAGCAGCGGCAGGTCGTGTTGGGCATATACGGCAAGCTGCTCAGGCTCAAAGTCACCCGCGCCGCATAGGCCTGCGGCAAAGGTGCCTGTTGGGCTGAGGGGAAGTCCTCCTCCGTCGGTGCCTTGTGCCCGGATCATGGGCATGCCCCCTCCGTGTCGCATCGGGTCACGGGGAATCCCTGGATAGTCCGCCTGTGGGAACTCTATATCCCTGTCGCCGCAGTCCCCGTCTCTCACCGCTCTAAGTCGGCCGATCTCTGCGACACTTGTCCTTTCGACACCTGTCCCAAGGTCATTCACCCATTTATGGCAACGGGGCGGAGATGCCGTGGCATGCATTCCCCTGCGCTGCTGTTATAATGCACCATGGTGTGGAAGAAACTGGCGAGGTGGTTGACCGGGCTGCTCCTGGCGGGCGTCGTAGCCCTGATGTTCAGCGTGGGGTATTACCTGGTGTTCCCGAGGATTTCTGCCCTGAAGACCGGGAATCCGGGTAAGACCTCGTTCATGGAGTACCGCGAGCGCGAATGGGAGGAGAAGGGTAAGAAGATCAGGAGCCAGTATGTCTGGGTTTCCCTCTCGCGCATCTCCCCGTACCTTGTCAAGGCGGTGCTCATAGCTGAGGACGACAAGTTCTGGAGGCATGAAGGCTTCGACTTCGAGGCGATCCAGAAGGCGATCGAGAGAGACATCAGGGAGAGGAAACTCAAATTCGGTGGCAGCACTATCAGCCAGCAGCTTGCGAAGAACCTCTACCTGACACCTGCCAGGAACCCGGTCCGCAAGGTGAAGGAGGCGATACTCACGTGGCGCCTTGAGCGGGAGCTTCCGAAGAGGAGAATTCTCGAGATCTACCTTAACGTGGTCGAATGGGGGGAGGGCGTCTTCGGCGCAGAGGCTGCAGCCCGCCGCTATTTCGGCACATCGGCAGCCGCCCTGTCGCCGATGGAGGCGGCTCGTCTTGCCACGGTGCTCCCAAATCCGAGAAAGTACTCACCAGTTGGCGGTTCCCGCTACGTTGAGAATCGCTCGAAGATCATCTACTCGATCATGGTGAGGAGGGGCGTGGTGAGCCCCGAGTATGAGGATGCGGCCGAGGACGGGGCCGCAGAGAGTGGTGATTCCGCGAGGAGCGAGATCGAAAAGAAGGTATTCGAAATTACGAAGCCCCAACCGTAGGCCCGGAAGGCTTTCTGCTGAGATTGAGATTGTATTGCCACTACTTGACCTGACGGAAAGTGTCCGAAGTAGTCACCTTGCGGACAAGAACACACTTGGAGACCAGACGTCCTGGAGATCGCTATAGCTCAATATTTAGACCAGCAACATGCCCCGTTAACGCTTTCCGAATTGTGACGACTCCAGCCACAAACTGAAAATGCGGATCTTCTTGACTATTGAGGATTAGCGGGGATACTCTGGAAGCTGCTTAGGGGAGAAGCTCACCAAGAGCTATTTCGGATAATGAACATGTTCTTAGCCGGACAGTAAGTGTGG
>JBLMXV010000027.1:0-12008 GCA_050257935.1 Chloroflexota bacterium
TCAGGACTGGAAGACCGCGATTGAGATCACCGAGAGCCTGAAACGTCTTGATCCCGATGACCCGTTGAAGTACGACTTTGCCCTTTGCCACCAGGGAATCACCGGTGTGTGCAATGCGGCGAAATGCGGAGAATGTCGCCTCTTTGAGTAAGGGTGGAACTCGCGATTTCCGAGGTCCATCGACAGAAACGCATGCTCTAACTCCGGTGGTCTTCTCCGACAGCTCTATCCCAATGCGGAGGCATCGGGGCGGAGGCGGCTCAAGTCCTTTCCTAAAGGATGAAAACCCCGCAAATACTATTTTGAAACCGTTTGTATGGGTCAGCCGGCGTTCTGCATATAGAGGGACTTCAGATACCTTGGAAAGTTGATGTGATAGTTTCTCCGCAGCTTTTTGGCAATCGGGCGGAGTGCCGGCAGGTCGTGGAGCATCGCTGCATTGTTGAAGCCGAAGATGATGGCGTTCCGGTATGCCTCTCCGAGGAGGAGCTTCAGCGTCTTGTCGCCGAATACCTCCCTGACCCTGGCGTACATGGAAGGGAATCTGTCTTCAGGCCGGTTCCATACATTCATGGCGAATATCCCGTTGTCTGTAAGCCGATCCCTGCATGAAGCCAGAAAATCCTTTTCCAGCAGAGTTGCCGCAGGACCTCCCTCATCGAAGGCGTCAACGAGGATCAGATCGTAGTCCCTGCACTCATCTCCGCGCTGGGTGATGAAGTCCTGTCCGGCGACTGGGAATATTTTGAGCGTGGCGTGAGGACCCGGGAGAAGAAAAAGGTCGCGAGCCAGGTCGATGACCTGCTGTCTGATTTCGACAACGTCAACAGAGCAAGCGGGTAGGGCCTTGAGGAAGAAGTTGACGAGTGAACACCCTCCCAGACCGATCAGGAGGACCGACTCCGGATGATCCCTGAACAGCAGTGCGCTCATCATGGCCTGGCTGTAATCCATGAGGAGCGCATCGGGCTGATCGATCCTGATGCAGCTCTGCAGCACGCCGTCGCCGAAGTAGAGAGACCGATGTCCGCGGTCATCTGCAACGATGATTTCACCGTACTCGTCACGGCATCGGCAGACTATCGTCCCGGCTATCTTTCTCTTACCCACTGCACCTTCTAATCATAATTGTGCATTCCGCGGCGTTGGAAGAACGGATCTTCTGAGTCTTGTGTGGGCGACTCGCTCACACGTCCTCGGGAATGACGACAGAATACCAATTCCACAGACCTCCTGGCATAGACAAAGGATCGTGCGTCAGTCGACGAGGATCGATTCACCGTATTGTCCCCGTTTCCCCTGCTTCTCATAATTTGACCGTGCTTTTTCAGGCGAGGTGTTCGCATAACAGTAGAGGCACGAGTGGGCACAGGTGTCGTACTGCCCGATGTCCTTGCTCGGAATGCATCTGCAGCTCTTCCTTTGACCTGGATCCTTCAAGACCTCCGCCGTCTTGCCTCTTCCACCTGTCGATGGATTCTCCGCGACGGTGATAGAGTGCAGAAAATCTGTCAAAGCCCCGTCGTGGCGGAACAGTCGAGTCATCAGTTCGTTGTCGATGCACTTGTTATGCGTTATCTCATAGCGTGAGAGGTCAGCGGACTCGGAACAGGTGGCTATTTCCAAACCCCATTGACGGTTCATCGCCTGGAGACCCTCGGCGATGTTTCCGATGTCCTCGGGAGCGAATTCCCTGCAATCACGGATGCCGCCTGCCAGAAGGTTCTGACGGACTTTTCTGTACAGGTTGATGTCGATGAAGCTTATGACGAGTTTCTCCGTGTGGCGGTGGATCAGGTCACCGACGCCCCGGATTTTATCGAGAAGCGCATCGACCGTGACAGGACCCGTGAGTATCAAAGGGTCGAACCGCCAGACCACCCTCTCCCTGCCTATGGTGTCGGACAGCCTCCTGAAGGCTTCGATCCTTTCTGTCAATGGCGGGACATTGCGCTCGACTCCCTCGGCCTCGTAATCGTTCACTGTGTAGGTGAAATAGTAGTTAATCCCCCTCGCGTCGAGTTCCGGCAGGTGTTTCATCATTGGCTTGGCATTCTTCGTCCAGAAGACGATAGCTCGCGTCTCCCTGAAGGATACATAGTGCGCCTGTCCGTTGAATTTGTTGAACCACCTCACGAAACCGGCTCTGAGCCTGTGCATGAACCAGTCCGGATAAAAGGCAGGGATGTCGGTGGCGCGGCTCGCGGAGACGATGACAGGAGCTATGCCCTCGATGTCCCCGTTGCCGGTTTCGATCATGACCCTCTGCCATCCTCTGAATGACCGTGCGCTCACCTGCGTCTCCGTTCATTGAGGATACTGTCCACCACACCGCCCGCAGATTCGAGGGGAAGCCACTCTGAATCAAATCTCATCGCATTCAGGAAGGATTGAAGGCGCTCCGCCCTGCTCCGAAATGCAACCGCGAGATATACCCTGTTCATTCAGATGCCGGTAAAACTCCCTCGGCACGAGTTCCGCGAAATCGCCGTCGAGTGCGAGATGCCTCCGCATATCAACACAAAGATGACATTTCGATATGTAACCCTCTCTCTGCTCCTCATAGCCCCGCTCCTTTGCCAAGGAACAGAGGCCTGCGAAATCGCCGTCCATGAGAAGTCCGAGCACCGGAAATTGCTCTACATCCACGCCCTCGCGAAGCAGATCGTCGAGATTCCTGCAATCGCCGAAGGACACGCCGCCGCAGAACCCGGGCACATAATTGCCGTAATTGTCGAAATGATTGTGCAGACCCCGCGAGAAGGCGGATACGCAAGGTTCATCGAAATAACAGGCGGCCTCTGTGCCGCGATAGAGACCGTCCAGGACATCCCGCAATGCATAGGGTGCCCTTCCCATGAGGAGCAGTTCCACACTCCGGGCGTGGCTTTCCCTTCCCTCAAGGCGGAGATAGTCCTGGAACGGCACAATTCCCGTGATGCCCAGGTCCGTGAACCTCCTGAAGTATTCGAGCTGGTACACCAGGACATTCCCGCCGAAGACGTCGATTCCCGCGCTGATCGCGCGCCCGGTGCGCTCGAAAGGGACGTACTCGAGATAGTAGGGATTCACGGAAACCATGATGCCCTGAAGGCCTTTGCTCTTGAGGGCCTTCAGCTTTTCCTTCGCAGTCTTGTCGTCAACGGCCCAGAACCCGTTGGTCTCGACAAAGGTGGAGGGTATCTTCAGCTCTCTCGCGATTTCGGCGGCCTTGCAGAGGAGCTCGAAATTCAGGAAGGGCTCTCCGCCGGTGAAATGAAGGCCATAATTGAAGGTGATTGTCCTTGGTCCATAGGGAGCGGAAAGGACCTTTCCTGCAAGCTGCGAGAGTATCTGCTCCAGGTCTTCATGCGCCATCCAGTCGGCGCTCCAGTGAGGCGAGCAGCCGTAAATGCAATGTCTGCAGGACGAGGTGCACTTATAGGAAAGGATGAGGCCTCCGGACAGGGGCTTCGGTATCGCTTTTCTCAACGGACCGTTAACGGGCACTGCCGTCGCCTCATGCCAATCCGAGCGCGACCCTCAGAGCGTTATCCAGTTCTGCGAGCCTTTCCTCGGACAGACTGCCCACGTAATCTGTAAGGGATGTTTTAGGGATGCTGACGAGTTCATCGCAGTGAATGCTGCTGTCGTGTTTGAGTCCTTCCTCAATTCCGACCCTGATCTGTGTCGAGATGCCGTCATGCACCGCGTACAAAGGAGCGCAGATGACAGTTGAGAACTTCGAGTCGATGAGAACCTGGCGGCTCACTACGACGAACACTCGCGATCGTTTCGGGTCGCGCGGGGTGCCCTTGTACACCCGATAGAGCTCGCCCCGCTTCATATCTCGGTTTGATAGGAGAGAACGTCCTCTGCCTCCCTATTGAGACGGTCTGCATTTCTATTGATGAGAGCGAGGTCTTCCTGATCCCTTCTCCTCTTCGCTTCTCGGTCGATATATTCCCGTACGGCTCTCTCGATGAACTCCGACCTGTTCTTCTGACTCCCCGACAGTCTGTCGATGCTCTCGATGAGGTCACCTGAAATGGTTATAGATGTCTTCAGTTTCATACTACTCATTATACTACCATATGGATGATCCGTCAACAACGCGAATGCAATCGCTCTTGAATGCTTCGCGGTCCTTCTCTGACACCGACGCTTTTCGGCTCTGATGCGACCGCGGCTCAGGGGGGGCAGAGGTTGTCGGGCATCTATAGAGTGATCTACCAGCCCTAGTCGCCTCTTCTACAGATAGGTTTCAGGCTCTTTTCGTTGACTGCAGGTAACGCTCAGCTGTTCCACAACCTTCCTGATGCGGGGGTCATCCATTGTTTTCGCACCAGCCGGACAGACTTTGACGCATGCGCAACACCTGATGCAGAGACCTTTATCTATTAGAGTGGGATCATCTGCGTCTATTGCAGCGGTGGGACAAACTGATATGCACAGCCCGCACTTCGTGCATAATGTGTCCTGTGTGACGGGTGATATATCAGACAGAGTTCTCAGTTCCTTATAGGGAAAAGTTCCGGGTACCTGGGGCAGACCGATCTGATCAAGTGCCCGGACAGTCATCATTCTTTCGCGGATCATCTTCCCGAAGGCCATCGCCTTCTCGAGGTCCTCCACGTCAGGTCTTCCGACGGCGACAGGGGTGAAGCTGGTGGAATACGAATGCTCACCGACGAATGCTCCGGCGGCAACGGGCTTAAACCCTATCTCCAAGGCAAGATCTCTCAATTCGATGAGGGCGTCTTCGTACGCTCTGTTTCCGTACACGGCGACAATGACTGCCGGTGCACCATTGCCTTTTAACCTCCGTAACCTGGAGACCGCCACTGTGGGGAGTCGCCCGCCATACACGGGGGATCCGATGACTGCCAGGTCGCGATGAATGAACAGGAGTTCCCGTGTCTCGGCAGCAGGGAGCGTCAAATCAATACATTCGAGGTTTGCAACCTGCAGTCCCTGAGAAATGGCCTCTATGACTCTCTTCGTGGTTTGGGTCGGGGAAAAGTAGATCAGTGTTGCCGAGTTGATATCCACTTACACACCTTCTGTTCTGCGTTTACAGGTAATCATAGCATTTCCTATTGCCGTGCGAGGAGCGGCAGTCAGTCCCGATAGTCTTCTTGAAAATGCTCTGATGTGGTGTAGAGTATCTTTAGCCCCTGCAACTGGGACACAAAACATGATGTGAAGAACAAACGGGAGGATGCGGATATGAAAGCACTGATCGTGAGCGCCGACAATTTCGAGGACACGGAGCTTCTCGTTCCCTATTATCGGCTGAAGGAAGAAGGGATTCATGTGGATGTCGCCTCCATGAAGAAAGGGAAGATAAAGGGAAAGCACGCATACGAGGTCGAGGTGGACAAGAGCCTCAAGGAAGTGGCTCCCGGCGATTATGACATCCTGATCCTTCCTGGTGGGAAGGCGCCGGAGGCGATACGGAAGGAGAAGGAGGCGATTGAGATCGCGCGGCACTTCTTCGAGAAGAACAAGCCTGTTTCCGCCATATGTCACGGGCCTCAGACGCTTATCACCGCAGGGCTTCTGAAGGGCAGGCACGCGACCTGTTACAAGTCGGTAGCTCCTGAGATGAAGGATGCGGGGGCACTCTATGAAGACAGGGAGGTGGTGGTCGACGGTAATCTCGTGACTTCCCGCCAGCCCTCCGATTTGCCCGCATTCATGAAGGAGACGATAAAGAAGATCAGAGTTCTGAAGTAGATCGTGATCTGCCAAAGCCGGATTATTCATGCGGTTACAGCAATGTCAGGCGGAGGGGCGTTGTGGGGAGCAAACATGTCGTATAATGGTTGTTAGGCTATCATAGGAGCACAAATGAACAATTGGGGCATCCCTAATTGGCTTGAAAAGGAAGTGCAAGGACGAGATAAGGCTTGCGTCTATTGTGGTGTCCAAATGATCGAGCAGAGACCTCCAAGTGGTCCCCGGAGGAATGTGGCGACGTGGGAGCACATCATCAACGACGCAAGTATCGTCAGTCGTGAGAATATTGCCCGATGCTGCGTAGCGTGCAATTCAAGTAAAGGATCAAAGGAGCTTTCTGATTGGCTTCGGTCGAACTGCTGCAAGAAGCGTGGAATCAACAAAGACACGGTTGCAGAAGTAGTGAAAGAGGTATTGCGAGTTCGCGCCAAGGTCGACGTTAGGCCCTTTGAAGGAGTATGACATCAGCCACCATTAAGATTTTCATCCCCAAGGGGGATGCTAAAAGTTGCGGACAGCCGAAATCTCAAATTGGACTGGGAAGGCTGTGGCCGCCCCTCGTACGGAACTTGATGATCTTCTGTCTCGCGAGGAACTTGACAAGGCCGGGATATACATTCTCACAGGGAGCGACCCGATAACCAATGCACCACGTGCATACATCGGCGAGGCCGAGGTCATACGCGAACGGCTGAAGCAGCACAAGTCAAAGGAGTTCTGGGTATCGGCTATCGTCTTTGTCAGCAAAGACGAAAATCTAACCAAGGCCCATGTTAGGTATTTAGAGAGTCGTCTCCTTGCTGAAGCCGCAAAGGTCAACAGATTCAAGCTTGAGCAAAATCAATCGGGCGGCTCAAAGCTGCCCGAATCAGATCGCGAAGATATGGAGGTCTTTCTCTCGCGCATTCGTCAGCTTCTTCCCGTTCTCGGTTCTGACATCCTCTCCCCGATCTCCAAACCCGACACAGCAACCCAGCGCGGAGGAGTGCTTCATTGCCATATGAAAGGTGCCGAGGGGCGTGGCCAGCGCACCCCAAATGGTTTTGTCGTCTTTAGCGGATCGACGGCTGTATTGGAAGAGCGTCCATCTATGGAGAAGTATCCCTACGTCATGGCTCAACGCAAGCAACTTATTGCTGAAGGGGTGCTCACTGAGAAAGAAGGCTTTTGGGTGTTCACAAGAGATACCGAGTTCTCCAGCCCATCTGCAGCGGCGGCAGTTATACACGGTGGTAGCGCAAATGGGCTCGTCGCATGGAAGACCGAAGATGGCAAATCGCTCAAGCAACTCGACGAGCAGGCCTAACCTATCGTTCCTAGCAAGATGCTCCACGGAAGAGCGGCAAGGCTCAACTGCGAAAGAGGTTCCTGTCAAGAGACGCGTGTGCATCCTGTAGAGCGGTGTTCCGACCGCCTCTGCAGGACAACAATAAGTCACGAATTCATGCGGAGAATTCTTACGCCAGCCTCTTCTTGAACCTTAGGGAACTTATTGCGATAACCCCCGTACCCAGGACGAAGAGGGCCGCCACCTGCGGCCATAGGATCTCAATCCCGACGCCTTTCAGGAAGATTCCCCTGACGATCACGAGAAAATACCGGAGGGGATTCAGGTAGGTCCCATACTGTATGATCTCGGGCATATTCTCTATCGGGAACATGAAGCCCGAGAGGAGCGCGGCGGGGGCAAAGAAGAGGAAGGTCGCCATCATCGCCTGCTGCTGCGTCTTCGACACGGTGGAGATGAAAAGCCCTATGCCGAGCACCGACATCAGATAGACGACGGTGCTCACCGAGAGGAGCAGGAGTGAGCCCCTCATGGGGATTTTGAACCAGAGCAAGGCGACTATCGTGACGAGGAGCATGTCGAAGAAGCCTATGACGCCGAACGGGAGTGTCTTGCCGAGCATGAACTCGATAGGCCTGATCGGGGTTACCATGAGTTGCTCCATCGTCCCTATCTCCCTCTCCCGCACCACTGCCATCGCAGTGAGGAGGAGGCAGATGAGCATGATCATCAGCGCGATGACTCCAGGCACATTGTACGTTCTGGACGTCAGATCCGGGTTGAACCATGCCCTCGTGCGGAGGTCGATCTTCACGGGAGACGGCGCTACCCTCTGTGAGCCTCTCTCGCGGGCGTACTCTGCAATGACGGTGTTCACATAGCTCACGGCGACCGATGCGGTATTGGAATCGGTGCCGTCGGCAAGTATCTGTATCTCTGTCGGGACTCCCTTTCTCAGGTCCCTGCCGAACCCTCTGTCGATCTGAATAGCGCAGAGGACCTTCCCCCTGTCGAGGAGATCCCTGACCATCCCTGGCGAATCGGGCGCATACTTGATGCTGAAATAGCCCGATGATTCGAGGCGCCGCGCAAACTCCCTGCTCTCCGAGGAGTTGTCGAGGTCATAGAGGGCGGTGGCCACATTGGTGACGTCGGTGGTGACGGCATAGCCGAAGACCATCAACTGGATGATGGGGATGACGAAGATGATCGCCTTCATCCGCTTGTCCCTGAAGACCTGGATGAACTCCTTTACGATCACCCGCCTTATACGTTCGATCATTCTAGACAATCCTCTTCTTGAACAGCCGGTTCGCCGCGGCAAAGACGATCACTCCGAAGGCTGCCAGGAATGTCGTCTCAATGGCGAGCAAATCGAGTCCGATCCCTTTCATGAAGACACCCTTGATCATCGAGACGAAATAGCGGGCGGGGATGATAAGTGTCAGGATCTGAAGCGGCGTGGGCATGTTCGCTATGGAAAACATGAAGCCCGAGAGCAGGAAGGCGGGAAGAAAGGTCGTGACCATGGCGATCTGGCTTGCCACGAGCTGTGATCGTGCGACGATCGATATGAGGATGCCGAAGCTCAATGTCCCGAAGAGAAAGAGCGACGAAAGTCCGAGGAGCAGGACCGCGTTACCCGCAAAGGGCACCCGGAAGAGGAACACGACGATCAGGACCGACGTGACGACGTCAATGAAACCGATCAGGAAATAGGGTATGAGCTTACCGAGTATCAATTCCGGCGTCTTGACGGGAGTCGAAATGAGCTGTTCCATCGTCCCCCGCTCCCACTCGCGGGCGATGGTGAGAGAAGTGAGGAGCGCTGCGATCACCGCCATGATCACGGCGATGAGCCCCGGTATTATGTAATTCCGTGACTTGAGTTCGTCGTTGTACCAGATGCGCACCCTGGGATCTATGGCCGGCCTGATGCGACCGACTCCCTGCCGCTCCGCGTATTGCCGTGACACGGTAGCGACATATCCCAAGGCAATGGTAGCGGTGTTCGAATCGCTCCCGTCGACGATCACCTGGAGGTGCCCGTCCTGCCCTTTCCTGATCTTCTTCGAGAAATCCTCGGGGATAGATATCGCTACTCTCGCCCTGTTCGAATCGAGGTACCGGTCGATATCCGTGGGGTCATCTGCGCTGTGGACCACTGAGAAGTAGCCCGACTCCCGGAATTCCGCGATCAACTCCCTGCTGAGACTGCTCCTGTCGCGGTCATAGACGACCGTCGTGAGGTTGTCGACATCGAGGCTTATCGCGTAGCCGAATATGAAGAGCAGTATTACGGGCATGAGGAAGGCCATGGCGAGGCTGAGGGGGTCCCGCCGAATCTGGATGAGTTCCTTCCTGGCGATAGCCTTGACTCGAATCAGTCTCATGCCAACCGGCGATTGGCGCGGAATTCAGAAGTCAGAATGCAGCAGATAAGGTGGAGTTTCTCCGCCTGATGCTGCCGGATTCCATCTTCTCTATTCTGAATTCTGTATATTCTATCCCTCATCTCACGCTTGTTCGACCAATGTCACGAAGACGTCCTCCAGGGACGGCTCGATCTTTTCGATCCTTTTTACTGATATGTGAGAACCTCCGAGTGTTCTCTCAATCCCGGGAATCGCCTTTTCAGCGCCCTCTGCAGAAGCATGGAGCAGATTCCCGAATACCGCAGCCTCGATGCCGTTCCGGTGAAGCACATCCATCGCTCCCACCATGTCGTCGACCTCTATCTCGATGATGTCACGCTTCATGTATTGTTTCCTCAGTTCTCGCGGCGTGCCGTCGGCGATGATCCTGCCCCTATAGATGAGTCCGAGCCTGTCACAGTAGTCTGCTTCATCCATGTAGTGGGTCGTCACGAACACCGTCGTGCCGGCCTGTGACATTTCGTAGATCAGGTCCCAGAAATTGCGCCGCGATATGGGGTCGACACCGGAAGTCGGCTCGTCGAGAAAGAGTATCGGCGGCTCGTGCAGGACGGCGCAGCCGAGGGCGAGTCTCTGCTTGAATCCGGCGGGAAGTGTCCTTGTGACGTCGCCTCTTCTGTCGGTGAGCCCCGCCATTGCGAGCGTCCACTCCATCCGCTCTCTCTTCTTCTTCGTAGGGACACCGTAAATGCCGCTGAAAAAAGTTATGTTTTCCTCCACCTTCAGATCGTCATAGAGCGAGAACTTCTGGGACATGTAGCCGATGTGCCTCTTTATCTCTTCGGAATCCCTCATGATGTCGTATCCGCCGACACTGCCTCTGCCCCCCGTTGGCATGAGGAGTCCGCAGAGCATCTTGATGGTCGTAGACTTGCCGGCGCCGTTCGGTCCCAGGAAGCCGAAGATCTCGCCCTTCATGACATCGAGGCTTATGCCGTCAACGGCAATGAAGTCCCCGAAGGTGCGGGTGAGACCTTTGATGCTTACAGCGATGTTCGTACCTTCTATCGGCATCTTCTTAAAGAGCAGCGCGAGGTCATCATCTCCAAGGCTCAAAGGTGAAATTGCTTAGCCCGTATCATTCATACGTGGCAGCGGCATCAGGGCGGAGGCGGCTCAGGTCAGGCTTTAGCGGGCTTCCACCATCGAAACGAAGACATCCTCAATGGACGGGAGGATCTCCCTGTGGTCTCTCACTTCTATGCCACTGTGCCTCAGCTCTGTCATGACCCTGTTAATATCCTCCCTTTCTGCAAGCGTGATGTGGAGCCTATCGCCGTAAATGCTCACAGCCCCGACACCCACGGTCTGCCGGAGAATCTCTCTCGCATCCCTGGCGCGATCGGTCCACAACTCAATCATCGGCACGTTGAGGGACTCTCTGACCGCCGCCGGCTCGCCCGTCATCAACAGGTTTCCCCGGTGCATGAGGCCGATCCTCGTGCATCGCTCCGCCTCGTCCAGGTAAGCGGTGGAAACGAAGATCGTCACCCCTTCTTTCAGGAGATCATAGAGTATCTTCCAGAAGTCCCTCCGCGAGACCGGATCGACACCGTTCGTCGGCTCGTCGAGGAAGAGGACCTCCGGCGTGTGGATAAGGGCACAGGCGAGGCCGAGTTTCTGTTTCATCCCTCCCGAAAGCTTTCCGGCGAGCCTTGTCTTGAAAGGAGTGAGATTACTGAAGCCGAGGAGCCGCTCGATCCTCAATGGCCTCTCCTTCTGTGGCACTTCGTAAAGGTCCGCATAAAACAGGATATTTTCGATCACCGTAAGGTCTTCGTAGAGGCCGAACCTCTGTGACATGTAGCCGATCTTTTCCTTGATTCTCTCCCCTTCGCTGAGGATGGAATGGCCCGCGACCCAGGCGTCACCAGATGTCGGCTCCATGATCGCCGTCAGGAGCCTCATAGTCGTCGTCTTCCCCGCACCGTCAGGGCCGACGAGGCCGAAGATGTCTCCCCGCCTGATCTCAAGGGTGAGATGAGCTATGGCGAAGGTGTCGCCGAATTGCTTTGCGAGACTTGAAGTTCTGATGACGATGTCGTTTTCAGTCATGCCCGCATGTCAAGAAGAAAGACCGGCGCATCCATTATTTCAATTCTATCCTTACATCCGCCGGCATCCCCGGTTTCAGTTCGTCGCTGACATTCTTCACCTTCACCTTAATGCCGAACACGAGCTTGACCCGCTCCTCGTGTGTCTGGACGATTTTGGGGGTGAACTCCGCCTCCGACGAGATGAATGTGACAATGCCCTCGTAGGTCTTTCCCGGGTAAGAATCGGTGCTGACTCTCGCCTTTTGGCCCAGTTTTACGAGACCTATCTTGTCCTCCTTCACATAGACTTTGATCCATGGGTCCTCCAGTTCGCCGATGGTGAAAGCAGGGACCCCGGCGGCGACGGTCTCTCCCAGCTCTACGTTCTTCCTAAGGACAACGCCCGACACCGGAGCATAGATCACCGTGTCCTTCAGTTTCTCCTCCGCGGTCTTGAGGCCCGCCTCGAGCTGTCTCACTCGATCCTCCTGCGCCCGTATCTCCTCTTTTCGCGGCCCTTCTTTGACG
>JBLMXV010000028.1:0-42318 GCA_050257935.1 Chloroflexota bacterium
GGCGAGCTTCGGGCGTATGCCCGCCATGTCAGGAACGAAGGCGTCCCTGTCAAGCCCCCGTATGATCCTCCTGGCACCTTCGTAGAACGAGTCCGCCTTTTCGTTGTTCACGCAGTAGTCAAGGAGGTCGACGTATTCGGTGTCCGGCCCGAACCTGAGGCGTCCGCCGAGATCCAGCGTTGCATGCACGCCAAGACCGGCAAGGTCGTGGTGAGGTACTGGATAGACGAGCATCTTCACTGGTGACCGCTTCTGATAGGAGAAGTAGGATCCCTTGCACGGTTTGAGGCGGTACCCCGCCTCATCGACGTCGATACCCATCAATGCCGCCACATGATCTGATCCCAGCCCGGCTGAGTTGATGACGATTCTTGACAGGAAACGGTAGTCCTCACCCGCTATTCCGATGATGAAGCCTCCCGCGGTCTTTTCTATCTCCGTGACTTCGCTGTTGAAGGAGAACGTGACCCCCGCAGCTCTAGCCTCATGGTACAGCGTGGACATGAGCGAGTGCGAGTCGATGATTCCCGTGTGGGGAGAGTGAATTGCCAGCCGGGCGTTTACCTCCGGTTCGAGCCCGCAGATCTCTCTGCTGTCCATGATCCTGAGCCTCTTCGCCCCGTTTGCTATCCCCTTTTCGTAAAGTTTCTCAATGTCAGTGATCTCGTTCTCGTCAACGGCGACAATAAGTTTGCCGATTCGCTTATGCGGGATTGCGCGTGCCTCGCAGTAACGGTAGAGGAGGTCTGCGCCTTCGACGCAAAGTCTTGCCTTGAGCGATCCCTCGGGATAGTAAATGCCCGCATGGATGACCTCGCTGTTGCGGCTGCTCGTCTCCTGTCCGAACTTTTCGTGTCTTTCAAGCACTACGACGCTCTCTGCTTCTCTCGAGACTTCAGCCGCGATGGCGAGTCCGACCACACCCGCGCCGATGACAGTTACTTCGATCTCGTCCATGTCACTCCCAGATCTTCCACCGCGCCTTCCCGGACTTCCAGATCTGTTCGAGCTGCGTCTTGTCGCGGAGGCTGTCCATAGGCTGCCAGAAGCCCTGATGCTTGTACGCGACGAGTTGGTTGTCTTTCGCGAGGCCCTCAAGCGGTTCACGTTCGAACACGGTGTGGTCGCCTTCTATGTAGTTGAAGGTCTCAGGTTCGAGTACGAAGAATCCTGCGTTTATCCATCCTCCGTCACCCTGCGGTTTCTCCTGGAAACCTCGCACGTGGTTGGTCTCCGAGAGGTCGAGGGCGCCGAACCGTCCACCGGGCTGTACCGACGTGACGGTGGCGAGCTTGCCGTGAGACCGGTGAAAGGAGAGCAGGTCATGGATGTTCACGTCGGAGACGCCATCGCCATATGTCATCATGAACGTCTGTCCGCCAACGTGGGACTGGATTCGCTTCACGCGTCCGCCTGTCATTGTGTCGATCCCGGTATTGACGAGTGTTACTTTCCACGGCTCGGCTGAGTGGGTGTGCACGATCTGCTCGTTCGAGTTTCTGAAATCAAAGGTCACATCGGATTCATGAAGGAAGTAATGGGCAAAATACTCCTTGATGTAGTATCCTTTGTAGCCGAGACAGACGACGAAGTCGTTGAAGCCGTAATGTGAGTAAATCTTCATGATGTGCCAGAGTATCGGCCGCTCCCCTATCTCTATCATCGGCTTCGGCTTGAGGTGGGACTCCTCGCTTATCCTTGTTCCGAACCCTCCGGCCAGTATGACCACTTTCATGGCTTTCCGATCAGTCGACCTTGAAAAGGGTGAATTCGTTTTCCGTCATGAGCGGGGTTACGCGGTATGAGTTCCCGCCGATCTCGACGGTGAAACCTCCGCGATCATCTTTGGGAGGCAGTTTCTTCTCGAGTTCACTTCGCACGACGACCAGACCGCCTCTCAACTGCTCGACATCCTCGATCCCGTAGAATTCCCTGAGATCGAACCTCCGGGACAGGTAATAGCTCGCGGCGGGCCGGTACAGCTGGAAGGTGTTGATCCTCTGGCCGGGCTCAAGCCTGTTCGCGAGGGCAAGGATGGGAGCATCCAAGTTCTTAACCAATGTTTGGTTGTACGTCTCTTTCAGGGGGAAATAACACAGAAAGCACACTAGTATAGCATTAACCACGCCCTGCCGCCTAGGCACATATCTCGCACAGAGAGTGGCGAGGCTGAAGATGCCAAGGACGGCCAGTCCCGCTTTAGCGAAGTTGAAACCTGCGCTTCCGGGGAACAGACGCTGATCGAAGTAATGTGTGAGAACGATGAGCAGCCCAAGATAGAATGCGGCCTTGTTCAGGTAGTTACTGCTCCGGACGAAGTCGGACAGTGTCTTCGCGATCATGACGGCGAGCATGGGATAAAGGGGGAAGACATACCAGTAGAGCTTCGTTCTGGACCCGTTGACAACGAGAAGGGTAATGAGGACCCACGCGATCAGTATGAAGTCGATTTGACGCTTCTCCTCCGAGTAAAGCTTGAAGAAGTACACAACTGAGATGATTGCCGCGCCGAACCACGGGAAGTAATGGGGAGATAGGAGTGTGGTCTTTATCAGGTGGAGATCATCATGAACATGGGAGTCTACTCCCTTGGCGAACCAGAGAAAGAAGACCCGCACTACGTGACGCTCTAAGAACTCGTCGCCGAAACGTACATACATGTATAGGTACCAAGGCGCGATGATTGCGATGAAAAGAAGGACGGAGAGAACGAGATTCTTCGGGGTAATGGATGGCCGCTTTCCTCGCGGTATCGCCGATAGAAGGATTACGACCACGGGTATCCCTATCAGTGGTCCTTTACAGAGGAAGGCGCAGGCGAGGCTCGCAGCGGTGAGGACTAATCGCGGGCGCTCTGTTTCGATCAGCACCCATGAACTGATTGCGCCCAGCAGGAAGAAGATCGTGATGCTGTCGATGTTTGCAGTCTTCAACCCGTGGTGAAAGACGAACTGAGTTGTGGTGATGGCAACGAGGACAGAGAGCAAGGCCGTCGCGGGTCCGTAGAATCGTCTCGCTATCAAGAAAATCTGCATGAGGATGCCGAGTCCGAACAGCGCAGAGCTCAGCCTCGCCGAAGTTTCATTGAATCCGAAAAGCTTGGACGAGAATATCATGGGCCATAGCGGGAAAGGGGTCTTGTCCCAGAGTAGATGGTTCTCGAACTGCATGACTAGGCAGTCACCTGTTTCGAGGGCCCTCTGTGAGACCCTGATATATATGCCCTCGTCCCAATCCTCGATATACCGGCCTCCGAGGTTGTAGAACAGCACGAACACGGCGAAGCCGAATACGAGAAACGTGGCGAGGTATTCCGCCAGTGGGCGGGGCTTCTCAGCATGTCGCATGACTAAATATCATACCCGAAGTCAGCCACAGAGCGACCGAGACGATGGGCATCCGAAAGAGCAAGGAGGAGGATGCAGCTAAGGACAGATGTTTCCTATAGAACCTCAGCAGTCCTCGGTAGAAGGCTATCCTTCTGCGGAATCCAAGAAGCCTTGTCGATGCACCTTCATAATGCAGCGCCCGTGCCCCCGGACAGAGATAGATCTTGTAATCCGTGGACCGGTATAGCCTGTAGCACCAGTCAACATCGTTGAAGAACACCGGGAAACGTTCGTCCATGGGCCCTACGGCGCTCCAGCAGGCTCTTGTGACGGCAAGTACCGATGCCATGGGTTGCTGAACGATACCTCCTGCATGGTGCTCCTCGGTGGTCAACTTCCATCTGCGGTAAGGTCCGACCCTGGTTATGCCGAGGAGCTCGAGGAGCAAGGATGCCGGTGTAGGGAACCTCCTGCAGGAAATTTGCAACCTGCCGTCCGGGTAACACAGGAGGGGAGCCGCTGCGCCTGCATCGAAAGTTTTTTCGAGGAGGGAGACGAGCGTGTGGACGCAGTCGTCGAGTAGTACGACGTCGTTGTTGAGGAGAATGAGGACATCTCCTGTAGATGCCTCGGCACCCTGATTAGTCGCCCTCGCGTATCCGAGGTTGGCGGCATTCCGAATCCATTTGACATCGGGGAAGGATGTTCCGACGAGCGTTACGCTGCCATCGGTTGATCCATTATCAACGACGACGATCTCTAGGGGAAGCGCCGTTGTCGAGTAAATCGAGGAGATACACTTTTCAAGGAAGGCTTTCTGATTCCAATTGGGGATGATGAAGGAGATTTGCGGGTGAGACATCCCTTGCGCTGAAGCAGCTTCCACGGCTTATGCGCGCGCCCCGTGTGCGCTCCCTCCGGCACTGGCGTAGTAGCCCCTCAGGTAGTTCATGTAAGAGTATAGTTTCACGAAAGGCAGCATGAAGAGGGGTCCGTAATATCCTTGCTTCAGGAAAAACAAGGAATGACTCAGCAAGTCCTCTGCAGCGTATCTGAGCCTTCCTGCCCCTGAGCCGGCTTCACTGAAGATATCCACCCCGCGGCGCTCTTTCAGGTATCTGAAGGCTCTTCCATCCTGGATCGCGGTGTGCATCAGTCGGCCGAAGCTGAAAGGATGGGAATGAGTGACCACCGCCCTCGGTGCGTAGCGAAACTGAAAGCTGTCCCTCGTCTTCAGGTACCAGAGATAGTCCTCCCAACTCGGTATCCTCTCGTCAAACTGCACTTCCTCCCACATCCGTCTGATGAACGCACAGTTCGCATTCGAGAAGGGGACCCTTCCCGAGAGGTGTTCACCCTCCGGGAACCGTCTCTGGAGGAAGAGTTCCTCGAAGGGATTTATACCCTTGACTGGAACCTGTCTTCCGTAAGTCGCGTGAGCGTTCCTCTGCCGTATCGGCTCTGTCAGCTCTGCAAGCCATTCGTTGCTGCAGGGAGTGCAGTGGGCTGACAGAGAGCAGACGATTTCTCCGGAGGAGTGTCTGATCCCGAAGTTGAGCGCATAGCCGTAGGTGAATTGCTGGGGTGCGATGTGCACGATCGTAGCCCCGAAACGGCGTGCCACCGCAACGGTGCTATCCGTCGACCCTGAGTCGACGATGATGACTTCGTGAAGTTTGACCGATGTCTGGCCGCAGATCGTCTTCAGCACCCGCGTGATCGGCACTTCCTCGTTTTTTGCTCTTATAATGATCGAAACAGTCATGGAGTGGGGAAGCGCCCGTCCCGTCCTTGACCCTCATGAGCCTTTTCGATGAGAGTGCCTCGCTCACATAATTCGCACACTAAGCCATCCGAGCTAGAGTGGAGGTGGCGAAAGGACATTCCGAGCGATACCTCTGTCGTGTTCCAACCCGAAGCACGAACACACGCTGTTAACGAAGAGGCAGAACATAGAAAACAGAATCCCATCCCTTTGGTAAGGACCCGAGCATTCCGGTACCCACAGGCCAAGCACGCCCGTGGTCGCTTCTGCGGAGAAAGAAACGACAGGCTTGTGCTTGGTTTAAGTGCCTTCACAGGCGTGTTCCCCGACCCGCCGGACCCGCCGGTCTAACGTCGTCTCTTTTCACGCTTTGAGACCTCATCAGTAGTTAACCTGAGCTCATCGGTGCAACGTTGTGGAATGACACAGTGCGTTGAGACGCCCTGATTCTCTCCGCTTTCACTGAGTAAAAGCGTCTTCATATATCCTTATTATCTTTTCGATGTGATCTTCCATCCGTTCTATGTTTGTGTTTCTTGCACCCGCCGTGATCTCGTGCAAGATACCCGGGTTGTCAAGAACGCGGTCGAGCTTTTCCGACAGGTCCCCTTCCCTGTAAGGATCGAAGAGAAAGCCGTTTACGCCGTCCACGATAGCCTCGGGCACGCCCCCGAGCTTTGATCCGATCACCGGAACGCCATGCAGAAGGGTCTCCCTCACGACGAGCGGATAGTTCTCCTCCCAGAGTGAAGGAAACACCACGAGATGAACCTTCGAGAGGATATCGTGCATTTCCTTGTCGCTCCGGTACCCGCCGTGGATCGATACCTTTCCCTCCGGAAACTGCCGGGCGAACTGCTTTACCTCATCGAAGTAGATCTCGTTTACCGGCCTGCCGTGGATATGCAGTTCCACACCGTCCCTGTTTCGTAGCCTCATGATTTCTCTGAGGATGACGATCGCTCCTTTGAAAGGCACGATATTGCCGAGATAGGCGATCTTAAGGGTCCCGTCGAAAGGGATGCTCTTTACCCTCTCGGTCCTATAGAAACCGAGGGGCATGTGAAGTATCTCCCGGTAGCCTTCGTCTTCATACCGTTTCTTGAGATGATATGAGGGGCTCAGGACGAACCGCGGAAATTCGAATTGTCGTCTGAAGTATTCGTACCTGAAGACATGCTCTTTGATAGTTTCCTCGTTCGCGGGAGCTTCAGCCGTCACCTCGGTTGCGGGTTGCTTGTAGAGAATCGATTTTATCTTCTCTATCATTTGAGGTGACAGTCGTTCCTTCGGATTGAGCTTTGCGACGAGGCGGGAGCGGAGAAGTCGCGACAGGAACCCGAACTTCGGCGTAACCGAAGGATTGGGGATGACCGGATCGTGACATGATGCGCAGTAGACTCCTCCCTTCGGCCCCGGGCAGGGTCCGAAACGGGGTCTGATGAGCTGGCTCCTGAAGCACATATACCAGTAGTCGTGAATTGTGAACACGGATGGGACTTTGAGTTCATCGGCGATTTCCGGCAGGTTGCCGGAGAGAAATGGAAGGTGCTGGAAGTGGATGATGTCGGGTTTCTCCCGTTCCACGATGTCTCTGAATATGCGGCCTATGGTCTCGTCAATAAAGAAGTCCTTAAAGGTCCTCGTGTAGTAGAAGGAATTGACGACCTTGATGACCCGCAGCCCCTCGAAGGTGGTATGGATAACTTTGTACCTGTCGATAGACAGATCCTGAAGGCCCGTCAGCACGGCTACGTCGTATCCCCTCTTTTTAAGCTCCTGTGAGAGGTGGTATGTGTAGAGTTCCGTCCCGCCGATGCTCTCGGGCAGAAAGCAAAGGACCACCATGAGGATCTTCCGTTCGCGCTCAGCCACTCGCTTCCCTCCGGTCTGCCAGCTTGCTGCCGATATAGAGACCCAGTGCCTGCGCGAGGCGGTACGCGGGGATATGGAAAAGCCATTTCCGGCTATACCCGTGCTTTCTGACAAAAACGCGATCTGTTTCAACAAACCACTTGGTGTCGTAATACACGTCCTTCAACGTCACATCCGGAAGGTTCAGCAACTTCTTCACCGAAATCCTCTCCTTGAGGTACCTGTTGAAGATGTAACGCGGTGAAGAGGTATGTGAGTGATACACCTCTGCCTGCGGGACGTACCTAATCTGGTATCCGCGCCCCATGACCTCGCGCGCCCAGAAAAGGTCTTCACTGGCCGGAAGATCCTCGTTGAATGGAAGAGCCTCCCATACTTCTTTCCGGATGGCGGCATTTGCATTCGAGAACTTGCTTCCATCGACACCGGTATCCGGGAAATGGTTCCTGATGTCCCGTGCCTGTGAGGGACAGGCTTCGGGCCAGGGGATATCCCTCCCGAAGGTGGCAGCTACTTTACGGTCGCCGAAAGGTGTTGCCATGAGAGTGAAGTAGTCTCTCTGCACCGGGACCGAGTGGCCGCTCAGGTTTATGACTATGTCGCCCTTCGCGTGGGCGAAACCGATATTCAAGGCGCGGCCAAATGAAAACTCCTCCGGCTTCATCCCAATGATCTGGCAGCCGAAGGAACGCGCGACAGCAACCGTTTCATCGGTCGAGCCCGAATCGACAAGGACGACCTCGACCGGTCCGGCGTACTCCTGGTCCTTCAGTCTACGGAGGACCATACCGATGCGTTTAGCCTCGTTCTTCGTGCGTATGATGACGGAGATCGGGAGGGTCATGAGTGCTCGCGGATGCGTTCAGCGAGGAAATATGCCGCCCTTCCGTGCCACTCCGGCACGCTGTCAAGGATCTTGAACCCGCAAACACTGACGAGTCCTGCAATGAATCCGGCGGTGAAAAGGTACCACCAAGGGGTGTAGTCATCGGGCGACCATCCGCGAGCAAGTGGCATGTTGATACCGTATATCCGTGCTCCCACCTCTTCGAAATACTGGGCAACGGTGGTCCTCTGGCTTTCTGACAGAGAAGGCACGAAGAGGGCCGAGTTGTTCTCCACTCTGAGGCCCGCCGCAGTGTTCTCGATCACGGGGGGAATAATCACGGACCCGAGAATCAGGGTTTCTCCCGTAATGCTCGCGAGTTGCGACACAGTATGCAGGGGATTGGGACAGTGATAGATTACGCCGGCACAGTGAACAATGTCGTAACGCCCGACTCTTGAGGCCAGCCCGGGGTCATCGATATTCGCCTGCAGGCTTGCATCGCATGTCACTCCTTGCTCTTCGCACCTGGCGTGAAATTGGTGCCACAGTTCGTGGTCGAGCTCTGTTATATCGATCATCGCCGTTCGCGAGGCACCGGCCTGCGCGGCGACGGTCACTCTTTCCCTGTCGGTGCCCCACAGCCCCCCCACGTCGGCGAAGGTCTTGCCTCGAACGCGGCTGCGTATCCATTCGTTACATGGCATGGTCTGCTCCTTCGACAAGATTGATACCTCGTTTGTGATGTCCAAGGGCTGATCTGTCAGGTCCCTCGGTGCAGGTGGGTACAACATACTCTGAAGTCTCCTCGAGACGTCGGGCGAAGCGAACCCACGAGTGTCTCTCCGCGACGATTGACCGTGCATTCTTCACGATATGAGGGAGCCTCGTCCGGTCGAGGTGAATCCGCTGCAGGGACGTCACATACTCACCGACATCGTCGTAGGGGGCGACGAGAAAGCCCGACTCGCCGTGCACGATGAGATCAGGGATGCCGCCAACTTTCGAAGCCAGGATCGGCAGACCGGCCGAGGCGGCCTCCAGCAGGACGTTGGGCAGGCCGTCCCACTGAGATGTGTAGAGGAGGAGGTCATACCGGTCGAGCGGCAGTGAAAGCAATCCGTCGAATCCGCCGTAATAGCGGACGTTGGACAATTCCCCCAGTGAAGAGACAAAGGAATCGGCCTGCGTGTCAGAGGTGCCGAATACCGGCGACCCGTAGACGTGGAAGACGAAGGGGAGTCCGTGACACATTTCGGCGATGCGAATCAGGATGTCAGGCCTCTTCTGGACGTCGAGCCTGCTTGCCCAGAGCACATCCAGGCTCTTCTTGTCGATGTCCTTGACGGAAGATGCCTTCATCTCAAACGGCGAGACCGGTTGATAATGAACCTGAAACTTATCTTCTTCGAAGGCGAACAGCCCGCACAGCCTGTCGACGATGAAACGGTTGTCCGTGAAGACTGCAGTGAGGCAGTCGAAGCACTCCGGCAGGAAACAAATAGGATACCCGATTGACCTTCCCTCGGGAGTGATGTCCTCACAGAATGCCGACGCAAAAAGACGGGAACGCTTAGCAAGTGCCTTGCCGTACTTGATACAGGTTCTGTATCCGAGGAATGAGTTGATCACATGGACGACCTTGGGAGCCATCTGCAAGAGCACTCTCACAAGGAGCTTTTCCTGTTCTTCGGCTGTGAGGTGCGCGTAGTTCTTGCCGAACTCGATGAGCCTTGCGTTCGGATGAAGTTTCTGCGCCCAAGGAGAATCGGCATCCTCGGTGGTGATGACCACCACCTCCCCTCCGAGACTGTGTTCGAGGAGCGCCTGCACGTAATTCAGGCAGACGAGGTCGGCACCGCCTCTCTTGAGCCAGGGGACGAGAAAGACATGGGTAACTTCCCTGCCGTAAGACTCGCAGAGCGCGAGGTAGTGCGTGCCGACTTGTGAGGGAGAGATAAAATCGGTGACCACATTGACCCTAATGTCCGGATCAGGAAAGAGCTGTGGCTCAATCGCGTGGATTGCCCGCCATTCGCCGATGAGCCACCCTGGCAAGGCGCTACCCTGAGGGATCCCTTCGTGAGTCTCCTGCTGCTCCTCTGCGGCAGATATCGTCGTTGGGTCGGGAACAGTCTCAGGTGGTTTGAGGAACTGTTTTGCCCTATCTCTCACGCTCAAAGCTAACCGGTGCAAGCGCGTGTGCCTCCGCGCCAGGGGCCTTAGAGGCACTTTCATCACGCGGTACAGCGAGCGCGAGACGCTGTACATGGCGGGCAACGCGCGCCGTATAATCCCGTCGTGGCGGTTGATGCTCATGTGAATATGACGATGTTGCACCGACTCAGGTTGTTTGCACGCAATGCCATCGCGATCAAGCCTTTTCGCGCACCAGGCGGGAGAGCACCTCGGGCTCGAAGAGCTTGGACGGGCGTATGAGCCTGTAGGTCCCCCTGGTGTATGTGAGCAGTGATCCGCTCTTTTTCATTCTCATGAAGTGCACAGTGCCCGGCACCACATGGTGCGCTATATCGTCAGCGACGGTTTCGCAGTTCCAGTGCCAGTCTTCGTATCCGAACCCTTCCGTCCCGGTGGTGCTCTCGTAAGGATGTTTCAGAAAGACCTCTTTCCTGGCCATGCACACCGCATCCCAATAGTTGTACTCGATGAGGTTGCTGACCTCGAACGCCGCATCGGTCGAGGATATCTGACGGAATGCGAAGTTCTGAGCTTCGAACACCATCTGATACTCGGGATGGGCGATGATGTCGGTAGCACATGATTCAAGGTGCCTGAATGCGTCGTAGAGCCAGTTCTCGCAGAATAGATTGTCGGCATCGAGTATTGCAATGTATTCGCCCGACGAAAGACGGATTCCGTGGTTGCGCGACAGGCCGAGGTCCCCGCAGTCGGCGTTCGAGATGAAGATGTCCGGTCTGTTCGCATATGAGGAGAAATAACGCGTTGTAGCCTCATCCGGCGTGTCAAGAACTACGACAGTCTCGACGGTGAGGCCTCTCTCGGCTGCGTGCTCTTGTGTTCTGAACAGGCTTCGCATTGTGTGATGGGCCAGACGACCTTCGTGGTGGGCGGTGATCACAACTGATATATCGTACCGCGTATCCCAGTTCATGTAGTCACGGTTTCAGCAAGGAGTTCGCGACATCACGCAAACTCCTCGCCGGCCAGGTCAGGACCCTCCCGAGGCGGAACGAGACGGAATCCAGGACCGCCTTGAGCGAGTTTTCCACCCGCTGAAGTTCCTCCTCCCTGGAGATGAGCTTCTTGTTTGCTTCGTCAAGTCTGCTCCAGCCCTCTTGGGCAAGTTTCTCCATGTCGATCAACCGCTTTTGTGTTTCGTCCCAGGTCTGCCAGGCCTGGTGAAGCTCCTCTTCCTTGGAGATGAGCTTCTTGTTTGTCTCGTCCCACCTGTCCCACCCTTCCTGGGCGTGCTTCGACGCCTCGAACTGTTTTTCCACATGGCCGATGGCGAGCTGCCGGAAGGGATTGCCGCAGTCTTCGGCGAGGGAAGGGATGAGATCATCCCGATGGTCCGGAAAGTTCATTCCCCACAGAAGAAGGGTCATGACCAGCCTGTCCGTATGACGGGTATTCACGGAGTTGAAGAGCTTCACCATCAGGGAATGCGTCATCTCGCCCCGGATCGACTCATGTGGGAGCACGGGGCGAAGGTCGGTGTGAAGCAAGAAATTCGCGATTACGAGTCCGACTTCGAAACACACTGTCGCCTCGTTCTCTTTCACCGTGTTCAGGCTGTGTATGCGGTAGTTGACGAGAGGCTTCTCGATGAGATGAACCTTGTGCCGGGAACAGAGGCGGAGAAAGAAATCATAGTCGTGCGCGTATCTGAGGTGCGAAAAATAACCTACTGTCTCGAACACTTCACGCCTGCAGAAGAGATTTGAGGTTGTCAGCAGGAAGTTACCGGCGAGCAGGTCGAGAACCCTGTTGTCCTCCCTGCTGAAGGAAGTGTCTGCGGGGAGTCCCTTCCAGTACTCTTCCGGGCCTCTCGTGGTGCTCATCAACTTGCCTTCCTCATCGACGAGATCAAGATTCGTGAATACCGCCTGTATGGAGCGGTCGCTTTCGAGCACATCGAGGCAGGCCTGAAGTCTCTCGCAATGATAGAGGTCATCGGAGTTCAAAATGCTGACGTACTCGCCTCTGCTCATTTCAATACCCCGATTGAGGGTCCTGCTCGCACCCTGGTTTTGCTGATACGTATATGTGAGCCTGTCGTCATCGATGGTCTTTATGAGTTCTCCAGATCTGTCCTGAGATCCGTCGTCGATCGCGATCACCTCGAAGTCCCCGAACGACTGGTCGAGGATCGACCGGACGGCGGAAACGACGTACCGTTCATGGTTGAAGACGGGAACGACGACACTGACTTTTGGAATTCTGCCGGAAGTAATCACGTTGTGAAGTATCTTCTTTCATGACGGGAAAGACGCACGCCATGAAATGACAGAAAAAGGCGATGTGAAGGCCTACCGGAAGACATTGATCACCCTTTCCTTCACATGATAATAGTGCAACAGGCATCTCCAGCCTCGGGCCGATTGAAGGCGTGCGATGAAGTCTTCCTTTTCCCCCAAGCGACTGTTGAGTTCCACGATCTGCGAGGTCAGGTTTTCGATGAAGGCCTCTTGCTCCGCCACGGAGTTCCTGAGCGATCTTACCGCTTTCTCGCTCTCATCGAGTAAACGGGCGGTCTCTTGCCGCGCTGCTCTAAGTGAGTTGAAAGCGTCACGGAGCTTTCTGACGGTCTCAGGGTTGAACCTGCCATGGTGCTTAGTGACGATCTTTTCGTATTCGACCAGCAAAGAGTCCCACGAATCCGGGGATTGGGCTATCTGCTGTTCCGCGTTCCATTGGATGTACCTGGCCGTCACTCTGGGGACGTGCTTGAAAGGGTATCGTGCTCCGCAGCGTATGAAATAATCCCAATCTTCGTATGCCCTGAGACCTTCGTCAAAAGCACCGGTCTCTCCGAGTACATCCCGGCGGAACATGACCGTGATGAGTGCGATGTAGTTTTCGAGGAGAAGTTCTGGAAAAGAGAAATCTCGCGAGGTGAATATCTTCCCCTCGTTCTCGGTATGCGTTCCCGCCTGGAAGTCATACGTCCTGTGAATGATCTCCGCGTCCGTGTATGCGATGCTTGTGTGAGCTGCCAGCGAATCGGCAAGGACCGCCACGTGGTCAGGGTAAAATTCGTCATCGTCGTCGAGGAAGCCCACGTATGCACCCCTGGCATTATGGATGCCCACGTTTGCCGCATGAGCCCTGCCTTGGTTCTCCGCGAGAGAAACGCAGGTCAGACTTACGTCGCCGAGGAGTCCACCGAGACGGACGAGATCGAGCCCGCATCCTCCGTCGTTCACCAGGACGGCTTCTATAGGCCTGTAAGTCTGAGCGGCGATGCTTCGCACCGCCTGTTCGAGCAGGAGGGGACGATCTTTAGTCCTTAAGATTATTGAAACCAGCTCTCTGCTCATGCCGATGTATTCCGGGGGCCGGACAGGATGGACCACCTCTGCCGAAGCGCGTCGAACATGGAATGAATCCATATTTTACAGCAAGGCTAAACAAAAATTCCTGTCACAGGTGGCTCTGCCTTTTCCTAGCGAGTCCGGTCCGGATAGAAGAGAACCTGGCACTAGTGCTAAAATAATAAGCTTATGCTGCGGCTCGGATTCTCGCCGTGTCCCAACGACACGTTCATATTCTACGCACTGGCAAACGGAAAGGTAGACCCCGGAGACCTCCGGTTCGCGTTCGTGATCGAAGACGTTGAAACCCTGAACCAGCTTGCCCTGAGGAGGGAGATCGAGATATCAAAGGTCTCCTGCCATGCCTATGTGCATCTTGAAGACGACTACCGGTTCCTGAGCACGGGAGGGGCTTTTGGCAGGGGATGCGGACCCCTGGTCGTCTCCGACACGTGCAGGCTGATGGATGACCTTGCCGGAAAGAGGGTTGCGATTCCAGGGCAACTCACCACCGCATTTCTCCTCCTCAGGCTATATTTCCGCTCGTCGGGATGTGGTGAACCTGCGTCATACGTAGCCATGCCCTTTCACGAGATAATGGCAGCAGTGCGTGGCGGCGCCTGCGACGCAGGTCTGATCATACACGAAAGCCGGTTCACATACCGCGACTACGGGCTGCATGAGCTTCTGGACCTCGGGGATTGGTGGGACCGTGAAACCGGGCTTCCGCTGCCGCTCGGTGGGATCGTTGCAAAGAGGTCGCTCGGAGATGGCGTGATCGGGGAAATTGAACACTGCATCGGGAGCAGTGTAGAATATGCGGACCTCCACAGGGAAGAACTTCGCTGGTACGTCAAGAAGTATTCCCAGGAACTGTCCGACGATGTGATCGACCAACACATCTCCCTGTACGTCAACAGGTACAGTCACGACATCGGGGAAGAAGGGCGGGCCGCGCTGGAAGAGCTGATGGGCAGGGCGCACACTCTCAGGAAGGAGCTTGCACGATGATCATTACATCGGTAGATGTGTACACGAAAGAGCCGAAGATCGCCTACTTCTCGATGGAGATCGGGGTCAGGAACGACATGAAGACTTACAGCGGGGGCCTCGGCATCCTTGCAGGTGACACCATAAAGTCCGCCGCAGACCTGATGCTTCCGATGGTGGCAGTTACACTTCTTACGAAGAAGGGTTATTTCAAGCAGGATTTCGACGCCACGGGATGGCAGCACGAACTGGCGGATGACTGGGATCCGGCAGCTTTCATGGCTCCGCTCAAGGAGCGCGTTTCAGTGTCGATCGAGAACCGCGAGGTTTTCGTGGGGTGCTGGCTCTACGTGGTCGAGAGCGCTGCCGGGGGAAAAGTGCCGATGCTGTTTCTCGACACCGATCTCCCCGAGAATTCGTCTCAGGACAGGGACCTGACTCACTATCTATACGGCGGCGATCTCGAATACCGGCTCAAGCAGGAGATCGTCCTCGGCATCGGCGGCACAAGGATGCTCGATGAGCTTGGCTTCGAGATCAAGAAATACCATATGAACGAGGGACACTCGGCACTCCTCACCCTTGAGTTGCTTCGGCGGTACAGGCGCGACATCGAGGAGGTATGGGACGAGCGGCTGGTGTGGGACCTCGAAAAGGTGAGAAGCCTTTGCGTCTTCACCACCCACACGCCTGTTGCCGCGGGGCATGACCGATTCTCCTATGACATCGTCGAGAGCGTTATGGGTGAGATCGTGCCGATGACGGTGATGAAGGACCTGGGCGGAAAAGACTACCTCAACATGACGCTGCTTGGTCTCAACCTGAGCAGGTACATCAACGGTGTCGCGAAGAAACACGGAGAGGTCTCGAAGGGCATGTTCCCGGGATACGAGATCCATGCCATCACGAACGGGGTGCACTCCTTCACCTGGACCTGTGACAGCTTCAAGAGGCTGTATGACAAGTATCTGCCGGGCTGGGCAAACGAGCCCGAGATATTCGTGAGGGTTGGCAGGATCCCGGACGAAGAATTGTGGGCGGCCCACATGGAGGCGAAGCGCCAGCTCATCGATCATGTGAATCGCGAGACGCAGGCCGGGATGGACTACGACACTTTCACGATCGGATTTGCGAGGCGGGCCACCGCGTACAAGAGGGCTGACCTTCTCTTTTCGGATCCCGACAGAATTGCCCGCATAGCTGAGGGCAGGGTACAGATCATTTATGCCGGGAAGGCACACCCGAAGGACGAGTCGGGAAAGATGCTGATCAGGAGGATATTCGAGATCAGGGATAGGTTCAAGGGGAGGGTACGGGTCACATTCGTGAAAAACTACAACATGGACATCGCGCTGAAAATCATCGCCGGCGTGGACATCTGGCTCAACAACCCTCTCAGACCCCTCGAGGCATCCGGAACCAGCGGCATGAAGGCGACGCACAACGGGGTTCCGAACTTCAGCGTCCTCGACGGATGGTGGATCGAAGGGCACATCGAGGACTACACCGGCTGGGCAATCGGCCCTTCGCCCGACGTCCCGGCAGATCCGGCCCGTGACGCAGACGACCTCTACGAAAAGCTCGAGAAGACGATTATACCCCTGTTCTATGGAGACAAGGCACAGTGGATAAGGGTGATGCAGAACGCCATAGGCAAGAATGCCTACTACTTCAATTCACACCGCATGATGAGAAGGTACGTGACCGAGGCTTACATCAGGTAGTCACGACTTCCGCCGGTCGATCCTGTAACAGTTGCCGGCCGTCTTCTTGGCGAACTTCTTCATCTCCGAAGCGGTCTCGCTGAACTTCCCGTAATGTGACAGCTTCCGGTATCCGTTGTGCGCGACGCCGATTGACAGGCTGACGAAGGGGAACCGGCGCGGCACCCCGTCTCTCGACACCGACTCTACGTATCCGTTCCTCCTGTCCTCGGCGTCATAGAAGCTCGGTATGATGGCTGCGAAGTGTCCAATAAGGTCGCCACATGCCTCCTCCGCCTTTTCGAACGGCACGAGGAATACGAAATCATCACCTCCGACATGGCCCACGAAGCATGCCTCCTGGACTTTGAGTTTCAGGATGTTCGTGATCAGCCTGCCGAGCATGCGTATCACTTCGTCGCCTCTGGTGAAGCCGTAGCGGTCGTTGAAGGGCTTGAAGAAATCGATGTCCACATGGGCGAGTGCAAAGACACGTTCTGCGTCGATCCAGCGCTGGATCTCCTTTATGATCGTGATGTTGCCGGGGAGTCTCGTGAGAGGGTTCAACTCGAATGTCTTCCGTGAGCGCTCCATGTTCAGCTCTATCCTCACGAGCAGTTCGTCCTCGCCTGGAGGCAGGAGCAGAAAGTCGTCGATGAGGCCCTTGAGCCCCGGGGCCTTCAATGCGGCTGTATCGCGGGTCATCGCAACCATCGGTATGTGGGCGCACAGGGGGTCCGCTTTGATGTTCGAAAGCGCCTCCTCGGCGGGGCCTGCGAGGTCGTCTGCTCTGAAGAGGATAAGGTCGGGCGGGGAGCTGAAAGAAACCTCGAACAGTTCGCCGATGCTCTTGAGCGGCATCAGGGAATAGCGTTCATCGATCAGGCCGAGCGACGCGATCTCCAGGGATTCCCTGCCGCCGATAATGGCGATCACTTTCACAGGGAGACGCTCATGGAATCATGGCTCATATCCTCCACGGTCTGGAGAATGTCCCTGACGTCAGACTCGGAGAGGGATAGATCTCTCCAGACAGCGGCGTCGAGGGGTGGCACGAGATCGTCCCCGCCGAAGCCTATGCCCCGCGCTCTCACAAGGATGTCGGCCACATGGACGATTGCGGTATGCAGAGGGGCGTGTTTCGCGAGGGCCGGCTTATGGTGGTAGGCGATCGGCTCTGACAGGGTGATCGGGAAATTCCACTTCCGTGTGAGCCACCCGCCCGCCATCGAGTGAGAGAGGGAGAAAACCTCTTCTTCGGCGTCTTTGATGAGCAGGTCCCGCTCCTGAGACAGAGCCAGTGCCCTGTTATACTCGGCAGTGAAATTGACCTTGAGCGCCACCTTGCCGATGTCATGGAGTAGCGCGGAGGTCATGACCTCCTCGGGCTCGCTCAGTCCCTTCTTCACCGCGATTTCCCGCGCGACGAGGGCTGTGAAGAGCGAGTGATTCCAGAGACCCACCATCGCCCTTTCCATGATTTCAAATACCGAAACGCCGAGCAGGACGCCCTTGACCACGTGAAGCCCGAGGAGTATGAGTGCCTGGGGAACCGAAGAGATCCTCCCCGGGAATCCGTACACGGGGGAGTTCACCATCTTGAGCAGCCGCGCTGTCACAGCCTGGTCCCTGGAGATCATTTCTCCCAGGTCCTTGAAGGAGAGTCTGTCGCCTTCGATCGTGGTGAGGAGTTGCCTCACCACCTGGGGTATTGTGGGAATGCCGTCCAGGCGTTCGATCTTTGACCTGATGAAATGGGGCTTCATGGCGTTCGGTACAGGGACTCTATATGTTCCCTCACCATCCTCTTCAGGACGGACATCTCCGGGAAGGTCTCAGCATTCCTGAAGCGCCTGTCGAGTGCCGTGAGTTCTTCTCTGAGTGGCCTGTCGGGGGCCTTATGCCCTGCGATGTAAAGAGTGGCGATGCCCGTTGACTTGATCCGGGCTATCACGGGCTCAGTGAGAGTGATGCCTTCCGCGAAGACGGCGATCCCGGACTGGCTAAGAACCGCCCGCGCGAGTTTCATGCCCGGGCGCGCATCCTCGACGGCGACCCTGATCAACCCAGCACCTCGTCCTGTAAGGGTGAACTATTTTATACGTTGTATGTTTCTAATACAACCGATGCCGGGCTCTCTCCACGCGGGACAAGGCCTTGTCCCGGACGACATGCGCTGCGTGCATCTGTTTGTAAATTTTGCCGCGGGGTTATTATAATTGTGTGGTGCGGCTTAAGATTGTTGTTGTACTGATCCTCGTTCTAATCGGCTTCATCGCTGGCGGGTATCTCGCTCTTGCCAAAGGCGTCCCCTCTATAGACGAACTCAAGAAATACCGGGCAAATGAGGGGACAAAAGTGTTCGCAGACGACAACTCCCTTATCGCAGAATTCAAGGTGGAGAAAGGGATCTTCGTGCCGCTGCAGAAGATTCCCGCTCACCTGATGAAGGCCGTCGTCGCGGTGGAAGACTCGCGCTTCTGGAGCCACAAGGGGCTCGATTACATAGGCATAGGCCGGGCTCTGCTCACCGACGTCCTCCACGGCAGCATAAAGGAAGGGGGCAGCACAATCACCCAGCAACTCGCAAAAGTGCTCTTCCTCACACCTGAGAGGACTATCCAGAGGAAGTTGAGGGAGGCGCGGCTGGCGATGAAATTGGAAGAGGAGCTCTCGAAGAACGAGATCCTCGAGCTGTACCTCAACAGAATTTATTTCGGCCATGGCGCGTACGGCGTAGAGATGGCCGCGAAGACCTACTTCGGGAAGTCGGTGTCCCATATTACGCTTCCAGAAGCGGCACTTCTTGCAGGACTCATCAAGGCTCCCAACGTGTATTCCCCGTACAACAATCTCGTCAAGGCGAAGGAACGGCAGGAGATCGTGCTCGAGAGGATGGAGAAGGAGGGATACCTCACCGCCGCCGAACGGGAACGGGCGAAGAAACAGTCCCTTTCTCTCTCTTCCATGAGGGCCGGCACGGAAGCGAACAGTTATTTCACGGAATACGTGCGGCAGCTGGTGGAGCAGCGCTTCGGCGAGGAGATGGTGTACAAGGGGAGTCTCAGGGTTTATACGACGCTCGATCCGGCGATGCAGTTTCAGGCTCAGCGCGCACTCCAGGATGGTCTCAGGGATGTTGACAAGAGGCGGGGCTGGCGGGGGCCTATCGGCCACAGGGACGTGGTCAAGGGCGAGAACGACGATGCCAGAGTTGCTTTCTCCGCCTCGGTAGGGGACATCGCGACCGGTGTCGTGATTGCGGTGAATCAGAAAGAGGCGAAGGTGAAGGCGAGGGGGATCACCGGCACACTCTCCGTCAGTGACGCGCTGTGGGCGAGCAGGGTTATCGACCAGAATTCAGGGAAGATCACCTATGTCAAGAACTTCGGTCTCACCAGCATCATGAAAAAGGGCGATGTGGTATGGGTGAGATTCAAGAACATCTCGGGCAAGGATGTTGCCCTGAGCCTCGAGCAGGAGCCGGAGATCGAAGGTTCGGTGGTGGTGATCGAGCCCGAGACGGGCTTCATCAGAGCGCTCGTGGGGGGCTACAGCTTCACGAAGAGCGAGTTCAACAGGGCCCTCTATGCCAAGAGGCAACCGGGTTCTGCCTTCAAGCCCATCGTATATGCTGCGGCGCTCGAGCAAGGGTATACACCGGCGAGCATCGTGAACGACGAGCCGGTGTCCTACCCCGGCGGGCCGTCTGGTGAGTGGAAGCCCGAAAACTATGATCGGCAATACTACGGCCCGACGAGATTGCGGGAGGCGCTTGCCTATTCGAGAAACGTTGTGACCGTCAAGCTCGCCGATGCGGTGGGGATTGACAACGTGATATCCTTCGCGAAGAAAGCGGGTATACAGACGACCTTGACCCGCGATCTCTCGATCTCACTCGGTTCCGTGGGTGTAGCTCCCATCGAGCTCGCACTCGCCTACGCGACGCTCGCCAATGGGGGAGAGAGGATGAACCCCACGGCTCTCAAGTACGTGACCGACTCCCGCGGGAGGGTTCTTGAAGAATACCAGCCTGAGGGAGTGGAGGCCGTGAGTCCCCAGACCGCTTTTCTAATGACATCGATGATGCAGGACGTGATCCAGTACGGAACGGGCATGAGGGCACAGATCGGGAGACCCGCAGCCGGCAAGACGGGGACGAGCAATGATTACAGAGACGCGTGGTTCGTCGGATACACGCCTGAACTTCTCGCCTGCGTCTGGGTGGGCTTCGACGACATGAAAAAGACCCTGGGGTCGGGTGAGGCGGGGGGGAGGGCTGCCGCGCCTGTCTGGGCACGTTTTATGAAAAGTGTCAAGGCGGGGGAAGGCGACCCGGCCTTTCAGGAGCCTCCGGGGATAGTGCGGCTGCCCATCGACCCTGCGACGGGACTTCTCGCACATGAGTGGCAATCATCGACCTATGAATACTTCAGTGACGGAACTCAGCCCAGGGAGTTCAGCAAATCGGTGCGGAGGGTGGAGCGCCAGCCGCCGAAACCGGATTTCGACTGAAAAGGATCATTCTTCCTCGCTCTCCCCGTGTTGTCTTGAGAGAAAGACCACGCAATCTCCGCACCTGCTCTGCCCGGAATCGACCTTGCAGATGCTCTTGTTGATCTCCCAGCAGGATTTGGTGCGGTCCCGTGGCGCAGAGCACTCCTTTCTAACCTCTTCGGGACACTGTTTGATCTCCCAGCACGGCGCGTATTCGACGAGCTTCTTGATGCCTTCGATGCTGATCTTGTGGAGGTGGATAAGATCCCGGATGCAACCCAGCCACTTGAGGTCGTTGTGCGAGTAGTACCTGTTCTTGTTGCGCCTCGCGGGCTTGATAAGGCCGTGTTTCTCGTATAGCCTCAAGGTCTGGTCGGTGATGCCGAGCAACTCGGCCACCACGCCGATTGGATACACGGGCAGGTCGTTCCTGTCGAGGGTGTCGGCAGCTTTCTTCATGTGACCTCCGAGCGGGTCTCTTGAATACTACCTCACTTCAACACCGAAAAAGCAAGTGGCGCCCCTGGCACCGTCCGGCCTATGAAGATCCGGCCAGGAGGACCTTCACGAAGTCGAGTTCCGACTCCTTTGTGGAGAGGCGGTCACAGAGTTTCTCGTCGAGGACTCGCGTCAGTATCCGGGAGTAGATCGGTCCAGGGGGGACCCCGAGGCGTTTCAGATCCTCACCCTTGATGGTGGGGGCGACATGCCGCAGTTCGAGAAGGTACCGGGAGATTCCCCTCTTCTTGTCGTTGTTCCTCGTGAGCGACATGCCAAAGAGGATCGTTTCGAGAGAGACTTCCTTCAGGAGGTGATAGAGTGCGATCGGGTCGTCGGGTTTCAGCTTTCTCAGGATTTCATGGGCCGTGTGAAGGCCTGTGACGACCTTCTGCCTCACCTGCTCGGAGACCGCAAGCCTCTTCAGTGCCTCCTCCCGTTCCGTGTCGGAGAGTCTGCAAAGGAGAGCCATGGCGAAGATCAACCCCTTGTCGTACCGCTCCTCGAGGAACAGCAGGTCAAACCAGGTGGCCGTGTCGTGGACTGACTGAAGGAGCGGTTCGAGGTCTGAGGAAAAGGTGAGACGGGGATGGATGACCTTGAGCAGGCCATAGTCTCCGAGCCTCTTCAGGGCCTTTACCGGATTCGTCTCCTTGAAGGTCAGGGATAGTTCGTCATAGATTCGTGTCCCCGAGAGCCTCTCGAAGATGTTCATCTTCATGGCGAGCTTGATAAGGTTCTCCGTGTGCCTGGTGAGCTTGAAGCCGAAGCGCTCTGAGAAACGTACCGCACGGAATGCCCTGGTGGGGTCCTCGACAAAGCTGAGATTGTGAAGCACCCTTAACACCCTGTCTTTGAGATCCCTCTGCCCACCGAAGAAGTCTATGAGCCGACCGAAATCCCTGCCGTTGAGCTTTACTGCCAGGGTGTTGATCGTGAAGTCCCTCCTGTAGAGGTCTTTCTTGATCGATGATGTCTCCACCTTCGGCAAGGTTGCGGGAGATTCATAGTATTCCGTGCGGGAGGTGGCGACGTCGAGTTTGAAGTTACCCTTGAGGATCTGAGCGGTACCGAATCGCTGGTGTACGGTGACCCGGGCCCCCATCTGCTCCCCGACTTTTCTGGCAAAAGCGATTCCGTCACCCTCGACCACGATATCGATATCGAGATTCTCTTCGCGCCTGATCAGGTCCCTGACGCACCCGCCGACGAGGTAGGCCCCGAAGCCCAGGTCGTCCGCGACCTGCCCCGCCTTGACTAGGAAGTCGTATACGGCCTGAGGAAGCTGCTCCCTCAGGAGGCCTGCGACATTGCGCTCGATTCCCCGGGTCGGCTCCCGTGCCGCCGATTCGCCGGTATCTATCCTGCTCTTCCTCAGGAGATCCTCGTACAGGGATCTCATGATGTCGGTCCTGGTTATGGCACCGAGGACGCGTGCTCCGTCGAGCACGGGAATGAACCTCTGGTTTTGCTCCACCATGGCTGCCTCGACGTCCGAGATGGGCGTATCAAGGGTGACCGTCGTCGCGTCGGTGGTAGAGAAGTCGGCGCATCTGCTCCTGCCGAAACCGTGAAAGAGTGCCTTCTCGACAACCTCTCTCGTCAGTATGCCGAGGTACAGGCTGTTCCTGACCACCGGCAGGACATTCACGCCGTACCGGGTGAGCATGTCCTCTGCCTCCTTTATCGTCTGGTCCCACTGGATCACTACCACGGGCGTGGTCATCACGTCCCTGGCCGCCTTTGCAGGGCGGACATGCTTCCTGCACGACTCTATCAGGCGCTCTTCCACGATCTCGAACGGAATGTCCTTTATGGTGGCCGATGCAGCGCTGCGATGCCCACCCCCGCCGAATTCTGACAGGACCTGCGCCACATCAAGCTCAGCTGCCCTGCTCCGAGCGACGATGAGAATCTTGTCCGCCATGCCGATGAGCAGAAAGACCGCGTCCATGTCCTCCATATCCATAATGGTATGCGCAAGATGAGCCACATCACCGAACCCCTCCATCACGCCTTTCCCTATCTTGATCTTCTTGTCCTGGATCAGCACCTCGCGGAGAGAACCGGCGAGGGCGTTCAGAAGGGAGATCTCCTCCTTGCTCATCTCGACCTTCAGAAAATCAGATACCACCTTCAGGTTCGCTCCTCGCTTGAGAAGGTGAGCTGCCGCCATGAGGTCACGCGGGGTCGTGGACTGGAAGGTGAGGGCCCCTGTCTCCTCATAAATGCCGAGACACAAGGCGGTGGCTTCCATCGGGCTGATAAGGATTTTCTTCTTTTGGAGAAGTTCGGTGAAGAGAGTGGAGACGGCACCTACGGTGTCGATCACCTCGACCTCTCCCCTGATGTCCTCAGATCCCCTCGGATGGTGGTCGTACACATGCACCTTGACCCCGGGGCGCGAGAGCAGTTCCTTCAAAGGGCCTATCCTGTCGGGGTGCTTCGTGTCGACGATGATGAGCCGCCTCACATCCTCGAGGTGCACGTCCTTGACCTTCCTCATTTCGACGGGGTTGAACACATCAAGAAATTCGCGCACCTTCTTCTCCATCGATCCGGGCATCACGATGACGGCATGCGGGTAGAGCCTCCTTGCGGCCATCGCCGATGCGAGGGCGTCGAAGTCAGCGTTGAGGTGGGAGGTGATCACGTCCATAGAGGTAGGATACCACAGGCCGCTCAGCGTCTCGCACGCAACAGCGGAAGCACAATGTGGAAGTCGGCGCATCCGCCGGGGATGAAAGCGACGGAGGACATTCCGAGCTTCGTGATATACTAGATAGAGACCTCTCGTGAAGATCCGGGAGTGTGACCGGATCGGGAGGTGGCATGGCAGCAGGAAACCCTTTCAAGACTCTCACGCCGAAGAAGAAGTTTCTGCTGACGCTCGTCGTCATCTACGCGCTGTCGGTTCCCATCATATCGCTCGGCACATACGTGATACTCCGGGACAATGCCATCCGGGAGGCTTACAGCACGGGGAAACTCTACCTTTCTGCGATGGAGGCGATACGTCATTACGTCTCAGCGGAGTTGAGGCCGACCCTTTACCGGGATGCTCCAGGGCGGTTCATTCTTGAAGGCATGTCACGGTCCTACGTTGCGAATACGATCGGCCGTGACATCCATGGCAAGTATCCGGGGTACCGATATAAAAATGCGACTATCCGGACTCCGATGAACCCTGAAAACGCAGCCGATGATTTCGAAACCAGTGTGATCGGGAAGTTCATCGAGGGCAAGCTCACTGAGTGGCAGGGCGTCAAGAGCGCCCCAGACGGGATGTACTATGTCCTGGCAAGGTCCGGGGAGCCCTTCTCAGCCGAATGCCTCCACTGCCACGGAAACCCGTCGGACGCCCCGCTCGAGATAAGGACACGGTACGGGCTCTCGGGAGGGTTCAACAGGCATGTCGGGGACTTGTTGGACGGTAAGTTCGTGTACATACCGATAGAGCTGCCTCTCGCTGCGGCCGAGAAGGGAGTCACCGTGTTCATTGCCATCTACACTCTTTTCTTCGGCGTGATATTTGTGGTGATAAATGTCCGTTTTACGGGGCTTTATGATGATATCGAGGCGAGCAGGAGGAAGGTGGAGGCCGTTAATGCGGACCTGACGCACCTCAACGAGGAACTTGAAGCCCTGACGGTGGAGAGGACGATGAGCCTGATTGCGCTCACCGTGGCAGACAAGGTGCGGAACCCCGCGTCGGTAATTGGGCTGACGTGCAGGCGCATCGTCCAGAAGCAGGAGGTTCCTGACAACGTGAGGCGTGACCTGGAAGGGGTGATGGAGGAGTGTGATGGCCTCGAAAAGATAGTGAAGGAGTTCGGTGCTCTTACTAAAGGCAGGAGGACTCATTTCAAGTACGAGGACATCAATGCAGTGGTGAGAAGCGTGCTCGCCGTGATCGAGAAAGAGGCGGCGGAAAAGGGGGTAAAGGTGTCGGCGGAGCTGTCTTCGGAGCCGCTCGGGATGAACATTCAGACGAGCCTTCTGAGAGCCGCCCTCTTTCATCTCGTGAGAAACGCCCTGGAGGCAACACCCTCCGGGAGTGTGGTGAAAGTGCAGACGAAGGCCGAAGGAGGGAAGGTCGTCTTTGTCATCTCCGACGCAGGCCAGGGAATTCGGTCCGAGGACCTGGAGAGGATCTTCGAACCGTTTTACACTACCAAGCCCTACCGTTATGGCGTGGGGTTGCCACTGGTCAAGCAGATCGTGTCTGAACACCTCGGCGAGATACGGGTCGAGAGTGAGCCTGGCAGGGGCACTACCTTTATCGTTCTTTTCCCCGCGAGGTGGAAAGAGACGACAGATCTCGGGATGTTCAGAGAGGGCTCTCTGGTGTTAAGTAGCGAAAACAGTCCTGACCCGCACAATTCACAAATCAAACCACCGTAGCCGGGTGGAGGTGGCGAAAGGGCGTTCCGGGCGATAACTTTGCCTTGTTCCACAACGCCGGCTCTTCGACCCGCCCCATTCATCGCGCTATATTTAGCGCCGAGGTTTATTGCAATTTCGCCGGGTGGGGGGTAAAATAAGGATTTTCGTGTACGCCAGTCAGAGATTCTGAGAGGGAAAGTAATGACAGACAAAACAAGGTCAGTTCTTGCGATATTCGTCATCACCACCGTCTCGATGCTCATCTTCTCCGTCCTCATCCCCGGTTTGGCCGCTCAGCCGGGACCCATTCTGTCCGCGATATTCCTAGGTGCGGGATTGGTGCTGTCCGCGATCCTTGCTGTAGCGGTGTCGTCATTGTCGAAGGGACAACGGGAGGAGGGTGGTGCCGTCAGGGAGGGGATCAGGCCTGGTGCTGCTCCGCCGGCGGAGACGGCCCCCTTTGATAAGAGCGTGGTAGACATTCTCACACTGCTCCAGAAGAAGGGGCGTCTTATCGACTTTCTGCAGGAGGACCTCAGCGGCTATGACGACAGGCAGGTGGGCGCCGCGGTAAGAAACATCCACAAGGGCTGCGGGGAGGCGATTGCGGAGCACGTGAGAATCGCACCTGTGATGTGGGAGACCGAGGGACACGATGTGATCGTCAGCGAGGGGTTTGATCCGTCAGCCATCCGACTCACAGGCAATGTCGTGGGCTCTCCTCCTTTCAAAGGGGTGGTGCGACACGCCGGCTGGCGGGTGGTCTCGACAAGGATACCACCTCGGCCGCTCCATCACGATACGAGCATCATAGAGCCTGCAGAAGTCGAGATTCTCTGACCGGACAGGACAGTACGGTGCAGTCCGGGGTCTTCTCATACCATCAGGGCGAATAGTCCTGCTCTGCGATCGTGACTTCCGCCGCCGCGAAGCCATGCATACTCACAGTCCATTCAGCCACGGAGACTACATATGAAACACTCTCGCTTTGTCGTTGGTATCGATCTCGGCACGACGAACTGTGCGGTTTCTTACATTGACACGGCAGAGGACGTGACGAATGTCCCCAATGCCAGGCTCTTCGCGATACCGCAGCTCACGGACGCTGGTGTCGTGGAACCCGGGGACCTTTTGCCGTCATTCCTGTATCTGCCGGGGCCTTCTGAACTTCCGGAGAACAGCCTCTCCCTTCCGTGGAAGGCTGGGATGTCTTACGCTGTCGGGGAATTTGCGAGAAAGAGGGGCGCCGAGGTGCCGGTGCGCCTCGTCTCATCCGCCAAGTCATGGCTGTGCCACCAGCATCTGGACAAGACGTCTCCGCTCTTGCCGTGGAATGCGCCTGAAGAGGTACGGAAGCTGTCACCTGTCGACGTGACGTCGAGCTTTCTTCTGCACCTGCGCATGGCATGGAATCACCTTGTCGCCGCAGAAAGTGCAGAGTACGCTCTCGAGAACCAGGACGTCCTGATCACCGTTCCCGCCTCATTCGATGCCGCCGCGAGGGACCTCACGGTGAGGGCGGCTGAGGGGGCTGGCCTTGGTGACATCACCCTTCTCGAGGAGCCTCAAGCTGCCTTCTACTCATGGATCAACAGGAGCGGGGATGCCTGGAGGAAGCAGGTGAAGGTGGGCGATGTGATCCTCGTCTGCGACATAGGCGGAGGGACCACCGACTTCAGCCTCATCGAAGTGACCGACGAGGGGGGAGATATGGCTCTCAAGAGGGTGGCCGTGGGAGAGCATATTCTCCTCGGAGGCGACAACATGGACCTCGCTCTTGCGTATTCCGTAAAGAGGCAGTTCACCGAGAAGAAGATCGCTCTTGACACTCGTCAGATGCTCGGGCTTCTCCATCAGAGCAGGAATGCCAAGGAGATGATGCTGAACGACCCAGGGCGGAAGACGGAGCAGATCGTTGTCCTCGGCAGCGGAAGGAGCGTGATCGGCGGCGCACTCCAGACAGAACTCCATAGGTCCGAGGTGGAGGAGATCATCCTCGACGGCTTCTTCCCGAGGTGCGCTGTCAGCGATGAGCCCTCCGAGAGGAGAGGGGCCGGCTTCAGGGAGCTGGGGCTCCACTACGCGACGGACACGGCGGTCACCAAATATCTCGCGAAATTCCTGCGTCAGCATCTCGGGATGTCGGGAGGAAGACCGGCAGGGGGGGTGACGTTCGTGCACCCCACAAAGATGCTGTTCAACGGCGGCGTCACCAAAGCATCCGTCATCCGTCAGCGCTGCGTCGAGGCGCTGAATGGCTGGCTTTCATCCGAGGGGGGCGGACCCCTTTCGGTCCTCGAAGGCAATGACCCTGATCTTGCCGTTGCCATCGGAGCGGCCTATTACGGCTTCGCCAAAAGGGGCAAAGGCGTCCGGATACGGGCGGGGGCTGGGAGGTCCTATTACATCGGCGTCGAGTCCGCCATGCCGGCGGTGCCGGGAATGTCTCCTCCTCTCAAGGCTGTCTGCGTCGTCCCCTTCGGCATGGAAGAGGGCACGGATCACGAGATACCGGGCCATGAGTTTGGCCTTGTCGTGGGCGAACAGGCTGTCTTCCGGTTCCTCTCATCAGTGACGAGGAAAGCCGATTTGCCGGGATCTGTGGTAGAGGAATGGGAGGTCGAGGAGATTGTGGAAGCCGCACCCCTCGACACGACGCTCCCTGCCGATGAGGGTGAGAGAGGGGCGGTGGTGCCGGTGAGGCTCCACAGTTATCTCACCGAGACCGGCACACTCGAGTTATGGTGCGAAGCCGTGGACGGACGGAACAGATGGAAACTCGAATACAATGTGCGCGAGGAGGGATCGGCGTGACGAAATCGAGGTTTATCATCGGCATAGACCTCGGCACGACGAATTCGACGCTCTCGTGCGTGGATACTGAGAAGGGGCATCAAGCTATAGAAACCTTCCAGATTCCTCAACTGGTGAGCGAGGGGACGGTGAGGGATTTGCCCGCACTTGCGTCCTCTCTCTACCTCCCCGGTGAATACGATCTGCCCAAAGGAAGCATCGTCCTCCCATGGGATGCGGACGCAGGTACCGTAGTCGGGGAGTTCGCCCGAGTCCAGGGTTCGCGAGTGCCTGCGAACCTCGTGTCTTCTGCCAAGTCCTGGCTCTGCCACAGCCGGGTGGACAGAAGGGGTCCCATCCTTCCGTGGGGCAGGGAGTCTGCGGAACGGCGTGTGTCTCCTGTCGAGGCGTCATCATATTATCTGAGACATATGAGAGATGCATGGAACCACGTCGTGGCGCGGGGTGACGAAGATCTGCTTTTGGAGCGTCAGCAGATCATCATCACCATTCCCGCATCTTTTGACGAGACCGCGAGGGAACTCACCGCGGAGGCTGTGCGGATGGCGGGAATAGAAGCGTTCACCATGCTCGAGGAACCGCAGGCGGCTTTCTACGCCTGGATCTCCTCCCGAAGCGATGCCCTCGGCGAACTGAGGGGGAAGGGGCGGCTCCTTCTCGTCTTTGACGTCGGTGGAGGGACTACGGATTTCACCCTCATCCGTCTGCAGGAAGAGGGGGGCGCACAGAGGTTCACGAGGGTCGCCGTGGGCGACCATCTCATGCTCGGCGGTGACAATATGGACCTGGCCCTCGCGAAAAGAATGGAGGAACGGCTCGGCAGGTTCGATCATCTGCAGTGGCTCTCGGTCATTCAACAGTGCCGCAGCGCGAAGGAGGAGGTCCTCGCCGGTTCCGGGTGCCGCGAGGTCACGATCTCGGTGCTCGGAGGGGGACGGGGTGTAGTAGGCGGGTCCCGTGAAGGGAAACTGACGGAGGACGATGTGCGGGACATCATCATCGACGGCTTCTACAAGGAAGTAGGAAGAGGTGAGGAGGTTGTCCGAATGAGGAGTTCGGGGTTTCAGGAACTCGGGCTCCCCTACGAGTCCGATACCGCCATTATGAGGCATCTCTCCACATTTCTGAAGAGGCATTCGGCGAATGAGGAATTGCGGGACACGGTTGACGGGAGGGACGGAGTCGCCATAGTCAGGCCTGATCTGGTCCTCTTCAATGGCGGCGTGTTCGGATCAGGGGCGATCAGGGATCATGCTGCACATGTGCTCAGACAGTGGTTCTCAGACGGGACATGGTCTCTTGCGGTTCTGGAGAATGACCGGTTTGAGCACGCCGTCTCGATTGGCGCCGCCTACTATGGCCTGGTGCTCAGAGGCAGGGGAGAGAGGGTGTCGGGAGGGACCGGAAAGGCGTATTACATCGGCGTCGAGACACCAAACGATAGGGTCCATGCAGCATTCGCCGATCTTGTGACCGCGGTGTGCATCGTGCCGAGGGGAGTTGAGGAGGGAGAGGAGATAGACCTCAGCGATCGGGAATTTCAAGTGATGACGAACAGCCCTGTGAGCTTCACGGTCTACGCGTCCAGCTATAGATCAGGAGACAAGGCCGGAAGCATGATCGTCACGGAGGCGGAGAAGGGTGAGCTTATCGAACTTCCTCCCATAAGAACTATTCTGCGGTTCGGCAGGCGGGCGGGCTCGACGAGGATCCCCGTGTCGCTGCGAGCGAGGGTAAACGAGTTCGGTACCCTAGATGTCTGGTGTGTGTCGAGGAAGACTCCCCATCGATGGAAGCTCGCCTTTCACCTGAGAGGAGGGACGGAGGCCCAGGCCCCCGTGCCGCCTGAAGGGGTCGGTGCATCTTTCGTCGAAGAATCAGCACTCGATGATGCTGCCGCGGCAATGGATTCGGCCTTCCGGGGTGCCCCACACGCCGTTGAGGGGGTCACACTCGAGGGTCTGGTCAGGAAGATCGAGACAGCGCTGCAACTCGACAGGAACTCATGGCCGCTTCCTGCGATTCGGATGTTGTGGGACCGTCTCATCACGCTCAAAGAGCAGAGGAGGGTGACCTCGCGACACGAGGCGAGATGGCTCAACCTCTCCGGTTTCCTGCTCAGGCCCGGGTTCGGGTATCAACTGGACGAGTGGAGGATGAGAGAACTCTGGAAGGTGTTCTCGGAAGGTCTCGAGTTCTCGGGCGATGCCCAGTGCCGCATCGAATGGTGGATAATGTGGAGGCGCGTAGCAGGAGGCTTGGATGACCTGCAGCAGGATCTTGTGTTCAAGAGGATTGCGCCCTCGCTTCTTCCTTCACGGAAGAGAGGGGCGGGCGGCAGGGCTTCCCTTGCCGAGGTCATCGAGATGTGGATGCTCGCCTCGAGCATGGAGCATCTCGCACCGTCGGCAAAAGCGGACCTCGGCAACGAGCTTGTGAGGCAGGCTAAGAAGGCAAAGGGCAGACCCCAGGCGCAGTTATTCTGGGCACTATCGAGGGTCGGGGCGAGGGTACCGTTCCACGGCCCTATTGACAGGGTTTGCCCAAGAGAGGCTGCAGAGACCTGGCTAAAGGACATCATGAAGAGCGACTTCGCACGCTCCAGGGACGCGGTCTACACTGTCGCACAGCTGGCACGGAGAACAAACGACCGGATCAGAGACATCGACGAAGCACTCCGCGGGCGCGTCATCGAGAACTTGAGGAGCCTGGAATGGGCAGGTCATCTGCTCAAACAGGTGGAGGATGTCGTCGCTCCTGACCGCGGGGATGAGACAGCCGTATACGGTGAATCGCTCCCTCCCGGCCTGTACATCGTAGTGTAGTTCCCTCGCAATCGCCACGGATCAACCGGCTCGATGCGCGGATCATGCCGGTCAGATGTCGAGGTACTTCTCCACCTCCCAGGCGGTAACCTGCTTCTTGAACTCGTTCCATTCACGCGTCTTGACCCGTTCGTACCTTATGAAGAGGTGGTCGCCGAGGACTTCTCGGATGAGGGTGTTCCCTTTCATCTCCTGGATCGCCTCGTACAGTGACGACGGGAGCACGTCGATGTTGAGTGAAGCGAGTTTCGCCTCGTCGAACTTGTAGAGGTCCTCCTCAACAGGTTCCGCCAGCGCCCTGCTCTGCCCGATTCCGTCAAGGCCCGTGGCGAGCATGACCGCGAAGGCCAGATACGGATTGCACGCGGGATCGGGGCACCTGAGTTCGATCCGTGCCGAGCCCGACTTGTCCTCGAACCACTGGGGCACCCTGATCAGGGCCGATCTGTTGATCCTCGCCCAGGATATGTAGACAGGAGCCTCAAAGCCCGTGACGAGCCTCTTGTAGGAGTTCACCGTGGGGCAGAGGATCGCCATCATGCCCTTGACGTTGTGAAGCTGCCCGGCGATGAACTGGTAGGCGAGTTGCGAGAGGCGGTACTTGTCTCCGCTGCTGTAAAAGGCGTTGCTTTTCGTGTCTCTGCTGAAGAGGCTCTGGTGCACATGCATGCCCGAGCCGGCCATCCCCATGATCGGCTTCGGCATGAAGGACGCTCGAAGATGATGCCTCTGGGCGATCGCCTTCACCGTGACGCGCAGGGTGAGGAGCCTGTCTGCGGTAGTAAGCGCCTCTCCGTAGCGGAAGTCCACCTCATGCTGTCCCGGTGCGACCTCGTGGTGGGAGGCCTCCACGTCGATACCGAATTTCTCGAGCGCGGTGGTAATCTCTCTCCGTATGGTGTGCGCCTCATCGGTGGCGAGATCGAAGTAGCCGCCCCCGTCAAGGGGCGTGAGAGGTCCCGAACCGTTCCGGAAGAGGAAGAACTCTAGCTCAGGGCCTACGTTGTACTCATAGCCTTTGTCAGCGGCGTTCCCGAGCACCTTCTTCAGAATGAAACGAGGGTCGCCCTCAAACGGAGACCCGTCGGGACGATAGATGTCGCAGATGAGGCGAGCCGTGTTGCCGTCGGGCGAGTTGAGCCACGGTACCACAGCATAGGTGTTGAGATCCGGCTTGAGGTAGAGATCACTTTCGTGTATGCGGGCGAAGCCCTCAACCGAAGAACCGTCGAACCAGGCGCCGTACTTTATGATGTCCGAGAGGTTCTTGACCGGCGCGGTGACTTCCTTGAGGGACCCGAGGATGTCCGTGAACTGCAGGTTCACGAAGCTTACCCGGTCTTCCGTTACTTTTTCCAGAATCGCTATGCCGTCGATCACCGTACCGCCCCCTCTCCGCGCTCTCCGGTTCGTATCCTGACTGCGTTGTCCACGGCCGTTACGAATATCTTGCCATCGCCGATGTGTCCGGTCCGGGCGGTCTTCTCGATCGCCTTCACCGCCTCCTCGACCATCGCGTCGGGAAGCACGACTTCTATTTTCACCTTCGGGAGGAAATCGACCGTGTACTCCGCCCCCCTGTACAATTCGGTGTGGCCCCTCTGTCTTCCGAATCCCTTCACCTCGGTGATCGTCATGCCCTGGATACCCATAGCGGTCAGGGCGTCTCTCACATCGTCGAGTTTGAAGGGTTTGATGATCGCCTCAAGCTTTTTCATGCTCCTCTCCTCAGCAGGTCGTCAAAGGATTCCATGTGTGCATATTCGTACAGCGCCGACATGGCCTTGCTCTCTGTCGGTATCCCCATCTCTTCGACTGCGGCGACGGGATTGAGCCCGCCAACGATCACAATTCCCGCCTTGTCGATGCCGACCGGAACTTCCAGGAGGGGACTGTTCGGGTTGCCTATCATGAGGATTCCTTTCAAGCCTCTCCCATCCATCTTCTCGGCGAGACGCTGAGCCTCTTCCCGGCACACGACGGGGATCTCCCTGAAGCTGGCCAGCACGCTCCCGGATCGCGTCGTCACCGCTCCGAGGACATTGCTCATCCTGCTCCTGATGAATATCTCCAGTGGATCGAGTGATGAGCCCTCGTAGCTGATGAGAGCCGTGAACCTCGCAGGCCCTGCGTCCCGAATCTCCGCCACCCCGCCAAAGCGCGACGCCACAGGAATCCCTGCCTTCAGAAACAGCCCGTTGATTGTCACGCTGCAGACGGTGCCGAGGGCCACCTTGCCCTCGGGGACAGTCATCTCCCCTATAGCCTCCCCGCTCCGCTTCAGGATCATCCTGTCACTCATCACGTAAGGTGACGAGAACACGGTTCTGAGGGTAGCCATTGCGTCTGCCAGAGATTCTTCCGGCAGAAACGAAACATTGAGTATCACTTCCCCCCTCAACGTGTCGAGATCGAGGGTGGTGAGGTACGAGAGGGTCTCTATCTTGCTGATCATGAAGCCGACCTTTTCTGAAACGAGGCCGTGCTTCAGTTCTTCTTTCCCTCGTTCGGTAATCCTGTGCCCTTCCTTGCCGAATACCTTTGTAAATCCCTGTGCATCGAGCAGCCTGAGGTGGTACCTCACCGTGCGCTCGGTGAGGTCTATGCCGTACCGTTTCAGCTCCCTTGATATTTCCCGTGAGCCGATGATCCCGGTGTGCTTGTCCAGAACCCTCATGATGGCGCGCGTCGTCTTATTCATGGCAGGAAAACGGTCTCAGTGCTGACTCGAAGTGAGCAGTGACGGTGCCAGAGGGCGTGAAGCCTCCCGCGGGAGGCTTCGTCCGCCCGTTCTGACATTGATCACCCGCACCGGTCAGACGCTCAGCTGAAGAGAATCCTCTCCGCTTCCTGCATGTCCGATTCCATGACGTAGGGGATGCCGGTCACGTCAGCCGCCTCCCTGGTCAGGGAGACGAGGTCGTTCCGCTCGAGATGCTTGAGGGCGAACTTCCTCTCTCCTGCCATGAGTTGCTGCAGACCGAGCTTCAGCCTGTCACAGAGCGTGTACATGGCGACGGCACCGAGCGGAAGCCTGGCGAAATCCTTCCCGAACTTAGCCTTCAAGGTCTCGGTGGTGATGAAAATCCTCTCGACGACGTCACCGTATTTCTTGATCTCAGTGGGCAGCTTTTCTTCTTCTATCCACTTCTGAATGTTCTTGCCGACGAACGCGGGTATCATGAGTGCTCTTCCCATGCAGACCGCCTTGAAGAACGGCGCGCCGAGAGCGAGGGCTTTGAAGATGTGGTCCTCGAGGGAGAATCCGCCCGCGATCGCGAGATCGGGGACGTAGCGGCCCTTTGCCTGGAGTTGGGAGGCGAACTTGTAGGCGAGGGACTGGAGGTAGATGGTCGGTATCCCCCACTCGTTCATCATCCTCCAGGGGCTCATCCCCGTGCCTCCGCCCGCCCCGTCTATGGTGAGGAGATCAATCTCCGCGTCGGAGCAGAACCGTATCGCCCTCGCAAGATCTGACACCCTGTACGCACCTGTCTTGAGGGAAACGAATTTCGCTCCTGCGCTGCGATAGTGATCCACGGCCTTCATGAAGCTCTCGTGCTCGACCATGCCGAGCCTGGAGTGGCGTTCGAACTCCTTAAACTCCTCTTCCTTAAATGCTTTCTGTACCGTAGGGTCCTCCGGATCCGGCAGAACGATGTAGCCCCTGCTCTTGAGTTCAAGGGCCTTCTCCATCTGTTTCAGCTTCACCTCTCCGCCGATGTCCTTGGCTCCCTGGCCCCACTTGAGTTCGATGCACTGTACGCCGAGTTTCTCGATCGCGTATTCGGCGGAGCCGAGTTTCGTGTCCTCAACGTTCTGCTGCAGGATGATCTCGCCGTAACCGTTCTCCCATTCCTTGAATCCCTTCACCCTCCGTTCGAGTTCAGGAGACCTTACGACTTTTCCCCTCTTGAATTCAGCGTTCACGTCCATGCCCACGACGTTTTCACCGACGACGACGATGAGACCCGAGATTGCTGCGCCGGCGGCGAGCCCTTCCCAGTTGTCGCGGGCGATGTCGGTGGAGCCGAGTGCTCCTGTGAAAATGGGCAACGCGAGTTTGATCTTCTTACCCTTACCGTTGCCGCCCAGCATCGTCTCTGTGGAGACCGCGGGGAATACTGCCTTGTCTGGGTCCGCCTCGACGCCGACTGCACCGATGCAGGTGCCCTGTATGTTCAGGTGGGAGTAATCAACGGGATACGTCTTTGTAGCACCTGCCGTGACCTTGCCGAACGGCATGGGATAAATCACCTCCCTGCCGCGGTATGAAGACTTGGCTACCTCGCAGGGGCCCGGGCAGCCATCAAGACAGACCGAGCAAATCCCCGAGTATGGAGCAACGTCGGTGACCCTGTTTCTCGTTCCAGTGGCGGAACTCGCATTTGGTTGACCGTAATTCATGAGAGGCCCTCCTTAAGCCATAATTATTGTTCCGGGCATAAAATTAAGTATTTATAACCCAGAGAGGCAAAAAAATACCGACGGTATCTTTGCCGGTTATTCCTCAAAACCTGTCCTGAGCAAGGCCGGGTTTCCTCAGCCGATCACCAGCAACTCTGTCTCACCACCTCCTTCGTTCCTCCATGTCGAGGCGCCCGTGTCTTTGAGGTATACGCAGTCACCGGGTAACAGTTTCTCGCTGCTGCTCCCGACGGTGACAGACAATTCGCCCTTAATAAGATGGATGAATTCCCTCCTCTTGTGGTAGAGGAAGGGCCTGATGATTTCGCTGCGAGGGGGGAACACGATGAGCCATGCGGAGAGCAGGTCGTCACGGACGATCTCGTAGAACCTGACGCCTCCCTCGACAGCAGACGGCGCTGCGGAGAAATAGTCTCTCCTGAGGCGCCACGGTGCCGATGCGAGCTGCCTGAGCTCGAAGAACTGGCTCGGACTCGTGCCGAGGGCATTGCAGATCTGGAGGAAAGAGCTGAGCGAAGGGCTGATCTGGTTGTTCTCGAGCTGGGAGATGAAACTCGGCGTGAGGTCCACCTTGTCTGCCAGCTCCTTCTGGCTCATGCCGAGTCTCGTTCTGATGTCCCTGATCCGGCTCCCGATGTCCGCAGGGTGTTCCTTTTTCTGGATCGTGATCGTGACCTGCCCATCGCTGAGATCGTAGAGATGGGGCTTGAATGCCTCCCTGTCCTGCCTGCCTTCGAGTTTGACGGCCTTTATGTAGAGCTTTTCTTTCCTCTTATAGAGGTCGAAGACCACCTGGGTGATGTGCCTCAGGTTGGCTTTGAACTTCTGGCTGTGAGCATCTTTTTCGAGTATCCAGTACGCTACCGTGCCGAGATCATAAAGCCTCGGACACATGTATGTGAAGAACTTGTACGTGTCGTCCTCGTTCCCCCAAAGGTCCTGCATGCCGGTGAGGCTGTCGAAGACGTATCTCACCCCTTTGTGCAGACCCTCTTCGATGGAGTTGAGCATGTGGGTGAACTGCTCGATGTCTTTGGGACTTTCTATCCTCACCACACGGAGGTGCTCGGGAAGGTTGTCATAGAAACGCACGAAGGTCTGGTCGTTCTTGCCCTTCCCGGAAGTGAAACAGTCGACGAGGATAAGGTGTTCCGCCTCCAGAAAGTCGGCGAGACCGCTGAGGATGGTCTGGGGAGACTTGTTGAAACTGACATAAATGACTTTTTCCTTGTCTGCGAAGGACTGCCTGATGAAGTTCTCGATGAACACTCCGTAGAGCGTACCCGACTCAACTTCCCAGACGACATTGTCTCCTATGTAGAGCGAGTCACTGAGGTTGTCGAGGTCCCTGATTCCTGAAGAGAGCGCGTCCATGGCACACGGTTACCTTGTGTCGTAACTTTAGAAAACGTCCAGATGCTTTGTCAAGAGAGTGCAGGATTCACGGATTGATTCGTGGAGATTTTCGACTGGATGAATTGACAAAGTAACGGGCAACTTTTTATGATGTAGTTGGATTGCTGGGTTTATACTCGGCAAACGGTTACCATAGATCGGCGTCTGATACCGGAATTCGTCTTGTATCTGTCGCAGTAACGGTATCGACGCTTTTTTTGCCTGAAGTGGCTGCAGGCGGTATGTGGGAGCCTTCGAAAATTTCATGTATGGATGAGGTACGCGATGTGCCGGTTAGCTGCGATCACCGCGAGTGAGTATTTATCACCCATGGAGGCGATTCTTGCCCTCGAAACAATGAAGGAGGGGCACGACGGTTCCGGGCTCGGCATCACGCTCAAGGACCTTGGAGGCGAGTTCGCGGAGCTCAAGAAATACCCGATCCTCTCCGGAATCTGTTCCAAGAAGGGCGTATATGCCCTAGATGAGCATATGGACAAACTGGGCTTCAAACTCCTGCATGTGTGGGCCCCGAAGATCAAGCATGTCAAGGGCATCACGCCGCGGGAGTACTATTTCGCACGGGTCTATGATTACCCTGACTCCTATAAGTACAGGCCGCTCCACGACAAGGAAGACCTCCTCATGACCACCCGCATCTCCCTGAGAAAAATGGGCGAGCAGGATGAATCGATCTTCGCGTTCTCCTTCTATCCTGACGTCATCACCCTCAAGGAGGTGGGCGATCCTCTGCAGGTGAGCGAGTTTTTCGGTCTCGACAGAGACGGGGTGAAGGCGAAGATCGCCCTCGCGCAGGGAAGGCAAAACACTAATTATGCCATCTATCTCTACGCTTGTCATCCCTTCTTCATCCAGGGCTTCTGCTCGATGACGAACGGCGAGAACACCGCTTTCGTGCCAATTCGGGAGTTCCTCATGAGCAGGGGATTTCCGGGGTATATGGGCTACAACAGCGACAGCGAGGTGTTCACCCACATCCTCCATTACACCGTGAGGCAGCTCAGATTTCCCCTGACCTACTACAAGGATGTGATCACGCCCCTGAAGGGACAGGAGATCGGGGGCAGGCAGGACAGGGATGCGTTGAGGCTCATCAAACAGTCTCTGAGGCCCCTCTGCATCGACGGGCCGAACGTAGTCATCGGGTTTATCCCCGACGGGACCTGTTTCATGGTCCACGACTCCAAGAAGCTGAGGCCCGGTGTGGTGGGCGGAGTCACCGGAAAGTATGCGTTGATGTCCGAGGAGTGCGGTCTCGACAGCGCAGTTCCCCGGAGGGACAAGAATCAGGACATTTTCCCCATGAAGTACGACATGGCAGTTGTGTCGCCTCAGGCAAAGGAGGTAAGGCTATGGAACCAGCTACAAGGTTGGACCACAACCATCAGCTCTCAGTAAGAGAGCTTCCCTATATAATCCGCTGGAGGGATGACCGCTGCAAGAGATGCGGCAGATGCACCGCCGTATGTCCCGTTAAGGCCATCGTGCCCGCAGTGAAGGTCCAGCGTACCGTGCATTCCGAAGGAGCGACACCGACTCCCGCCGCGGTGAGAAGGATCATCCAGGTCGTGGAACAGGTCACCGATATGGAGCAGTACTGCACCGGCTGTGGCACATGTGCGCTCGTATGTCCCAATGAGGCGATAGAGCCTGAGTACAATTTCCAGAACAAGTTCCTCCATTACAAGAACAAGGGAGGAGAAGGATACAAGAGGGGCGGCAGAAGGAACGATCCGACCGTTTCGACCCTCGACAGGATTAAGTTCACGAGGATCTCGATGCTCACCGACCCGGCCCTCGATGCGGGAAGGCATGAGTTCCGGGTGAGGACACTCCTGGGAAGGATGCTCCCTCCCGAGGAACTCCCTCTGGTTCCGACCAACGGGACTCTGGCGGTGGACACGGCGCACGGGAAGTTCGTGCCTCCCGTGAGGGAGATATTCCCGATCATGATCGGCAGCATGTCTGTTGGAGCCCTCTCGCCCCCGATGTGGGAGGGGCTCGCCATGGGTATCACCTATCTTAACGAGGTCGAAGGCCTGCCTGTGGTCATGTGCACCGGCGAGGGCGGAGTGCCCCCGAGGCTCCTGAAGTCGCGGCACCTCAAGTACTTCATCCTCCAGATCGCGTCGGGGTACTTCGGGTGGGACGAGATCATCCACGCCATGCCGCAGATGGTGGAAGACCCTGCGGGGATCGAGATAAAGTACGGCCAGGGCGCGAAGCCCGGTGACGGCGGGCTTCTCATGGCCCAGAAGGTGCTCAAGCTCATCGCGAAGATACGTGGCGTGCCCCAGTTTGTGGATCTCGCCTCGCCCCCGACTCATCAGACGAAATACTCGATCGAGGAGTCGGTGGCAAAGATGATACAGTCCATGTCGATGGCCTTCGGCTTCAGGGTGCCGGTGTATCCGAAGATCTCAGGCACCAAGACGGCGAGGGCGGTGCTCAATAACCTCGCACGGAACCCCTTCGCCGCAGCTCTCAGCATCGACGGCGAGGACGGCGGGACCGGCGCGGCATACAACGTCTCGATGGACAAGATGGGTCATCCCATCGCGTCCAACATCAGGGAGTGCTACCTTGACCTCGTCAGGCAGGGCAAGCAGAACGAGCTCCCGCTGATCGCCGCGGGCGGTGTCGGCAAGAAAGGCAACCTCGCTGCCAATGCGGCAGGGCTAATCATGCTGGGCGCCTCCGCCGTATCCGTAGGAAAGTACATCATGCAGGCTGCGTCGGACTGTTTCGGAGACGAGTACAATCGCTGCAATCTCTGCAATACCGGGAAATGCCCGAGGGGCATCACCACACAGGATCCTAAGCTGTACAGGAGGCTCGATTCTGACCATGTGGCGGAGCGGGTAGTGGAGGTGTTCAAGGCTGCAGACGTGGAACTGAAGAAGATATTCGCTCCCATGGGAAGGAGCACCGAGCTCCCCATTGGGATGTCCGACGGCCTGAGCATAGATGACAAGGCGATGGCGGAGAGGCTGGAGATCAGCTATGCGTGCTAAGAAAGAGGCCAGGAGTCAGGAGCATAGCGTGAAGGGGCTAACCGCGGACAGGAAGTTCGTCACCATCCGTGGCAATGTGCACGGCAAGAGGGTCCCGTCACGCATCCTCGAGGAGCAGACACATCAGGCTGTTCATGACGGCGCCCGGGAGCTGCTCATCATTGCCGACGGGCAGCACGGAATGGGTGGAAGGATCTGGCCCTGCGGTGAGACGGTCAAGATAGTGATCGACGGCCCCGCCGGCCAGAGGGTCGGCAGCATGGGTATGCCGGGCACCGAGATCGTCGTGAACGGGAGCGCCTCCGATGACGTGGGATGGCTCAATTGCGGGGCGAAGATCACGGTCCTCGGCGATGTCACGAACGGGGCTTTCAATGCCGCTGCCCAGGGCATACTCTACGTGCAGGGAAGCGGGGGGGCCCGGTGCGATACCATGACCAAGCATAATCCCCGGTTCGACCCTCCCCAGTCGTGGTACTTCAGGGACGTAGGCGACTCGTTCGCCGAGTTCAAGGCGGGAGGGATCGCAGTTGTCTGCGGGGTGAACCCGAGGAACCCCCGGAACGTCCTCGGCTACCGCCCCTCTGTCGGGATGGTGGGAGGGACGATCTACTTCCGCGGGCCTATCACGAGTTACAGTGAGCGGGATGTGAAACTCCTCGACCTCTCCCCTCAGGACTGGGAGTGGCTCAAGGAGAATATGAGACCATTCCTGGTGGCGATAGATCGGATGGCACACTATGAGGAGCTTACCCGCTCTTCAGAGGAGTGGAAGAAGTTCATCGCCTATACGCCGCAGGAGAAAAGGTCGCGAAGAGGGCTGAAGAGCTCCATAGCTGAATTCAGGAAGGATAACTGGGAAAAGGCTGTCGGCCAGGGGGGCATATTCGCTGAATACGTGGACCACGACCTCACGCTTCTGCCCTATATCACCACGGGCAAGGACAGGAGGAACAAACCCATCTGGGCAAATGAGAAGTACCTGCCGCCCTGTGCGTATGCCTGTCCCACGCACATACCGTCCCACCAGAGGGCGACGCTCGTGCGGCAGGGCAAATTGAAGGACGCCCTCGAACTCGTCCTGCAGTACAGTCCCCTTCCGGCAACGGTTTGCGGGCAGATCTGCCCCAATCTCTGCATGAACGGCTGTACCCGGGGAATGCTCGACAAGCCTTTGAGCATCGACAAGTTCGGCGGCCTCGCACTCGAAATGCCTGCACCGCCCAGGGAAAAACCGACAGGTCATAGAATCGGTATTATCGGAGGCGGCCCCGCAGGGCTCAGCGCTGCGTGGCAGCTGGCCCTCAAGGGTCATACCGTCGACCTCTACGAGGCGGCTGACAAGCTTGGAGGCAAGGTCGAACTGTGCATCCCCCGCGAGCGCCTGCCTCACGATGTCCTGGAAAAGGAACTGTCACGGTTCGGCGAGATAGGGGTGAATGTCCATCTCAGCACGATAGTAGACCAGGAGAAGTTCGGTGAGATCTACCGGGATCACGAGATAGTGGTAGTGGCCTGCGGTGCGCACCAGCCGAGGAGCATACCGTTTCCGGGTTCCGAACACACGATCTCTGCCTATGACTTCCTGAAGGCGACTAACAGCGGCACCAAGCCGAACCTGAGGGACAAGAAGGTGGTGGTCATCGGCGCGGGCAACGTGGGAATGGACGTCGCCTCTGAGGCGTACCTCTACGGCGCCGAGACGGCCATTGCCGTAGACATCCAGAAGCCCGCAGCCTTCGGGAAGGAAATGGAGATGGCCACGGCGAGGGGGACAAAGATCCTCTGGCCGAAGTTCACCGATCGATACGACAAAGACGAGAGGAAGATCCACTTCAAGGACGGCACGTCGCTCGATGCGGACCTTGTGATTGTGTCCGTCGGCGATGTGCCTATACTCGACTTCCTGCCTCCGAACATCCACACCGAGAGGGGGTGGATAGCAGTAAACGAGATCGGCCAGACCTCTGACGTGAAGGTCTTCGGCATCGGTGATGCGACGCAGCTCGGCCTCGTGACCCATGCGATAGGCCAGGGAAGGACCGTGGCGGACACGATCCACTACCAGCTGATGCATGCGCCCCGCGCGCCGGAGGTCAAACAGGTCATCCCTTACGAGCGCATCAAGCAGGAATACTACGAGGTGTGCCGCGGAGAACTGTTCAATCCCGAGCAGGAGGCGCACAAATGCATGTCCTGCGGCGCATGCCGTGACTGCCACATGTGCGAGGTCACCTGTTACTGGGGGGCGATCAGCAGGGTCGATCACGGCAACGGCTCGTATGAGTATGTCGTCGATGACGACCTCTGCATCGGCTGCGGCTTCTGCGCAGGCATCTGCCCCTGCGGGGTCTGGGAGATGGTGGAGAACGTGTAATTAGGAAGTCATCGCGCACACCAGAGGGGGGCCACGGGAGAACCATGGCCCCCTTTTTT
>JBLMXV010000029.1:0-2646 GCA_050257935.1 Chloroflexota bacterium
ATAGAGCAGGGGAAGAGCATCGACACCTCCATGGGGCTGACGCCTCTGGAAGGGCTCGTAATGGGAACGCGCTGCGGAGACCTGGACCCTGCGCTGCACTTCTACCTGGCAAGAAAGACAGACAGACCCTTTGAGGAGATCGAGGGCATTCTGAATAAGGAGAGCGGCCTCAAAGGCATTTGTGGTGTGAACGACATGCGGGAGATCCAGGACCGCGCCCAGGCAGGAGACGCGCAGGCGGAACTCGCCCTCGAAATGTTCTGCTACCGAGTCAGAAAATACATCGGGGCGTACTACGCCGCCCTTGGTTCGGTCGACGCCATTGTCTTCACAGGCGGCATCGGCGAGAATTCTGCTGCAGTGCGGGCCAAAACCTGCGAAGGGCTGTCGGCCCTCGGAATAAGTCTGGATGAGCGCAGGAACAATGCGGATGCCGGAGGTATCAGAGAAATACAGGCGGCGAATGGCAGGGTCAGGATACTTGTCATACCGACCAACGAAGAGTACGAGATAGCGCGGCAGACAGTTGAGGTGATCGGGAGGGTAAAAGGTCAGCGATGATGACAGACGCGAAGAACTACTCTGTCCGGGAGACGCTCAAGAACGGACTTCAGGTGACCATCCGCTCGATCAGACCTGATGACGGTGAGGCCCTGCTGACTGCATTTGAAGAGCTGGAAGAAAGGAGTGTCTATCTCAGGTTCTTCGGACCGAAGCAGGTGTCTCATCGGGACCTGAGGGAAGCGACAGACGTCGACTTTGTCCGGACCGTCGCACTCGTGACGTGCATACGGAACGGTGCGGGAGAGAAGATCATCGGTGGCGGTCGCTATATCGTGTTTGGTGACGCCGAGCCTCCTGACAGGGCTGAGGTGGCCTTCATGGTCGAGGAAGATTATCAGGGTCTTGGCATCGCAAGCCTTATGCTCAGACACCTGGCCGGGATCGCAAAGGAGAAAGGGATTATGCAGTTTCATGCTGAGGTACTGCCGGAGAACAAGGGCATGCTTGCGGTCTTCAACCGGAGCGGGTTTCCCATAAGGCAGGAATTTGCCGAAGGTCTCGCGCACGTGACCCTTTCGCTTGCCGGGACTGATGACAGGATTGAAAAAAGAGGAGTCATAAAGACAGGAAAGGAGAAATGAACAATGGCACGGATTGTACAAGTCATAGGGAGAGAGATTCTCGATTCAAGGGGAAACCCGACAGTAGAGGCGGATGTAATTCTCGATGACGGGAGTATGGGAAGGGCGGCAGTGCCCTCCGGAGCATCCACAGGCGTCCATGAGGCGGTCGAACTGCGAGACGGCGACAAAAAACGCTATCTCGGCAGGGGCACGCGAAAGGCAGCACAGCACGTTAGCAAAGAAATTGCGAAGGCGATAACAGGGATGGAAGCCTCGCTGCAGGAAGAAATAGATTTAAAAATGATCAAGCTTGACGGCACAAAGAACAAGGGACGCCTTGGAGCAAACGCGATCCTTGCCGTCTCGATGGCAGTGGCACGGGCTGCTGCCCAGTCGCAGAAGACGCCGTTGTACAGGTATCTCGGCGGGGTGTCCGCGTCGCTGCTTCCAGTTCCGATGTTCAATATACTGAACGGGGGTTCACATGCGGACAACTCTGTGGACTTTCAGGAATTCAAGATCTCTCCGTACGGGGCATCCAGCTTTACTGAAGCACTCAGGATGGGAGCTGAAGTCTTCCACACCCTCAAGGCTGTGCTCAAGAAAAAGGGATATTCAATTGCAGTCGGCGACGAGGGAGGTTTTGCTCCTAACCTGAAGTCCAATGAAGAGGCTATCGAGGTGATCCTCGAAGCGATCGGACAGGCGGGGTACAAGGCAGGTAAAGACATAGGGCTTGTTCTTGATCCTGCCGCCAGCGAATTCTATGACAGCCAGAAGAAGGCATACATATTCAAGAAGTCGGACAAGAGCAAACATAGCTCGGCAGAAATGGTGGAATTCTGGACAAAATGGGTCCGCAAGTACCCGATCATCTCTCTGGAAGACGGAATGGCGGAAGATGACTGGAAGGGCTGGAAGCTTCTCACCGACTCTCTGGGCAAAAAGATCCAGCTCGTAGGGGACGACATCTTTGTAACCAACACCGAACGGCTGGCCCGCGGCATCAGGGAGGGGATCGCGAACTCGATCCTCATCAAGGTCAATCAGATCGGCTCGCTGACCGAGACGCTACAGGCGATGAAGATGGCGGCAAATGCCGGATATACCTGCATGGTCTCGCACAGATCAGGAGAGACAGAGGACACGTTTATCGCCGATCTTGTTGTGGCGACGGGGGCAGGCCAGATCAAGACCGGCGCCGTAAGCCGGACGGAACGCGTCGCAAAATACAATCAGCTGCTCCGCATAGAGGAGGAGTTGGGAAGCTCAGCCAGGTTTGCCGGCAGAGAAGCTTTTCGACAGTGATTTCTTTGCACCGGGAGAGGCCAGATGAACTTTTGGAAGTTTGCTGAAATAGCTCATACGGTTTTCTTTCGTCATTACCGTGCAGACGGAAATCCATTGTTTTCGGCTACGAAAGTTTTCGGAATGGATACCCGCCTTCGCGGGTATGACAATCAGGGAACGACTGAATGTGAGCAATCTCAGAAGAGGAAAAAGCCATGAATATACATGA
>JBLMXV010000030.1:0-9030 GCA_050257935.1 Chloroflexota bacterium
TGGCTGTTTAACCGTGATCGGCACCTGTCGAGGAAGGTCCGAATGCGGGACGCCACGGAGGGATCTTCGTCCAGTTCCCTGATGTAGACGGCCCGGAGCCTGAGAGGCCTCTCTGCCCCCCCGGGATTCATGAAGACGGAATCCCTGGGAATGTACCCCCTTTTAACCGTGATCGGCACCTGTCGAGGAAGGTCCGAATGCGGGACGCCACGGAGATATCACCCTGTCCAAACAGCGGCGGTCTTCAGCTTGCCCTTCGTGACCGGTTATCTCGGCATCTCGGACATGGGCATACCCTCGATTCGGTCGTTCATAATGATCACCCTCTTCCTTTTCGGTCTCCTCCTCCAGAGGAAGGGTTTCTGGCTGAACACCCTGTTGTGTGCAGCCTGCATAATACTCCTTATCGACCCTTCAGCACTTCTGAACCTCTCTTTTCAGCTGTCATTCATCGCGGTCCTCTGTATCGGACTCGCTGAAGAGGCTGAGAGGAAGCCGGCAGGGCAGAGCGGGAATGACGCCGAGCCCGATGACCCATCCTCCCCGACAGATCTCCACACACGATGCAAGACATCGGCCTGCCTGCTGAAACAATGCCTTTCACTTCCCAGGTCCGCCCTCCTCGTCTCGCCGCTGCCTCAGCCGGCACCGCCCCTCTCGTTGCATATCACTTCCACTACCTGTCCCTGATTTCGCCTCTCACCAACCTGGTCATAACGCCCTTCATAGGCTTCGTGATATTACCCCTGGCCTTGATCTCGTCCTTCGTCTTTCTCCTGTCAGGCTATTTCCCCTTCGAGGGTCTCCTGGATTCTTTGACAGCAGCCCTGCTCTCTCTGATCTCCGCCGTTGCGCGGTTCAGGTTTGCCGCAGTGCCCGTCTCCGCGTTTCCATCCGTCCTTCTCGCGACATTCTATGCCGGCCTACTCATCTTCGCGTGGTCCGTTCTCCGGTCACAGTCCTCTCGCAGCCTTCGGGCTTTGAGAGTCGCGGCGGTGCTGACAGCTCTCACTCCGTTCATCGCGTACGCAGTCTCGAGTGCCCTCTCAGCAAGGCACCTGACGGTTACCTACCTCGATGTGGGACAGGGAGATGCCTCGGTGGTCGAAATGCCTGACGGGAGGGTTTTCTTTATCGACACCGGGAGGACCGGTCGTCAGGTGGAACAATTCCTCAGATACCGCGGCATCGACAGGATCGATTCCCTCATACTCTCGCATAGTCAAGCAGACCATTCCGGGGGCGTCGAGCGGCTGATGAACGTCTTCGCCGTCTCCGAGGTGTGGCACAACGGTCGGATGATACTGCCCGCTGGCCTTTCGCCCCAATCCTCCCGGAGATCTCTGCAGAGAGGAGACATCATTACAGGGCAGGGTTTCAGGATCATCGTATACCACCCCTATGAGGGCTTTTACACTGCTGATACCGAGGGCAACGAGGAAAACAACGCATCGCTCGTCCTTAGGATAGAAGGGCGGAGGCAGAGTTTCCTTTTCCCCGGTGACGTGGAGACCGAAGCAGAAGACGATCTCGCTCATTTCGGCGAACTGTTGAAGAGCAGTGTCCTGAAGGTCCCCCACCATGGAAGCGCCTCATCCCTCTCTCAGGATTTTCTCGATGTGGTATCACCCGAGGTGGCGGTAATCAGTCTCGGCCGCGGGAATGTGTACGGCTTCCCTCATCGCGACACCCTGGACAAGCTCGAACAGGTGAGACTCTTTGTCACCGGGAGGGACGGAGCCATAGGCATACGCGAATCGGGAGACGGCAGCCTGACAATCAAAACATGGAAGGACTCGCAACTGTCTGAGGCAGCAGGATTTGCCGGAGAACTGATGAACCTGAGAAGGATCGCCTCAGTATGGTAACTGCCGTTAAGGTCCCCTCACGGATCGCCCTCTCCTAACCAGCGAGATAACAGCCGCAAAGAGCAAGGCTTCGCCGAGGCAGAACAGGGGCCAGTTGAAGTCGGAAGGCACATGGCGGGATATAGCATCGAGGGTCTCCGGGCTCATTACGGTATGGTCTCGCAATACGCCACTGCTCAGCACCAGACTGCCGTAATCCCAGACGAAGGACAAGAAGACGGAGAGAGCGCCGCTGAGAAACAAAGCCCACTGCCTCATCCTCTTTGCCACGGACTCCCGCTCCTGACGGCGAAACAACAGGGCCCACGAGAGAACCAGCATGGTGAATGAAACGATCAGCGGCGCGAGGACCGGTCCGGCCCACACAACGGGAATCAGAAACAGGATGTCCCAGGTCATTAGCGACGGGGGCCAACCCAGCAGCACCTTCAGCCATACGTAGTAAAAGATGTCCCACACACCGAAACAGTACATTAACAAGGCAAGACGCACCCTGAACCTCCGGGCGGCAACACCTGTCACTGACACAAGCATGATAAGCGTCGCAAATTCCCGGAGCATTTCCGTACGAATCGCCGCCGGAGCCATAGGACTGAGAGGAAAAGTAAAGCCTCCGGGGTAATATATCTCCCTCAGGTAGACGACGACCGCTGACTCCAGATAAGCCATCGCGATACTGAAAATGGTCAGGAATATCATCCTGCCTGTGAGGCCTGTGTTCAGGAGGTCGTCTCTGTTCACACATCTCCTCCAATCCTGACATTACCGTTCATCTTCGCGATCCTGCCATATTCCCGAGGACCTGCGACCCGCTTCACCCATCCCACGCATGAACCATGGTGCATGCAGGTGGTAAAGCCTGTCTTTCAGCTCCCGGGGATGCGCAAATTTTCGCACATCTGTGCCGAAAGAGGGAAATTTTTCTCAGAAACGCAAAGCGTTGCCCCATAAAAAGCTTTTAAAACAGCGCAACCACTTCGGGCATGAATTATGCTTTTTGGTATATAGGATTTCCACAGGAAAGGTGGTGACAGACAATGAAGGACCAGAGAATGAGAGAGATCGTTTCCATCCTGATGGAGAGCCCCCTTTACTTCTGCTTCTCCCTGAGTGAGAGACGGGAACTCGTCAAGAGCTTCGCTCTGGCGCACGCGTGAGCGGCAGCTACTTCGCCCACGTGCTGCGCAGACTGCCGCCTGTTTTCTCCTGACGTTTCCACATCATGTCTTCCTTGACAACCGCCGCGCCTCTTTGGATACAATAAGTCACCAGGTGCATCAGCTTAATAGGGAATCCCGTGAGGGCACTATAGCCTAGTCGGGAGCGGTCCCGCCGCTGTAACCGGGACGAAAGCCAATCCTGCCACTGTTCTTTCATGAATGGGAAGGCTGGCGAGTAGAAGGAACGGAAGCCAGAAGACCTGCCTGGGAGAACGGTCTGGTGAGCGGCCGGTATCAGATTCGTCTGTGCCGCGACCGGTGACTTCAGACCCTCTGCGATAATCTTCTCGCGGACAGAAGGGCAGTCGGAAGGCCGTCAGCTTTCGGCTGTTGATGGGGATGAAGAGAAAGGGTGCAATCCTCAGGGCTTTTGTCCTGGGGTTTTTTTATGGAGTGTTGGATGATCACGCTTGTCTTCGGCGGCACGCGTTCCGGTAAGAGCGCCCTGGCCCTCAGAAAGGCAGGATCTTTCCCCGGCCGCAAGGCTTACATCGCGACTGCCCGAGCCCTTGATCCTGAAATGGAAGAGCGCATCAGAGCCCACAAAGCCCAGAGAGGTGAAGAGTGGGACACCTTCGAGGAGCCCGTGCACCTTCGGGAAGCCCTCAGCAGGGCGGCAGGAAATTACGGGGCGATCATCGTCGACTGCCTGACTCTCTGGCTCTCGAACATCCTGCACACCGATGCCGCTCCCGAGAATGAGATCACTGCGCTCACAGACATGCTCGCTCGCGCTGACGAGCGTTCCGACATCTACCTAGTCTCAAACGAGGTCGGGATGGGCATTGTCCCTGACAACGCCCTCGCACGCCGCTTCAGGGACCTCTCGGGTACCATGAATCAGCGAATCGCGGACGTTGCCCGCGAGGTGTACTTTGTAGCTGCGGGGCTGCCCCTCCGGCTCAAATGAAGGAGGATGGACCATGAGCATTCTGGAACGTGCACGGAAAGAGATCCACCCTGTTGATAAGTCGTGGTACAAGATTGCCCAGAAGCGTCTGGACAACCTCACGAAGCCCCGGGGAAGTCTCGGCCGGCTCGAGGAATTCGCAATGCGTCTCGTAGCCATCAGAGCTGACAAGGACATTGCACCCGGCAGGAAGGTGATATTCACCTTTGCGGGGGACCACGGAGTCACGGCTGAAGGAGTCTCCGCATATCCAAAGGCTGTCACTCCCCAAATGGTTCTGAACTTTCTGAGGGGCGGGGCGGGCATCAACGTCCTCGCCCGCCACGCCGGGGCGGAGGTCGTGGTAATAGACATAGGTGTCGACCATGACTTCGGGGACATTCCCGGCCTCATACGGAGAAAAGTGGTGAGCGGGACAGGAAACTTCGCCGAAGTGCCCGCGATGACGAGGGACGAAGCGGTGAGGTCCATCGAGGTGGGCGTCGAACTCGCCTGTGATCATGCCGAAAAGGGGTACGCCATGTTCGGGACCGGTGAGATGGGAATAGGCAACACCACCCCTTCCAGTGCCATTGCCGCGGTGCTTACGGGCAAGCCGGTACCCGAGGTCACCGGGAGGGGAACGGGCATAGCGGACGAGACGCTCCGGACAAAGATCGCGGTGATCGAGCGCAGCCTGCGGTTGCACAGGCCCGATCCAAAGGACGGGCTCGACGTACTCGCAAAGGTGGGAGGTGCAGAGATAGGCGGCATCGCGGGGCTCATACTGGGAGCTGCATCCCGCCGGGTCCCCGTGGTCGTCGACGGCTTCATCTCCACCGCTGGTGCGCTCATCGCCCACAGCCTCGAGCCGACGGTGACGGAGTACCTTTTCGCAGCACATGCTTCCGTCGAACCCGGTCACCGGGCGATGCTCCAGACACTCGGCCTGAGACCCATATTGGACCTGGACATGAGGCTCGGTGAAGGGACAGGCGCCGCACTGGCGATGACGGTCATCGAGGCAGGTCTCAGGATCTACCATGAAATGGCAACCTTCGGTGAGGCAGGCGTTTCAGAGGAGACCACCCGGTGACTCGCAACCCCTGCTTCACTCCATGAAGAGCTTCCTGGTGGCGCTTCAACTCCTTACCGTACTGCCCGTCAGAATCACGGGCACAGTCGGTGAGAACCATCTCGTGCGCAGCACGGGAGCCTTTGTGCTCGTCGGGATGGTGCAGGGAATGCTCATCGTGGCTGTCGAGTTCGTAGCGGGCTCGCTTTTTCACCCGAACCTCGTCGCGGCCCTCATCGTCCTTGCCCTCGCGATATCGAACGGGGGATTTCATCTGGACGGGCTTGCCGATACGTTCGACGGCCTGTCGGTCAAGTCGACCGGCGATCGGAGCAGGGACAGGCAGAGGAGGCTGGCGGTGATGAAGGACAGCGTGACCGGCGCCATAGGAGTGACCGCAGTGGTATTCGCGATCCTTATTAAGTACCTCTCGGTGAGAAGCGTGGCAGACCTCCTTCCCTTCACATACTACTCGTCGCTTCTGCTCATGCCGGCAGTGTCGAAGTGGGCAATGGTAGCAGCGATGTATCACGGGAAGCCTGCGCGCACGGACGGACTCGGCGCGCTGTTTCTCGGGAAGGTGGGGATAAGGGAAGTCGCGTTCTGCAGCATCTCCCTCATCGTTGTGATGGCGGCCATGCAGTTCGCCTTCGGCGCGTTCGGTATAATGCAGCAATATCTGATGTACGGCGCTGCCCTCGCCGTCACCTACGTGTCAGCCCGCGCCTGGGTCGCGTTGTCCAACGCTCGGTTCGGCGGCCTCACCGGCGACACTTTCGGCGCCATCGGAGAAACCTCTGACATCCTTTACCTTTTCACGGTGCTCGCTTGGTCACGACTCTCTATCTGATCAGGCATGGCGAGACAGTAGGCAGCGAGACGAAGCGCTACAAAGGGAGCATCGACGTGCCCCTCTCTGAGAGGGGTCTGGAACAGATGAAACGTACCGCACACTTTGTTGTGGAGCACCTTCGCCACTCCTCCCCGGAAAAGCGAAGGGGGTATCTCAGGGACGTGCACGAGAACCCTCACAGCGGCGATGATGACGCCCTTCAGGCCGATCCCTTCCTCGCGGCGGTGTACTGCTCGGCCATGTCCAGGGCTGTGAGAAGCGCCGAGGCTGTCGCAGAACCCTTCGAACTGGTACCGACAGCCGTACGCGACCTCAGGGAGAGGAACTTCGGAATATGGGAGGGCATGAGCTTCCTCGAGATACGGCAACGCTATCCCGATGAATTCGAGGCATGGGCGAGGGACCCGCTGACCCACAGCCCCCCGCAGGGCGAAAGCACGGTTCAAGTCCGAGACCGCGTCATGACAGCCATTGCGGGGATACTGGGCAGTCATGCAGGAGACGACATAGCCGTCGTCGCCCACGGAGGGGTGAACCGGGTGGCACTGTGCGAGATCATGGGTTTACCCCTGGAGCATATGTTCAGGATCGAGCAGGACTGCGCCTGCGTGAACATCGTGGAATTCTGGGATCGCTATCCCGTCGTGAAGCTCCTCAATGGAGGGCCCCGTGGCTAAGGCCCTCATGGTGCAGGGCACCGGATCGGGTGCAGGCAAGAGCCTCCTGGTCGCGGCCCTCTGCAGGATGTTCAGCAACAGAGGAATACGGGTCGCTCCGTTTAAGGCCCAGAACATGGCGCTTAACTCTTTCATCACTCGCGACGGGGGAGAGATAGGGAGGGCGCAGGCACTCCAAGCCGAGGCCTCGCGAATCGCCCCCACGGTGGATATGAACCCCATACTCCTCAAGGCGTCAGGCCACGCCGGATCTCAAGTTATCATCCACGGAAAGGTACATTCGACCATGAAGGCTCAGCAGTACTATGCTTTCAGGAAGACCGCCTGGGAGGCAGTCAGGGAATCCTACGACCGCCTCTCCCGTGACTTCGATCTCGTCGTGATCGAGGGGGCGGGCAGCCCCGCTGAGATAAACCTCATGGACGTGGACATCGTCAATATGTCCGTTGCGAAGCACGCGAAGGCCCCGGTGATCCTCGTGGGCGACATCGACAAAGGCGGTGTCTTCGCCTCTCTGTACGGGACCGTGAAACTCCTCGGGAGGGAGGGCAGGCTCATCAGGGGGATGATCATAAACAAGTTCCGCGGAGACCTCTCCATCCTCACGCCGGGACTCGAGATGATAGAGAACCTGACGGGGAAACCTGTCCTCGGCGTGATCCCCTATCTCACTGACATAGGCCTTCCGGAGGAGGACGGCCTCGCCCTGAGCACAACGGGAAGGCTCGACGGAGTTCGGCCCGGAGGGGCATTGCGTACAAAGCCTGGCGCATCGGCGACGTCCAAGGCGCCGCGGCGAACCCGCGATGACAGGGTGAAGGTCGTCGTGGTGAGGCTGCAGTACATATCGAACTTCACCGATTTTGACCCTTTCTTTCACGAACCGCAGGTGGACCTGCTTTACTCGCGCCATGCCGTTGACATCGAGAACGCCGACGCCGTCATCATCCCGGGATCGAAGAATACCCTCAAGGACCTGGCGTTCCTCCGGGACAGCGGTCTGGACGTGAGCATCAGGAGGGCTTACGAGAAGGGGACACAGGTTATCGGGATCTGCGGCGGTTATCAGATGCTCGGCACGAAGCTCCATGATCCCTCGGGCATCGAGAGTCCCTGCATCGAAATGAAGGGAATCGGGCTTCTCAACGTGCGGACCGTCTTCGAGGCGCGCAAGGTCACGGCGCAGTCGGAGGCTGTCTGGACTCCCGAAGGCCGCAATGCGATGGCCCATGCCATGTGGCTCCCCGCCTCCGCTCTCAAAGGCAGTTTGAAAGGATACGAGATCCACATGGGTCTAAGCGAGGGCGACACCGGACTCTTCCGGCTGAGCCGCGGTGCCTCCGGAAGCGGGCCACGTGATGGTGTGACTCTTGATGGCTCCGTGAGCGGCAACTGCTGGGGGACATACCTCCATGGCATCTTCGAAAACGACGTCTTCAGAACCGCCCTGATCAACGGTCTCAGGAAGAAGAAACATCTGCCCCCGACGCGACAGACCCTCCGATACGCTGAACTCAAAGATCGGGCTCTCGACAGGCTTGCGAGGGACTTCATGAGCAACCTCGACCTCAAGCGCCTCGAGGAGATCGTGCAACTATGAGCGAGACCATGTTCCCCTCCTCCCTGTCGATATCCCCGTACATCCTGATCCTCGCATCCTGTCTCGACTTTGCTATCGGAGATCCCCGGTGGCTTCCGCACCCCGTCAGGGCGATAGGAAAAACCATAGGTTTTCTCGAATCCACGATAAGGAGGCCCTGCAGGAGCAGCAGGGCGGAGAAGACAGGAGGCCTCCTGCTCGTCGTCCTGGTCGTTGTGCCGGTCTTCCTGATCACGTACCTCATCCAGGAGATGCTGCTCAGAATCTTTTCTCTCCACGTTCTCGGGGCCGCCCTTTCCCTCGCCGCAGCAGTGTACCTGACCGCCACTACCATCGCCGCCCGGGAACTGATCAGTTCGGCCAGGCACGTCCTTGATGCGCTGAAAGAGCAGGACATGGACATCGCGCGGATGAGGCTGAGCATGATCGTGGGCCGCGATACGGCTCAACTCCCGGAGAAGGGGGTCCTCAAGGCGACCATCGAGACCCTTGCGGAGAACGTGTCTGACGGCGTGGTGGCGCCCCTCTTCTACCTTGTCCTGGGAGGGCTTCCCCTCGCAATGACTTACAAGGCGATCAATACGCTTGACTCCATGGTGGGTTACAAGAACGACCGTTACAGGCATTTTGGCTGGGCCGCGGCCCGCCTTGATGATGCGGCGAACTACATCCCGGCCCGTCTCACCGGGATTCTCATAACAGCGGCCGCGTTCCTGATGCTGCTGCCCCTGAGTGCAGGCAATTCCCTCGGGGCTACCTCCCGCACCGTTAACATCATGGTCCGTGACGGGCGCAAACACCCGAGCCCAAACAGCGGCGTCCCTGAAGCTGCTTATGCCGGAGCCCTC
>JBLMXV010000031.1:0-23966 GCA_050257935.1 Chloroflexota bacterium
GGCCGTGCAATGTGTCGACGTTGTAGACATTGAATAGTCCGTCGTTGATCACGACGTTCTTCACCGTGTAGTTTGGCCCAGTCAGAAGCTCCCGGGGCAGCACCTCGTGGGCACGGAGAACCACAGGCACTTTCCGGAACTCCTGAGCCGGGCTCGGAGAAGCAAAGACCGTCCACTGGATAGCCATGACCAGCGCCAGCACCGTCAATCTCATCGTGGCCTGGGCAACCTGAGAGATAACCAGTTTTTTAGAAGTAAAAAGACGTTTTCTCTGAGAGGCGAGAAGAGGCAAGCGACGGACGTCCACCTTATTCTTCCTTCCTGCGAAGCCGTCGGTGGTCGTCGCACGGGGAAATGGGAAGGGCGGCGCTGGCGCGTGCATTACCCTCCGCCCGCCGCAGACATGTGTCATGGTGTCGACCCGATTGCGAAGATGACGCATTCCCTGAAATGACCCGTTTGCATGCATCCATTGTATGGGAATCCGGCGCCACTTGCAAGCAGAGAAGTGTTTCACCGTCCCGTCACGATGCCGCTGCGAGATGCGAGGAGCCTTGCTTAGACGGAATGCCCGTCTGTTGTATAATAGGCTCATTATGCGTGGCATCAGGTGGTCCCGCCTCATCATAGGCTGTGTGATCGCCGTATTCCTGGGCTGTCTCGGCGGAGTGCTGTATTGGAGCCTCTCCGACCTCCCCGAGATCAGGTCTCTGGAGAGCTACTCCCCCCTTGAATCCACGCGCGTCTATTCCTCCGATGGTAAGCTGCTCGCTGAATTTTACGTTGAGAGGAGGAACTTCGTTCCCCACTACTCAATACCCGACAGGGTCAAGAAGGCATTCATCGCTATTGAAGACCAGCGCTTCTACTCTCATCCCGGCGTCGATTTGCTGAGCATAGTGCGCGCGCTCTACCGTGACATCATGGCAAAGACGATCGTCGAGGGCGGGAGCACGATCACCCAGCAGCTTACGAAGATGCTCTTCCTGAAACCCGAGAGGAGCCTCTCGAGGAAGGTGAAAGAGGCGATCATCTCGGTGCAGATCGAGAAGCGCTACACCAAGGACGAGATCCTGGGCATGTACCTGAACCAGGCATACTTCGGCACCCGCGCGTACGGCATAGAGGCCGCAGCGCAGACCTACTTCGGGAAGCCTATCTCTCAGCTCTCTGTGGGCGAGCTGGCGCTCCTCGCCGCGCTTCCAAAGGCGCCTAACCTTTATTCGCCATTCAAACGACCCGAGAAGGCGAAAGCGCGAAGAGACATAGTACTCCGGAAGATGCTCGAAAACGGCTACATCTCAAAGGCCGAATTTGACCAGGGCCGGGCCGAGCCCCTTCCCGCTAAGCCGCATCACCGCAGGTACGAGGCGCCATACTTCGTCGAGTTCCTGAGGCAGCAGCTCGAGGGAAGGTATGGTGAAGACTTCTACGCTTCGGGCCTCAGGATTCACTCGACCATCGACTCCAGGATGCAGAGGATCGCGGAAGAGTCCGTACAGCACGGGATCGCCGCCGTAGAGAAGAGGGTTCGACCCGGCGTGCAGGCAGCCCTCATCGCGATGGACCTCAAGACAGGTAGTATCAGGGCGCTCGTCGGAGGAACCGACTTCTGGGAGAGCCAGTTCAACCGCGCGACCATGGCAATCAGGCAGGCGGGCTCGGCCTTTAAGCCCTTTGTGTTTGCCGCCGCGGTCGAGCAGGGCATAGACAGTGACGACAAGATCCTCGACTCTCCCATCTCGTTCGCCGGCGCGGGGCCGCGCACGGTCTGGTCGCCGCGTAATTACGATAACAAGTACCGCGGCTATGTTTCTCTCAAGACAGCTCTCGCCCTTTCCCTGAACTCCGCGACAGTCCGCCTCGCGCACGGCGTGGGACTCGACAACGTCATCATGACCGCCCGCAAGTGCGGAATCAGGAGCCGTCTCGATCCCTATCTCTCGACAGCCCTCGGTGCCTCCGACGTGGTACCCCTCGAGCTCACCGCGGCTTATGCGGCTCTCGCCACGGGAAAGAGGATCGAACCCGTCACGTACGAGCGGATCGACAGCAGGGACGGTGTTCCCCTCGAAGAGACGAGGTCGACCGTGGAGGAGGCGCTGGATCCCGACAGTGTCCGAAAGATGAGAGAGCTGCTCCGGGCCGTAGTGGAAATGGGTACCGCCACGAGGGCCAGAGAGATAACGCGGCCGGTATATGGGAAAACGGGTACCACCAATGAGTTTTCCGATGCCTGGTTCGTCGGCTTTGACGAGCGGCTGGCAGTCGGTGTCTGGGTGGGGAGGGATAACCACAAACCGATCGGCCATAAAGAGGCAGGAGCGAGGGCCGCTCTGCCCATATGGATCGAGTTCATGACACGCATTGCGGAGGAAGCCCCATGACAATGCCGATTGTTCGACAGACCTCTCGGCTCATCCTTCTGTCCGCCGTTCTCGCCTTCTGTTTCTGCGGCGGATGCGAGGGTCTCTTCAGCACCCCGATAAAGGAGATCATCGACAACCCAAGGCAGTACGATGGAAGACAGGTGACGGTGTCGGGTGAAGTGACCGATGTCTTCGCTCTCCTCGTCATAAAGTCCTTCACTCTCAAGGACAGCACCGGTCAGATCACGGTGATCACCAACAGGGCGCTCCCCAAACCCGGGTCAAAGATGGGGGTGAAGGGCACCGTCCGGGAGGCCTTCGCAATCGGCGACAGGCAGCTCATTGTGATCATCGAGGACGACAAGTGACGCGGAGTCTGCGGCCGTGAGGCTGCTTGGGAATTGAGCACTCCGACATGATACAATGAAACAATGGGAAAGACAGTAGCGATCGCAAACCAGAAGGGCGGCGTCGGGAAGACGACCACCACGATCAATCTGGCAGCCTCTCTCGCCATCGAGAACGAAGAGATACTCGTGGTGGACACTGATCCGCAGGGCAACCTTACAAGCGGCCTCGGCATCGACAGGGAAGGGGTCGTGAAGAGCCTCTATGATGTGTACATGGGCAGCGTGGCTCTGGTGGACACCATTACGCCCACGGCTGTTCCCCGTCTTCACATCGTCCCCTCCACCATCGACCTTCTCGGCGTGGAACTCGAGCTGGTTTCACGGGAAGGAAGGGAACAGATACTGGCCCGAGCACTCGCGCCGGTGAAGCACAGTTATCGCTACATTTTCGTCGATTGTCCGCCGTCCCTGGGACTTCTCACCCTCAACGCCCTTGTCGCCGCCGACTCAATGATCGTCCCGGTCCAGTGCGAGTATTACTCTCTCGAGGGGCTCGGCTTGCTGTCGAGGACGCTCAGGCTCGTGCGAAGCTCCTTCAATCCCGGCCTCGATATCGAGGGCATCGTCCTCACCATGTTCGATTCGCGGAACTCCCTGAGTCACCAGGTCGCCGCAGAGGTGAGAAGGTTCTTCGGGGAGAAGGTGTACCAGACGCATATACCACGCAACGTCACACTCGGCGAGGCTCCGAGCCACGGCAAGCCGGCCCTTCTGTACGACGCACGGTCGAAGGGCGCCCAGAGTTATCTGTCCCTCGCCATGGAGCTTCTCGATGAAACCTGCGTTGGGTAAAGGCCTCGAAGCGCTTCTCCCCGAGAGAGGTGAAGAAGTCATCCATATCGAGGTTGAAAAGATAACGCCCAACGAGTACCAGCCGCGGAAGGTGTTCAGGGACGAAGCCCTTCAGGAGCTCGCCTCGTCGATCAGGGAAAAGGGTGTGCTTCAGCCTGTGATCGTCTCCCGCATGGCGGACGGCACCTTCAGACTGATCGCCGGAGAGCGGCGATGGAGAGCCGCGGTTCTCGCGGGCATGAAGAGGATCCCGGCCCTGGTCAAAGAAGTCTCCTCGCGCGATGCGATCGAGATCGCGCTCATAGAGAACATCCAGCGAGAGGAGCTCAACCCCATCGAGACTGCAGAGGCATTCCAGAGGCTTCTCAGGGAATTCAACGTCACCCAGGAGGATCTCTCACAGCGTGTCGGTAAGGACAGGGCCACGGTCGCGAATTATCTCCGCATCCTTAAGCTTCCCGACGAGATCAAATCCTTCATCAACACCGGCAAGCTCTCCATGGGCCAGGGGAAAGCCATCCTTGCAGTCGAGGGGAAGCAGAAACAGATCTCCGCTGCGAAGCAGATCATTCGCGGTGGCCTCAGCGTGAGAGCCGCTGAAGCCCTGTGCAGACGTCTCTCCCAGCCCGCGCCGTCAAAGAAGCGCGAGAAGCTCCCGGAGGTGGAAGAGCTGGAGCACAAGCTCACGCAGGCGCTCGCCACCAAGGTGCGGGTACACCACCAGAACAAGCGGGGCAGAATCGAGATAGAGTACTACTCCCTTGATGAGCTTGACCGGCTGCTCGAGTTGCTGCTCAGAGGCTGACTTCCCGTCCTTATCGTTTCATAATCAGAATCGCGCAGGCAATTCCGAGGTAGAGCCCCAGGCCGGCGACGAGCGCCGGGAAGAACCCCGTCCTCTGGGTGAGGAAGATGACCGAGAAGATATAAGCGAGCCAGGGCAAGAGCATGATGATGAGGCCCTGGGCATACGAGACTACCGCCCTCTGTCCCGACTCCCCATAGATGGTGAGAAAGGTGATGAGCGTCACTATCGGCAGGTTTGCGAAGAAGGCGGCCGCAAGGCTCTTCGACGTGCTTGCAAGGTAGGTTACGACACTCACTACCGTGCCGCCCAGTAGAAAGTAGAGTACGTACTTGATTTCCACGCCCCGCTCCCCGTTCTCAGGCCGGATCATTCATACAGTCGCGGCACATCGAGACGAAGGGGCTCAAGTCGCCCTGAGGAAGCGCTCCACTTCGTCAGCCCACACTGCGTACCCTTCGTCGCTTATGTGTACGCCGTCGTCAAGCAGGTACCCCTCGATCGGACTTCCCTGTGCGTCGACAAACAGTCGGTAAAGATCGAGGTATACGGCACCGGCTTCTTCAGCGACCTGTTTGAGTGACAGGTTCAGCTTATCTATGGCGCGATTGTCAATCCATGACAACGTCATTGGGACGATGCTCTGGACCACGATCGTGGCTCGCGGGAATCCCGATCTGAGGCTTGCGACGACCTCGCGAAACTGGCCCGTGATCGCAAAGTCCTCCATCGCGAGGTTATTTGCCCCCGTCATGAGGAAGACAAGGTCGGGATCAACGGATGACGAGAGAATCCTCCCCAGCCGCCGGATGAGGCCCTGCACCGTCTCGCCCGCCACGCCGGAGTTGAAGACCAGGTGCTCGGGGAACCGACTCTCCCAGTCGAAGAATTCGGTGAGAGAGTCGCCGAGAAAGAGAAGCGTGTACCTTTTGTTCAGCATTGCTGCGGCGCCTTCCCCGCCTCCGCCCTGTTGTGTCCGCGAACCAATAATACAGGCTAGACGAAGAGCTCCCGCTTCTCCCGTATGGAAGCTCCTATGAAGGCCTTAAAGAGCGGATGGGGCTCTGTGGGCCTCGACTTGAATTCGGGATGGAACTGGCACCCAAGAAACCAGGGGTGATCCCTCAATTCCACAATTTCGACGAGCTCACCGTCGGGAGAGACACCGCTGACCACGAGTCCCGATTTGCAGAGAAGATCCCTGTAGAGATTGTTGAATTCGTACCGATGTCTGTGGCGCTCCGATATCTCCTTCGATCCGTATGCCTCGAAGGCACGCGTCCCTTCTTGCAGCAGGCATGGGTACGCGCCGAGCCTCATGGTCCCGCCCATATGCGAGTCCTTCGTCCTCTCCTCGGTCCTGCCTGTCCTATGGTTGTACCACCTCTCCATGAGGTAGATGACCGGGTCCTTGCTCTCCTTGTCAAACTCCGTGCTGTTGGCGGAAAGCCCGCACAAGGAGCGCCCCACCTCTATGACGGCGCACTGCATCCCGAGGCATATCCCGAAGAAGGGGATCCTCTTCTCCCTCGCATATCGGATCGCGGCGACCTTGCCTTCGATGCCTCTGATGCCGAAGCCTCCCGGCACGAGTATTCCGTCCACCTCGCCGAGAAACCTGTCGGCCCCCCTCGCCTCGATCTCTTCCGAGTCGACCCACTCGAGGTTCACACGGGAATTGTTAGCGATCCCCCCGTGAAGCAGCGCCTCTATGAGGCTCTTGTATGAGTCCTTCAGACCAACGTATTTCCCCACTATGGCAATTGTCGTCTCATACTTGGGTTCCTTGACGCGGCTGACGACATCATCCCACACGCGGAGATCAGCCTCGGGCAGGGTGAGAGAGAGTTTTCTTTCGATGAGGGCACCGAGTCCCTCGTCTCTGAAGCAGAGGGGAACCTCGTAGACCGTCTCCACGTCGACGGCTGCGATGACGGCGTCAGGCTCGAGGTTGCAGTGGATGGCGACTTTTCTCTTGATGTCAGAGGGGAGGGACCTGTCGGTCCTGCACAGGAGCACGTCTGGCTGTATGCCGATCTCCCGCAGTTCTTTCACGCTGTGCTGTGTCGGCTTCGTCTTGAGTTCCCCCGCCGTTCTGATGAAGGGAACGAGGGTGAGATGAACGTAGAGCACGTTCTCCCTGCCAACGTCATACCTGAACTGCCTGATCGCCTCCAAAAAGGGGAGGCTCTCGATGTCTCCCACTGTGCCGCCTATCTCGACTATGACGATGTCGTACTCTGGAGCCGCTGCCGACTTTATGGCCTGCCGGATCTCGTCGGTGATATGCGGTACCACCTGGACCGTATCACCCAGATAATCCCCCCTTCTCTCTTTGGTGATGACGTTGTGATATATCTTGCCCGTAGTGTAATTATTGACAATACCGGTCCTCACATGAGTGAACCGCTCATAATGGCCAAGGTCCAGGTCCGTCTCACACCCGTCATCGGTCACGAAAACCTCACCGTGCTCGAAAGGGCTGAGGGTACCGGGGTCGATATTGATGTACGGGTCAAGTTTCTGCAACGTCACTCTGAGGCCCTTGGCCTCGAGGAGGGCCCCGATCGCGGCGGCGGCGATTCCCTTGCCCAGGGCTGATACAACGCCGCCCGTTATGAAGATATATTTAGGCATCTTTTTACCCTTTCCAGATCGCCCGGTGTGTCAACACCCATCGTGTCGCAGAGCGTCTCTCCTACCTTAATCCTGAACCCATGTTCGAGTGCCCTAAGCTGCTCGAGTCTCTCGCTCTCCTCAAGCCATGTAGGCTTCAGCGCCGCGAACCGGAGCAGCTCATCCCTACGATACGCGTATATACCGATGTGCTTAAACATCCGTACCTTGTGGAGTGCCGACGGGGCAAGACCGCTCATGCCCTGTCCGAACACATCGCGGTGGTAGGGGACAGGCGCTCTCGAAAAGTAAAGGGCGAAACCTTCCTTGTCGAACGTGACCTTGACGACATTAGGGTCCGTTATCTCTAGCACATCACTGATCTTTTTTGCAAGGGTCGCCATGGATGCCCGGGTGTCGTCCATCAGCGCCGCGACGTGGTCTACCATTGCAGGCTCTATAAGCGGCTCGTCGCCCTGCACATTTATGACGACATGCGCCGTTCTGCCTTCTCCTTCAAGCTTCTGTAACGCCTCAGCGATCCTGTCAGTGCCTGACTGATGAGAACTTGCCGTGAGGATAGCCCGTCCGCCAAAGTCTTCGACTGCCGTTCTAATTGCTTCGCTGTCGGTAGCAACGAAAACCCCTTCAATGCGTTCCGCTTTGGACACTCTTTCATAGACATGCCGGATAATGGGTTTGCCGGCGAGGGAGACGAGGGGCTTGCCCGGGAAACGGGTGGATGCATAGCGCGCAGGTATAATCGCAACAGCAGACATGCTCGGCACGTGAATGGTTTATAATAGCATAAGTCTGGTGTTGTGATTCTCCGCGCTCCGGCTTTGTGAATTCCCGTATGAAGACGCGCATTTCGAGACTTGCAGTGTCATACGGCCCGGCGGCTATCTCCGGGCTGCTCCTGTTTCTCTCCTTCCCGAAGATAGAGTGGTACCACCTCGCCTGGATAGCTCTCGTGCCGCTGTTTGTCTCCCTTTATGACAAGTCTGCAGCGGGAGCGTTCAAGGCAGGAATGGTGTGCGGTCTCATCTACTTCTTCGGTACCACGTATTGGATCTACCATTCCATGAACGTGTACGGCTCGATCCCTCTTGTGCCAAGTCTTTTCATCGTCATGCTGTTGTGCGCTTATCTCAGCCTGTACCCCGCTCTCTTCTCCGTGCTGTACAGAGCGACGCTCCGTAAGACCGATCTTCCCGCCCTGCTGATAGCACCCGTCTTCTGGACCTGCCTTGAGTTCGCACGTTCCTATGCGCTTACGGGATTTCCGTGGTCCACCCTCGCCTATTCGCAATTCCGTTTCCTGCCGCTCATTCAGGTGACTGACATCACGGGCGTCTATGGAGTGTCCTTTCTCATTGTCGCTGTAAACGGTGCAGTTGCCGACCTGTTCCTGATGAAGAAACGTCACGCCAGGCGTCCCCTCTCATCCATCATGCCGCTGGTTATCGGGCTGTCATGCGTCGGTCTCGCTCTTGCTGTCTCCTTCGTTTACGGTGTGTACCGACTCAACCAGACGAGGGCCGGCAATAATATCTCTGTCGCGGTAGTTCAGGGCAACATCGAGCAAGACCGGAAGTGGGATCCCCTGTACCAGGAAGAGGTCGTCAAGGTGTACGAGGGCCTCTCCGCTTCCCTTTCGTCCCGTTCTCCCCAGCTCATCGTCTGGCCTGAGACTTCTCTGCCTTTCCTCTTCGACAGGGATCCGAAGCGCACCGAAAGGTTGATCGAGTTCCAGCGGTCTCTTGGGTCATATCTTCTTTTCGGGAGCATACTGGGGAGACCCCGGGAGGCCGGTGAAAAGCCTGACAAACAGGCGGGTGCCGTCTCGTCCTCTTCGTCCGCCGAAGATTCCTTCGATGGGTTCACGAACAGCGCGGTTCTTCTGGACAGAGATGGAAAGGTTTCATACACTTATGATAAAATTCACTTAGTGCCTTTCGGTGAGTATGTTCCCCTCCGGAGCATGTTGTTTTTCGTCGACAAATTGGCCTTCGGGGTCGGTGATTATCTGCCGGGACTGCGTTATACTAAGGCGGTGACCCCTTTCGGGAGCTTCGGTACGCTTATATGCTACGAGATAGTCTTCCCGGGTCTCGTGCGAAAATTTTACACACACGGAGGAGATTTCATCGTTACGATCACCAATGACGCGTGGTTCGGCAGGACGAGCGGCCCTTACCAGCATTTCAGCATGGCTGTTTTCCGAGCAATAGAAAACAGAAAACCGATAATCAGGGCGGCGAACAGCGGCATCTCCGGTTTCATCGACAGCAGCGGGAGGATAGAAGAGACATCCGGGTTGTTCACAAGGGAATCGCTGATACGACAAATTAGGACTGACAGCACACTAACGCTCTACACGAAGTACGGAGATCTTTTTTCGTTCCTTTGCATCGTTGCCTCCGTATTCTTGCTTCTTGTAAGCGCTCCGCTCAAGAGATAACACTTTCCTGCCTACGATGGCAGGGGATGATCGAGGAGGTTGACATGTTGCTCCAGCACGAAGTAAGAGAGGAAATCGCATTACTGAAGGACAAGTTGCACTCTCTCAGAGGGTATCTTTGAGATCGACAACCTCAGGTCCCAACTCACGGACATAGAGTCCAAGCTCGCCTCGGAAGAAATCTGGAGTTCACCGGAGAAACTCAAGGAGCTCCAGAAATCCAAGTCTCACATCGAAGACAAGATCACCTCTTTCGACAGCGCCGTCTCAAAGCTTGAGTACGTAGAGGATTCTCTCAGCATCCTCGGTGAGGCTGAGGGAGAAATCTTCTTCGGAGAAATCAGGAAGGAGATGGATGCGCTCAAGTCCTATCTCCGGCAAGTGGAACTCGCCACAATGCTTTCAGGCGAGACGGACAGGAACAACGCCATCGTTACGATCCACCCTGGAGCGGGAGGCGTCGAAAGTCAAGACTGGGCTCAGATGCTGATGAGGATGTACCTCAGATGGGCGGAGAAACGCAATTTCGCCGCGAAGATCATCGATACCCAGATGGGTGAGGAGGCCGGCATCAAAGGTGCAACCTTTACGGTTGAGGGTCCTTTCGCGTACGGCTATCTCAAAACGGAGGCGGGCATCCACAGGCTTGTCAGGATATCTCCCTTTGATGCGAACAGCCGCAGGCACACCTCTTTCTCAGCGGTCTTTGTGTACCCCGAGATCAATGAAGCCATCAAGGTGAACATACGCGATGAGGATCTCAGGATTGATACCTTCAGGGCTTCCGGCGCAGGAGGCCAGCACGTGAATAAGGTCTCCTCTGCCGTGAGGATTACCCATCTGCCCACAGGGCTAGTCGTATCATGTCAGAGTGAACGGTCGCAGCACAAAAACAAAGACACGGCCATGATGATACTGCAGTCGAGACTGTATGATCTGGAACAGCGCAAGAGAGAGGAGAAGCTCGACTCCATTGTCGGCGATAAGAAGGACATATCCTGGGGCAACCAGATACGTTCGTACACTCTTCAGCCGTATCGTCTTGTCAAGGACCACCGAACGAACATAGAAGTTGGAAACGTGGATGCGGTTCTGGACGGTGACATCGACATCTTTATCGAGGCTTGTCTGAAGGCAGGGGTTTGTCAGAAGACAGCTTAGCCCGGATGGTTTGCAGAAACTGAGCCGCGTTTCTCGGGGACTTCTTCTTCTATTATCTTTATTAGAGTATTTAAGATAGTAGTATTAGTAGAGGCGGTACATCTGTGAGTATTGCTAATAAGGTAGATGTTACAAATAGTTATGTGGATCAAAAAGTGGTTAGTGAATATAGGTCTAAAGAAGAGCGGACCGGTAGACTGCGTGGCGGTTTCGGAGTCCACCTTTTATTGCCCTCGAATTCACAGATGGGCTATAATGGATTCCACGAAATTATTAACAGATGTTTATAACATGTTGATAACCTTTTGGAAACCCCCCCACCTTTCTTTCATCGTGACAGAATGACTGCAGGTATTAACATCGAGGACATATGGGAGCGAGCAGCCATCCGAATCTCCGAAAGGGTGGGACCTAGTGTGTACGAACTCTGGTTTAAGCCCATGAAGCTTGCACAATTGAAAGACCAGACCGCCGTGATAGAGATACCCAACAGATTCTTCAGGGAGTGGATAGAGGATAGCTACGCAGGGATTGTGAATGAAGAGATGGTAAAAGTACTTGGTCACCCTGTGACCGTAAAATACCGGACTGCGGAGCGGGAAGACGCAGCCCTTCGCAGGCTCGAGACCAAGCTCGAGACGAGGAAGACAAAGCTCGCGAACCGCGGTATATACCTTAATCCGAGATACCGTTTCGATACGTTTGTTGTAGGGCCGTCGAACCAGTTCGCTCATGCTGCTGCCAAGAGGGTCGGCGAAAACCCCGGCGCTGCTTATAACCCGCTCTTCATTTACGGAGGCGTCGGCCTGGGAAAGACGCACCTGATGAATGCGATAGGAAACACTATAATAGACAGGATTCCTGAGATGTCAGTGTGTTATGTATCTGCCGAGGGATTTACTAACGAGGTGGTGTCGGCGATACGGCACGAAAAAATGGGGGAATTCAAAGAAAAGTACAGAAATGTCGATGTCCTGCTCATAGACGATATACAATTTATCGCGAACAAGACAACGACACAGGAAGAATTCTTTCACACGTTCAACTCACTGTATGAAAAGCAGCATCAGATTGTCATTTCGAGCGACAGACCCCCCAATGAGATCTCCGATGTTACGGACAGGTTGAGGTCCCGTTTCGGCATGGGGCTGATCGCAGACATTCAGTCTCCGGAAGTTGAGACCAAGGTGGCGATTCTATACAAGAAGGCAGCCCTTGAGCGGATGACCGTGGCCGAAGACGTCGCATATTTTATCGCTAGTCGAGTGAAGTCCAACATTCGAGAACTCGAGGGTTGTCTGATCAAGCTAGGTGCCCATGCATCGCTCACTAATACCCCCATAAATCTCGAGATGGCGAAGACGGTGCTGAGGGACCTCATCACCGATGAAGAGAAGCCGATCACCGTTGACTCCGTGCAGAAGGCGGTTTGTGAGTATTTTGGCGTTAAGCTGCAGGATCTCAAGGCAAAAAAACGGACGAGAGAAATAGCGAATGCGCGGCAGATCGCCATGTACCTGTCAAAGCGGTTCACGAACCTTTCCCTCTCCGAAATCGGCAGCGCCTTCGGGGGCAAAGACCATGCGACGGTTCTCTATGCATGCAGACAGGTAGATGACCGGAAGGGGAAGGATGAAAATCTTCACAAGAGCATTGAAGCCCTTGCAAGGAAGATCGGCAGTGTCTGAGATGCGGAAGGCCAAAGAACCTCAATGGAGGCTGTGATGAAGATAACTGTGCAGAAGCAGGAGTTGCAGGAGAAACTGTCTCACATTCAGAACATAGTGGAAAAGAAGAACACCATGCCCATACTGAACCACTTTCTCCTCAGCGTGGAAGAAGCAGGTGCCTTCATCACCGCAACCGACCTCGAGACAGCCTTCAAAGAGCCGCTCACTGTCTCGGTGAATGAACCTGGAAAGATGTGCATCCCGGCAAGGAAGCTGTTGGAAATCGTGAGAGAAGTGGAAAGCGCGATTTCGCTCGAATCTGTTGACGGCCAATGGCTCAAGGTGAAAGCGGGCAAGAGCGCCTTTCGTCTCGCCTGTCTTTCCGAGAAGGAATTCCCCGTGTGGCCCGCCATGGAAGGCACGGACGAGCTGACAATCCCTTCGGTGGTCCTCCGTGAGATGGTGGAGAAGACGCTGTATGCTGCTGGAGAGTCGGACACGCGTTACGTCCTGAACGGTCTCCTCCTCCATGTCAAGCCGAAGGATACGGTCATCCTCGTCGGCACCGACGGTCACCGCCTCGCGTTGTCAGAGAAGAAACTCTCCTCCAAAATCAAGGCGGAGAACAGAATAATCGTATCGAGGAAGGCAATAAGTGAACTGAGAAGGTTCCTGGGAGACGAGGGAGACGTCAGAATTATGATGGGCAAGAACCACATCCTCTTAAACACGGGGAACATAGAGTTCCTTACGCGGCTCATAGAGGGTACGTATCCGAACTACGAACAGGTGATCCCCGCCGATAACGACAGGAACGTCACCGTCGACCGGGGAGGGCTCATCGCCGCGCTGAGAAGGGTGTCGATCATGAGCAGGGAGCGGAGCGGCGCTATCAAGCTCGATCTCGGCGCTGCAGAGATGGTCGTCTCCGCATCGAATCCCGACCTCGGTGAGGCGAGCGACGAGATCCCGATCGGCTATTCCGGGGAGGCCATGGCGATAGGCTTCAATGCCCGCTATCTTCTCGACGCATTAAATGCCATGGAGTCTGAGAAGGTGGTGTTGAGACTCAAGGAGCCCCTCAGCGCCGCTCTTCTGCTTGAGGAGGGGCGGGAGGACCACAGGTGTGTGGTCATGCCCATGAGGCTTTAGGCATCACCAGGCAGCAGCTGTATCAGCCACGAAGAATACGGAGAAAAACAAAAGGAGAGTATGGACCATACAGATTCGGAACGAACGGCACTACAGGAAGCAGCCGGGGAGACGGCATACGGAGCAGAAGAGATAAAGATTCTCAAGGGCCTCGACGCCGTGAGGGTGAGGCCCGCCATGTACATAGGTTCGACGGGTCCGGAGGGCCTGCACCACCTGGTGTATGAGGTTGTCGACAACAGCGTCGATGAGGCCCTCGCCGGCCAATGCACGGCGATAGACGTGGTACTGCACCACGACGGCAGCTGCACCGTCATAGACAACGGAAGAGGCATCCCCACCGACGTGCATCCCGATGACCCCGGCAAACGGAGCGCGGCGGAGATAGTCCTCACGGAGCTCCACGCAGGAGGCAAGTTCGAGTCAAAGGCCTACCGCATTTCCGGCGGGCTGCACGGAGTCGGGGTCTCGGTGGTCAATGCCCTTTCCGAGTGGCTTCAGGTGAAGATCAAGCAGAACGGCCTTGTGTATGAACAGAGGTTCGAGAGGGGCAAGCCGGTCACGGCCCTGGCGGTTGTGGGCAAGACAAAGAAGAGAGGGACGACGATCACCTTCAAGCCCGATCCGGAGGTCTTCGAGATTACGGAGTTCAGTTACGACATCCTTGCCCACCGCCTCAGGGAACTCGCGTTCCTTAACAGGGGGCTCGTCATCCGCATCGCAGACGAGCGCGAGGCGAAGAGCCAGGAGTTCCTGTACAGAGGCGGCATAGAGTCCTTCGTTGAGCACCTCAACAAGAACAAGACAACTGTCCACCCCAAGCCCATATACGTCGAGCGCGAGAAGGACGGGGTCGTCGTCGAGATCGCCCTCCAGTACAATGACGCCTATGTCGAGAACATTTACACCTTTGCAAACAACATCAACACGAGGGAGGGCGGCACCCATCTTGTCGGCTTTAAGTCTGCGCTGACACGGACGGCAAACAGCTACGCCACATCGGCCGGCATCATCAAGGACCAGAAGGAGAGCATAACAGGGGAGGATATCCGCGAGGGGCTCACCGCGGTGATCAGCGTGAAACTGCCGAGCCCGCAGTTTGAAGGACAGACGAAGATGAAGCTCGGCAACAGCGAGGTGAAGGGAGTGGTCGAGTCGGTCACCAACGAAGCGCTCGGGTCCTACTTTGAAGAGAACCCCTCCGTCGCGAAAAAGATCATAGAGAAGGCGCTCCAGGCCTCGCGCGCCAGGGAGGCGGCGCGCAAGGCGAGGGAGCTGACAAGGAGAAAAGGCGTGCTCGAAGACACCGGCCTGCCAGGGAAACTCGCTGACTGCTCCGAGAAAGACCCGGGCCGTTCGGAGATCTTCATCGTAGAGGGAGATTCGGCCGGGGGGTCGGCGAAGCAGGGCAGGGACAGGCGATTCCAGGCGATCCTTCCGCTGAGGGGGAAAATACTAAACGTCGAGAAAGCCCGCTTTGACAAGATGCTTACCTCTGAGGAGATACGCACTCTGATCACCGCTCTCGGGACAGGAATCGGGCCCGACGAGTTCGATGTCTCCAAAACACGCTATCACAAGGTTGTGCTCATGACCGACGCCGATGTGGACGGTGCGCATATCAGGACTCTCCTGCTTACCTTCTTTTATCGCCAGATGCCCGAGTTGATCGAGCGGGGCTACATGTACATCGCCCAACCGCCGCTCTTCAAGGTGAAGAAGGGCAAGACCGAGAGATACATTCAGAACGAGGCGGAACTGCTCGCCATGCTCTTCGAGCTTGCCGCCGATGACGTGCATGTCACCACGCCATCCGGCTCGCTCACCGGGAAGAAATTGATACCTCATCTCAAGAAGATCACGTCCTACGAGAAGCTGCTAGGGTGGTTTGAGAGAAAGCGGATGGATCCACAACTCATCGAGTGCCTCCTCAATGCGGGAGTGAGCGCCGAGTCGTTCAGAAGCGCCGATGCGGTCAGAGGGCTTTTCGCCAAAGCGTGTGCGAAGGTGGCGGAGCTGGCTGCCGGTGAGGTGGTCTTTGACGAGGAGACCGAGACTTACGGCCTTGAGGTGAGAAGGGAGAACTACTGGACAAACGTCTCTCTTTCCCTTATCCTCTCACCGGAGTTCAGAGAGATCGAACATATCTATCAGGACCTCGTAAAGACTGTTGGAATTCCGCCGCTGACAGTCACTGTCAAGGGCGAGAAGAAAGAGGTCCGTACCGTCATCGGGTTGCTGCACATGGCAACCGAAGTGGCGAAGAAAGGGCTTGCTATTCAGCGGTACAAAGGTCTCGGCGAGATGAACCCGCAGCAACTATGGGAGACGACAATGGATCCTGACAAGAGGACACTCCTCCAGGTGTCCATAGAGGACTCGGTTACGGCCGATCAGATCTTCACCATCCTGATGGGAGATCAGGTCGAGCCGAGAAAGGAATTTATCCATCGGCACGCCCTCGAGGCGAAGAACATCGATATCTAATATTGTAGGGTGTAGGGGGTAACATGAAAACAACGATCATTGCAACTGCACTTTTGATGCTGACCGTTGCCGTACCTGCATTCGCTGCTGACGGCGCGCAGGTGACTGATACGCAGAGACAGGCCGTTATGCTCTTTGAGCAGGGGACCGGCTTTCTGCAGGACAACAAACAGGAAGAGGCTAAAAAGGCTTTCAGGGAGGCAATCGCTCTGGACCCGAACTACGTGGAGGCCTACGACAGCCTGGGGAAGATTCTGGTGCAGCAGCAGAAATACGACGAAGCTGTAAAGGAATTTTCGAAGGCCCTAGAGCTGTCGACCAGTGACTTCACGGCGTACTTTAATCGTGGTGTTGCCTTGTATCATTTGGGAAAACTGGATGACGCGATCCGTGATTTCACCGAGGTTATTCGTGTCTACCCGAAGAACCATGCTGCGTACAATATCCGCGGCATTGCCAAGTTCGATCAGGGGAAGATCGACGAAGCGATTGAAGACTACACGAGCGCCATTAAGCTCAATCCCGGTTATGCCAAGGCATACAACAATCGGGCGATCGCCTATTTGAAACAGGGCAAGACCGCAGAAGCAGCGCGTGATTTCGCCAAGTCTGGACAGCGTATGCCCGGCCCGGAAGAAGAGCGTCCCAGCCAGTGCGCCTTTTAGAGGTATGATTTGATGAGGCCATCGGCGATGCTGCGTTTATCGCCAAGGCCCTTGGCGATATCTCCCGCCCAAAGGGCCTTGGCTCAACTCGCAAAGGATGTTGTCTTGTAGGACATCCAGATTACTACAGGAAATTCGGGTTCAAGAACATGTCTGGACCGGTGCTCGAGGGAGTGCCACAGGAGGTCTTCTTCGCTCTGTCTTTCGACGGGCATACTCCGCAGGGCACTGTCGCTCTCCACGAAGGATTCAAAGCGCATGGCCAACAAGAGGGCGCAGGCGACGCTTTACAGAAAGTATGAGCAGGAGGAGCAGGTCTACACTCCGCACAAATGAGAGGGCATCCGTCATTCTGCTAGCCCCCTTAAGTCGTTGAGGTGAGAATTTTTGAGGCTCCCCTGCGAGGATTTTCGCTCGTAATCTGCATCGCGACGAACATCGCCCGTGACTGCCGAGGACTTCTGTGAGGAGCTACAGCAGACTCACATCAAGGGCGGGAGATGACCTATGTCCAAAAGGATGGAGACAAAGCTTCAAATGAGGGGAGAGATCTCGGCTCTTAGGCACTATACAGGTGTCGGTTTCTTTTTGCGACGTCTCGACGGTGATTTCCTTCGGATTCAGAGGGTTGTGAAGCTGAGGTTGTTCACTCTGCAGAGCCCCCCCGAAACATTTCCGATTGGGATTTGAGCACTTTGATCATGTTCAGCAGGAGGGCTTCTTCCATCGTACCGAGCGCCTGATTCAGCTGCCGTTGGACTTCCGCCTTCACTTCAGTGAAAATCTTTAACCTGCCCTCCTCCACCTTTTCCGCCAGGCGCTCCCTGCTGAGGATTCGCTTTGTGACGAAGGATGGCATTGAGTACTCCTTCACAGCGTCGCTGATCCTGTCTTTGGTGGCCCAGGCGACGCCTCCTGCGACGAGGAGGCCGATGATAGCGCCGACAAGCCAGCCGACCGGTCCGGAGGCGTGCAACAGGACGCTGATGACGGCAACACCCAGGGACTTGCCGAATCCACCGCTCACCGTCGCGATGGTGCCCGTGATGACCGTCGCAATGGTCACGTGGATCACCCCGGCGAATGTGTCGGTGAGGTCCTCTCCCCTCAAGGCGCTCGCCCCTTCGGCCGAACGATATACGGCAGCCTTCTCGAGAGCAAGATTGAGCCCCGAAAGCTGTCTGCCCATGACAGTCTCGATCCGGGCGGTCACCGAGGCCTTGAATAGCTCCTGTGCGGCGGCGATGTAACCTTCGAGAGGCTGTTCAAACTCCTCACAGGACGCCTTGATGGCAGATTCCAGATCGGCTATGCGACCTCCGCGGTCCCGGAACTCGCTGAGCCTCGGCACAATGGCACGGTCGTACAACTGGTCGCGGACGTATGCCGCAATTGCGTCGGAAAACTGCGAAGACTCCTCTGATAAAATCGAGTCCACCTGCCCCCGAAGTGCCTCCACCTTTCTTTCCCAGGCCCTGCGGGTGATGCCCGCAAAGTAGTTATCGCTTGTGTCTGCCATGAAGGAGAGCGTCGTTGTCTTTAATGTGAAGACCTCGGCAGTGAGGAGCACAAGCCGCGGCAGGACTGCAAAGATGAGTGCGGCCACGATGAGCACATGGATCCACTGCGCCGCGGGGGCACCACCGGCGCTCATGAGCTCCCGGACCTCCGCTGGTGTAATGAAATCACCGGTCACAACGTACGAAGGGACGGCAAGAACGATGTTCAGGAGGATTCTCACAAGTTCCGGATCGCGAATGAAGGTGCTCCTCCACACCACGGCGTATTCGAAGAAAACCCCTCTCATGTATACGCCGGCGACGGCGCCTGCAATTAACGCGAGAGCACCGACGTGAAAGAGTAGCTTTATTCTTGCTGAGGAGAGTCGCCCGCAACAGGCCAGGTAGCGGGGCCAGAAGTCTCTGAGGATTACGGCAGCAGAAAGGACCGACTCCTTCGGCACCCGCTCCCCGCTTTGACTGCGGTACGCGCGTGTCCAAAGAGACACCCACATTCTTTGACGAAGGGGAACGGTCGTGCGTGCCCCCGGCGCTTCGCCGCCGCCGGCGTTCACGGTTTTTCCCCGGGCTACCCGGGACGACCGCCCTGAACCGCCGATCTTTACGATGCCGGCAGTCAAGAAAGCGAGAAAGACCAGGACGTTCCACAGCACGAGGGCTATAAGCGGGTTGTACAGGATGCGGAATGACGCGGAGGGGCCGAGGAAGTTGGACGCGACACCGACTAAGAAAGCCGTCAGCGAGACGAGTAAGAGGCCGTTCGGCGGAAGATGTGTCAGCGCACAGGTGCCGCGGAGGCTCTCAGGGAGTAAGGCAAAGAGGGAGGATGACCGCCGCTGAATCCAATCCGGTCCTTCGGCTATTTCTCCTGCCTGTGATTCGGCTTCCTCAAGCTGAGCTGCGCTGAAGAATCGCGGCTCACGTTCCTCAGTGGAACGGACTATCAGTATCTTGATGAGGTCTTCTTCCGCAATCCGCATGCTCTGTCCGCAACAGCAAGACTTCTCTGTCTATGATAAAACATAAGGTGGTTCTTCAGTTAGGTCGCCCCGATCGTCACTCGCACTCATCACTGAACACTTTCGTGTCCGAGACCGCCTCCAACCTTATGCTGCTGCAAACGGATGAATGAGTAGTAGGGTGGGGGCGAAGCACGAGCGGCTGCGCACAATTGTAAAGTTTTCCGAATAGAATCGTCGGAAATATTTACGGAAAACGCTCCTTTTGATCGGTCAACTGCCGCCCTCATATTATAGATCAGGGAGATCTGTAATGGTACGAGTCTTGATAGGGATTCCCGAGTGACGGCGTTATCCCCGGCCGGGTCGCGGGATACAGGTCAAACACGTCGGAGGGGGTGCTTGCGAAATGTACATCAGGGTTGTGTACAGAGACCGCGGCTATGACTATGTTTCGGCGCTCATGCTGGACCGTCTGCTTGATGCAGGCGTAATCAAGGCCTTCTTCAGGCCGCTCTCAAAACACTGGGTGTACGTGGGTCACGACAAGGTGCGGGGAGCGGGGGGGGTGTACAGTGGGCCGGAGAGGAGAAAGCAGGATCAGCCCACGGGACAGCTCTCCAATCAGCATTAAGTCCGGGTAGCTGGTATAACGAGCTGAAGGGCAGAGCATGCCCACGTCCTGGCTAAAACGAGGCGGGTTCATATTGTAATCTTGTAATATGCAGGCGGGAAAAGAAGGGGTGGAGGGACAAATCCCTCCACCCCTTCTTCTCGATGGCGTCCGGCAATTACCGAAGCTCAGGAGCCATGTCGGTCCCGCTCTCCGTTGCCTCTCACCTATCAATCACGTCTGTCACGGCCGCGGTTATCCCCTGAGTTCCTGCTGCAGGTAACCGACGTGGTTGCCCTAGAGACATCGACATCAGAATTCTGATCATCGATCGTGACCGTCCATTCGATGGTGCCGGTCCTCATCGGCGCATGCGGAGGGAAGGAAACGTACGCATCCCTACCGCGCTGGACAGAAGCCGTAGCTGTCTGTTTGTACACCTGCGAGCCGTTCTGGACCCCGACAAGCGTCACAGGAGCGATTCCGTCCGCCGTGCCGTGGTTCTCGATTTCAAGCCGCAGTGTCACCGGCGTCGTCCTTCTTCCACAGATATTGACCGTTGAAGTAGCAGTGAAGTCGTCGATATCGAGATCCACCGCTCCGGCCGCTGGAGGAGTAGCCCCAGTGCCGGTCAGGGCGAGGCTAACCGTTGGGTTAGCCGGATCACCGTTCATGATCTGGATGCACCCGGTGTCTGCTCCTGCAGCCAGCGGTGCGTAGGTCACCGACACGCTCGCGTTTCCACCGGACACAACACTAAACGGTGTCGAAGGAGCGGTGAAGGAGAACTCGTTGCTCGTTCCCGGGCATGGTGCAACGCCTGTGACGGCGAGATCAGCGCCTCCCAGGTTCTCAATCCTGGTTGTCAGTGTCTGAGAACCGCCGAGGTTCACCGTCCCGAAGTTGAGGGCTGGCGGGTTCAGGCTGATCTTCGGCTGTGCCGGCGGAGGCACAACGCCGGTGCCCGTGACGTTCAGGGAAGGCGCTCCGTTCGTCGGAGCGTTGCTTATGATCTGGACGCAGCCCGTGTCAGCACCCGCATTGGTCGGCGCGTAGGTGACGTTCAGAGTCACGCTCTGGCCGGCAGGGACCGTGAAAGGAACAGTCGCTGCAGTACTGAACTCCATGGAAGTCCCCACGCAGAGGTTGACCGCGGACACTTGCAGGGTCGCCGTCCCCTGGTTCTGAATCTGTGTTGTCAGAGTTGCCGAACTGCCTGCATTGACCGAGTCAAAGCTGAGAGATGTCGGACTCAGGCTGATCTGGGGCTGTGCAGGCGGGGGCACATTGCCCGTCCCCGCCACGTTGAGAGAGGTCGGCGAGGTGCTGGCGTTGCTCGTGATTACTACAGAACCCGTGTCGGTGCCTGATGCAGTTGGTGTATACGTCACGCTGAGCGTAGTGCTCCCACCTGCCGCGACGGTGACCGGTCCTGCAGGGGAGGAGGTAAACTCGGCACTTGTCCCTGTTGCGCGGGCGATGGTGCTGATGTTGAGCGCGGCACTACCCGTGTTCGATATAGTCGTGGTCAGCGTTGCGGAGTTGCCTACATTGACCGTACCGAAACTGAGGGACGTCGGATTCAGGCTGATCTGGGGCTGTGCAGGCGGGGGAGGCACGCTTCCTGTCCCCGTGACTGAGAGAGAGGTCGGCGATGTCGGGGCATTGCTCGTGATGACGATGGTGCCCGCGTCGGTACCTGATGCAGTCGGCGTATAGGTCACACTGAGTGTCGTGCTCCCACCGGCTGCGACGGTGACCGGCCCGGCAGGCGAAAAGGTGTACTCCGCGCTTGTCCCCGTTGCGCGGGCGATGGTGCTGACGTTGAGTGCTGCATTGCCCGTGTTCGACACGGTCGTGGTCAGTGTTGCAGAGCTGCCAACATTGACTGTGCCGAAAGTGAGTGAAGTGGGGCTCAGACTGATCGCGGGCTGTGTAGGCGGAGGCACACTGCCTGTTCCGGTCACGGACAGGGAGGTTGGAGAGGTGGTTGCGTTGCTCGTGATGACGATCGACCCCGCGTCCGTCCCCGAATTAGTAGGGGTGTAGGTTACGGTGAGCGTGGTGCTCGCACCGGCTGCGACAGTCACCGGCCCAGCGGTTGAGAAGGTGAACTCCGTGCTCGTCCCTGTTGCGCGGGCGATGGTGCTGATCGTCAAGGCAGCGGTGCCTGAATTTATTATTTGCGTAGTCAGCGTGGCAGTACTTCCCACTGTGACGGTGCCCAAATTCAACTGCGCAGGATTCAGAGTGATCGCCGGTGCCGCCTGTGCACAGTCAGGGTCGTTCGAGTCATACAGGCCGTCGCCGTCGTTGTCAAGGCCAGTGGCACCGAACTTGTTTTCATTCCTCGGCGCGGCAGCGGTGTTACAGGAGTTGGCCGGGATCTCGCCAAGGGCATTTCCATAATAAGGGGGGTTCGTGTTTTCCCGTCCCACCGGTTCCGTACCGTGGCAGCCCGAGCATGTGCCTTGGCCCACCCTCAACTCATGGTGGTTGCGAGTGCCCGGCCCGCTGTGGCAGCCTGTGCAACTGACTGTTGATCCCGGGAGGGCGGCAACACCCGCAGAGGCGCCAAGGGACACTGGGAAGCGGGAGGCGGCAGAATGGCACACGTTGCACTGCCCGCCAAGCCAGGTATTCCGGTGTGGGTCGTGCAGGTTCGCGTTCCAGGCCACACCGTCGGATTGGGAAACGTAGCCAGCGACACGGAAGTCACCGTGACAGTCAGCGCAGTTGCCGGAAGTTCTCGCAGTGCTCCACGTCTCGAAAGCCTCAGCCGTCGTTGCGAGCGGTCCCATGTTCGCAAGCGCGAACATGAGAGCTATCGCCCCGATGACCGTGATACAGATTAAGACTCTTTTCATCAATGTGCCTCCTTGTAGGTTGTGTTGTGCTGTTCTCAACGGCAAGTACTCCTTGGTGCTCTCGGTTTGGCCTCTCCTTTCGGATCCTTTCTGTCTCGGTTCAGTCCCGGACGAGCGTCGACGCGGCGATACTTAATTCAAGCAATGTGCCAGGGAGGTCCAGGAACTCTAAGGCGCTGAAAAAGAGCTAATAACTCCATAAAGAATGCTTATAGCATCTAGGAAAGCGTAGGCATTTGCCACCACTGCAGACGGGTAGACTCTTATGGAATGCGTGGGCTTCATTTGTATACCAAGTAGTTACATGGTGTATGGTATTCGTGCACGCAACCTAAGGAGGTCGTGGAAAGCGGAAGAGGGTCTACAGGGTAGCAGTGCAGAGATACCAGGGATGAAAGCCGCAGGCGGGCGCGAACGCAACTGAAGGTTCTCCCGACAGAACAGTAGACACTATCGCGCGTGTGGGCGGAAAGAGGGCCTGACGATGTCGTTCCGGTGAGGAGAAGGCGTGATCACGCCGCGACACGGCCATGCCCACAGCCTTATTCTAATGATATGAGAGGATCGATCTTGGAAATTGAAAGTGAGCCATGGAGGATTCGAACCTCCGCCCCGCTGATTAAGAGTTTGCTTCTTGGTTAATCATAACCATCTGTTATTGCGACAAAAACCGCTCATTCCCATCAGATTTCACCTGTCCAGAAACTCCAATAAATCCAGCGAGTTCAAAAAAGCCAATACAAGATATTAGAAGGTCGTTGCGCCAGTACGCACGCCTTCGAATCATTGGATGAAGGCCGCTACTTTATCGTCTGGCCGGGTGAAGTTCATGGGTCGGGCTCGAAATCTGCCTCCAGATGGCAGTGAGGAAGTGAGGAATAACTACACCGTCCGCACCTCGAGAAGAAGCCGTAAGCCACCCACCGAAACTCCGGGGGTCTGGATGGCGGACGCCCGCTGACCATCCCTGGAGGAAGCTTCTTCACAAGGAAGTACTGAAAAGGACTGCAGCATGAAAACCGGACATTTCTATTTTGGCTTGACACAAGTGATGCCTGCGCTTGCTTTTCATCTATCGACGTGATATTATGCGGGCGCAGTGGTCGTTCGTCGTTGCGGGCTGCTGCAATGGATTTCCTGCGGCGACTTCACATAACCAATTGCCTCTGGGGAGAGGTAGTGGGGCGGTTTTGCGCGGGGACACATCTGCCGGGTCTGACGTGCGCGCTAGAGAGCACCGTACGCGCTTGTCTGCCCGGGCCACTCTTGGAAAAGAGACCTTCCACAGGCGCGCACCTCACGAAGATCGTCCTCCTCAAAGAGCATGACCATCCGTTCGTCAGAATAGAGGGCCTACGCGGGGCTCTCAGCAGATTGAGCAAGGACTTCTCACTTGACAAACAGATGGGCCAGGCC
>JBLMXV010000032.1:0-4703 GCA_050257935.1 Chloroflexota bacterium
CCCTCGGAAATCACGATGTCCCTGCGCCAGTCAACATTGTTGAGCACTCTCCACGCAGTGTAGGAGATGTTCTGGACATCGACGTCTTCATCTACAACGATCAGGAGCTTCGAGAACATCATCTGTCCTTTACCCCACAGGCCGTGGATGACCTTCTTCGCGTGGCCGGGATAGCTCTTTCTGATCGAGATGAGTGCCGCGTTGTGGAACACCCCCTCCATAGGAAGGTTGAAGTCACGGATCTCCGGGAAATCGAGCCGCAGCAGGGGAAGGAATATCCGTTCCGTGGCCTTTCCCATATAACAGTCCTCCATGGGAGGCTTGCCGACTATCGTCGCGGGATAGATCATATCCTTGCGATGGGTGATGCAGGTCACATGAAAGACCGGGTAGTTGTCGGCTGCGGAATAAAAGCCAGTGTGGTCACCAAACGGCCCCTCGATACGCAGTTCTCCGGGCTCAAGGTATCCCTCTATGACGAGTTCGCTCCGCGCAGGGACCTCGAGGTCACTGGTGATGCATTTGACCATCTCCACAGGCTCCCTCCTGAGAAAGCCGGCGAAGAGCATTTCATCAACCGACTCGGGCAGGGGAGCTGTCGCCGAGTAAATGACAGCCGGGTCCGCGCCCACGGCTACCGCAGCCGGCATCTTCCTCCCGAGTGCCTTGTATTTCTCGTAGTGGCGCGCACCGTCCTTGTGGATGTGCCAGTGCATGCCGGTCGTGACGCTGTCGTACACATGCATGCGGTACATACCGCAGTTCCTTCTTCCAGTCTCCGGATCCTTGGTAAAAACCATGGGAAGCGTGATGAACCTTCCTCCGTCCGCAGGTTGGCCGTCGCCGGGCCAGCACTTCAGCACCGGGATCTTGAGGAGGTCGGGGTGCTCCCTCCTGACGACTTCCTGGCAGGGGGCGCTCCTCACGGTTTTCGGGATGAACTTCGAGAACTCCATAAGCTTTGGAAGCATGGCGAGCTTCTCGATCAGCGTTTTCGGCGGCGCCTGGCTGAGCAGTGCCTCAATGCGCCCGGCCACGTCATCGAGTCTGTCCACCTCAAGGGCAAGACACATCCGCTCGAACGACCCGAACAGGTTGGTGACAACGGGGTACTCCGAACCTTTCACCTTTTCGAAGAAAAGGGCCTTGCCACCGCTGGAGCTCTTGCACATCCTGTCAGTTATCTCGGTGATCTCGAGGATCGGGCTCACTTCAGTCTTGACCCTGTGCAGCAGATCCCTCTTCTCCAGAACAGCGATGAAGGCCCTCAGGTCATCGTATGCCATGCTCCGATCCTTTCCTTTTTGGCGGGCGGTTGAGTATTATATCCGCCGAAACAGGCCATTCGCAACTTAGGTGGTTTCTGCATAGTGCAAGGTGAGTGGTCTGAATCCGGCATGGGGGCGCAAGGCACCGCAATGGAGATCATCAGGATCCCGGTCATCATGCAGCAGACATCGAGGGGCCACTTCCTGAGAGGCAGGAGCATCGGGTTCGTGCCCACCATGGGGGCGCTCCACAGGGGGCACCTGAGCCTCGTGAGGAGGGCGCGGGACGAGAACGACGTCGTCTGTGTGAGCGTCTTCGTGAACCCCTTGCAGTTCGGCCAGAACGAGGACCTTGGGAGGTACCCGAGGGACCCTGAGGGGGACATGGAAAAGCTGAGACGCGAGGGTGCAGACATCCTCTTCATGCCTGACGAAAAAGCTCTCTATCATGATTCATTCTCCACCTACGTCGCGGTGAGAGGGCTCTCTGACAAGATGTGCGGCGCATTCAGACCGGGACACTTCACCGGAGTCGCGACGGTGGTCTGCAAGCTCTTTGGGATCGTCTCGCCGACGCGGGCCTACTTCGGCCAGAAGGACTACCAGCAGACCGTGGTCATCAGCAGGATGAGGGAGGACCTCAACATGTCAACCGAGCTGATCGTCTGCCCCACCGTGAGGGAAGAGGACGGCCTCGCGATGAGTTCGCGAAACGCCTACCTCAACCCTGCGGAGCGGAATGCCGCAACAGCCATCTTCAAAGCGATCTCGGCTGCTGCTGACATGGTGGCTTCAGGCGCAGCAGCGGCCCCGGAGATACACGAGGAGATGCAGCGCATCCTCAGGTCCGAAGCCCTCATCACGGAGATACAGTATGCCGGAGTGTACGACCCGGATACGCTCGATCCCCTCGATAACCTCAAGAAGGAGAATCTCCTCGCAGTGGCGGTGAAGATCGGTGGAACCCGGCTTATAGACAACATGCTCGTGGAGAAGAAACCGTAGAACCGAACCACCAATTCCGGCGGCATCCTCGGTCAGAGGGATAGGATGAGCAGCAACCTCCTGAAGAGGCTGGCGATTGTGGCTGTCATCCTCGCTCTCGTCGCCGCCTTCAAGCTGTTGCACCTCGATCAGTACCTCACCCTTGAGTACCTCAAGTCCTCCCAGGAAAGTTTCTCCAGTCTCTACGCTGCACGCCCCACTCTCGTGATCGGGAGCTACATGGCCATCTACATCCTGGTCACCTCCCTTTCGCTGCCCGGTGCCGCGGTGCTCACCCTCGCCGGCGGCGCACTGTTCGGCTTCATCGCGGGAACCGTCATCGTCTCTTTTGCCAGCAGCATCGGAGCCACGCTCGCATGTCTCGTTGCGAGGTTTCTCCTTCGAGACTGGGTGCAGGGCAAATTCGGGGAAAGGCTCACTACGGTCAATCAGGGGATCGACCGGGAGGGGGCATTCTACCTGTTCACTCTCCGCCTTATACCCATTTTCCCCTTCTTCGTCATCAACCTAGTCATGGGCCTTACGAAGATGCCCGTCCTGACCTTCTATTGGGTGTCCCAAGTCGGCATGATCCCCGGTACCATGGTCTATGTCAACGCAGGCAGAGAACTGGCGAGGATCGAGAGCCTGTCGGGTATCCTCTCCCCCGGTCTCATCGCCTCATTCGTGCTCATCGGGGTTTTTCCGCTGATCACGAAGAAGGTACTCAGCCTCTACAGGGCAAAGAGGGGAACGCACACGTAACTCAGATCATTTATACGTCGCAGCAATGTCAGGGCGAAGGCGGCTCAAGCACAGGAATGTCGGAGAAGAACTGCCTCGATCATCACAAAAGCGATGATCAATCCTCGCCTCCTTTTGCACGGGGAGTCGGGCGGGTAGTCTGAACATGGTTGTGGATGTCATTCCCGCATGTCTTTAGCGGGAATCCAGGAATCCCGGACCTCTGGATGCCCGACTGAGAACCTCGGGCATGACGGATACGTAATGAAAACGGCAAGTACTGTTCTAAGACCGTTGCTATGCAAGACTAGCTCATTTCCGTCACAGAGACGGCGAAGAACAGGAGGACACGATGGCACAGTATGACTTCGATATCGGAATCCTCGGCGGCGGTTCAGCGGGATTGACCGTCGCCGCCGGTGCTTCACAGTTCGGGGCGAAGACGCTCCTCATCGAGAAGGAACAAGCCCTCGGGGGGGACTGCCTCCACTACGGGTGCGTGCCGAGCAAGACGCTCATCAAGACCGCGCATGTGTATCACCTGATGAAGAATGCGGGTGCCTTCGGTCTCCCCCCATGCGATATCCCTCCTGTTGACTTCAGGGATGTATCCGGCAGGATCAGGTCGGTGATCGGGACGATACAGAAGCACGATTCTCCCGAGCGGTTCTGCAGCCTCGGGGCGAAGGTTGAATTCGGTTCTCCCATGTTCATCGATGAGCATGCGGTGAGACTGAACGGGAAGACTGTTTCTGCCAGGACCTGGGTCTTAGCCACCGGCTCCTCGCCGCTCATCCCGCCCATTGAGGGACTTGCCGGCACGCCGCACCTCACAAACAGGGATATCTTCTACCTCGACCGCCTCCCCCGGTCGATGATCATCCTGGGCGGCGGACCCATCTCGACGGAGATGGCCCAGGCATTCGCGCGCCTCGGCACATCCGTCACGGTGGTGCAGAGGAGCGGCCAGATTCTCCACCGTGAAGACAAGGACATGGCAGATGGCGTGATGAATGTGCTGAGCGTCGAGGGGGTGAAGTTCCATCTTGACAGTCCGATCGTGAGTGCGAGGGACCTGGGGAGTGAGCGCGAAGTCGTCATCAAAACTGCAGGTGGAGACACCGTAAGCCTCAGGGCCGAAGCGATCCTCGTTGCCGTCGGGAGACGGCCGAACCTTGAGGGTCTCGGCCTCGAAGGCATCGGCGTCGAGTTCGACAGGCAGGGCCTGAAGCTCGACAGCAGGCTCCGCACCACCCAGAAGCACATATACGGAGCCGGGGATGTGACAGGCACGCACCTTTTCACCCACGCCGCTGGATACGAAGGCGGCGTCGTGTTGACCAACGCCATCCTCCACCTGCCGAGAAAGGTCGACTACACCTTGCTGCCCTGGTGCACGTACACAGACCCCGAGCTCGCGAGCATCGGCATGAACGAGAAGGCTGCGAAGGCGGCGGGCATCGCATACTCGGTCTGGACCGAGGAATTCGCAAGGAACGACAGGGGCCTCGCAGAAGGAGAATCCCTGGGGAAGGTCAAGCTGATCCTCGACGAGAAGGAAAAGCCGATCGGTGTCCAGATCCTGGGACTCCATGCCGGCGAGCTCATCGGCGAGTGGGTCGCCGCCATGAACGGGAACGTGAAGCTCTCGAGCCTCGCCTCTGCGGTCCACCCCTACCCGACACTCGGGGAGATCAACAAGCGGGT
>JBLMXV010000033.1:0-5575 GCA_050257935.1 Chloroflexota bacterium
ACGGGTACGTACGTCCATAATCCGGGTATGCCGGATAGGCATTATACTGGGCTTTTACCGGGTTCTCGTCTGGCTGCGCTGTCTGTCATACGTGCGGAGCTGGTCCTGGGTCTGCATACGAAGTTGATCGCGCGTTGCGTTCTGCGTCTGCGTTTGGTCTCTCTGCATAATGGGCGTCGTGCCGCAGGAACCGTCTCTCAACCGGAGAGTCTGTCCCTGACCTTTCCCTGCCGAACCTCCTCTGCCCTGAGCGAGGGCATTGGGTGCCGAGAGAGCCAGTACGAGCGAACCGCAGAGCAGCGCTGCTGCACATGTGCTCAGTCTCTTCATGTTGTTCACCTCCTTTCCGATGTGACGTAGTGGCACTTTTCTTAGCAAATTGGGGTCCAGATTCAAGAGCCAGAAATAACAGCTTAGTCAAAGTCACAAGCGTTAAGGATGAGTATGGTTTTGAATACACCGCGTGACACAGAATTGGGGGTGTCTGCTGGCGCACACCCCTGCCGCAAACGCGAAAGCTTCACAAGCGGGGACCACACAAGTCATTATTTCCCCGACCCCTCACCTCGACGCGAGGGTGACGGGAATTTCTACGATGGAGCGAAAGAACGATGACTGAGCAGCAGGAATGACACGGTGGCTGTGGCTTTACTTGACCACTGCATTTGCAGGTCGTCCCGCGTTGCTAGGGGGGTACTAAGCAGCGCGGGACGAGCGATATCAATTGGAATTACCGCCCAGTCGATCTGTAGATACAAGACCCGTCGCGCAACCTCATGCCCTGACCGTATCCCCTTGCCTGAGCGGGAACACCTCTCTGGTAACCCGGCCTCTGGGCGGTTGTGGCTCTATATGCACACGATCCGTCTCGCAGCCTCATCATCTGACCCTGGCCGGCACCCTTGCCGCCACGCCACTGGGCGCTCGCGTCGGACAAAGTGAACGCGAGGAGCGCACCTCCGATAAGCACTGCCAATCCGAGCACTTTTAACATACTCATTTTCATTCACCTCCACTGCATTTGCACACAGTAGAGCAAACACGATACCAGTGTAGTAATCAAGGTAGAACAGGGGGTTTTCATGCGTCAAGGCAGGGCGGAGTGCAAAAAACGCACGAGACTGCGCAAAAAATGCACGTCCATGCGCGATGGAGAGGTGCTTTTCCACACATGATCACTTGACGTCGTTGCGCTTTGATCTTTAAATCATTAGAATTGATATATGAAGCAAATTTATATTGTCATGCCCTTGCTTGCCCTGCTTCTTTTCTCCTGTGGCCGCACTCCTCGATACCCGCAGGCACCCTACAACGGCTCTGAGGTTGTTATACCTGCCGACACGCTCACGGAACTGACGCCTCGCTTCTACTCTATTGCGCTTGGAGGAAAGTCGATACAGTTCTTCGTCATGAGGAAGGACGGAGAGGTGTTTTCATTCTTTGACGCCTGCAGGGAATGTTACGGCAAGAAACTCGGCTTTCAGGTCGACGACGGCTATATTATGTGCCGTTCGTGCAATGTGAGGTATCCTATCGACGCCTTCATGAGGGGTATCGGCAACTGCTATCCCATCCGTCTGGAGGGGAGGACGGAGAACGGTCAGTATAGGATAGCCAGGGAGGCACTCGAGAAAGGGGTAGTTTACTTCTGACGGTGCGGCAGTGTCCTTTTCGCCGGCCACGAGGTCTGGGCGACAGTACCTCCAGAGACTCGGATTGCAGTGCACCACCGATCAGCAGGTGACGGAACCGTGGGTAGCAGAAGCGCATGGACAGTTCTTTGCTTAGGCGCGGGCATTTTCCTGCTCACACCCGCCCGTGCTCTCGCCTTCGTCCCCCATGATTACCCCGGTGCGTACCCGCACCAGATAGCCCACCTCTTCTTCGCTCTTTCGACCGGCATCTTCATCTATTACGTGTATCGCAATCGTCTCACCGGGGACAAGGCGTGGCGGTTTATTGCCTGGTCAGGGTGGCTCTTCATCGTATGGAATCTTTTCACCTTCGCAGGCCATCAGGTCGAAATGCGGATCGACGCTGACTCATTCACCGACAGGGGGAGCTTCTTCGACGGGAGAGTCGAACTGACAGTGCTCACCGGCTTTTACTATTTGTATAAGCTCGATCACCTCATCCTCGTCCCTGCCTTCCTCTTCTTCTACAAAGGATTGGTGGCACATTGGCAAAAGAAGGGTGCTCCATGACCATTCCGGTATATCCGCTCTACCTTGTGGATATCGCTGGCTCTACGCTCGTGATTGCCTTGTCCCTCATGAGCGTATTTCTTGCGTACAGGCTTTTCCGGGGAGACAGGGAAAATATCTTTTGGATGTACCTGCTTTGGCTTTCAGGAGCCTTGACGGTCTTTGCCCTCTCGAGAGGCGTCGGTCACATTCTCCAATATGTCCTTGTCTACGGCGGGTTCCGTATGACTTGGAATGTGCTCTCTCCCTTGAGCGGCAGTCTCAACACGCTCAGCTTCGTCTTCGTGGGAGCGGTGAGCCTCTTCTTCGTCGCCGTGCAGAAGCTGTACCAAAGACTCGCCGCCGACAGGAAGCGCATCGAGACGATCAACGTGGAACTCATGAACCTGAACCAGGAAATGGAAACTCTGATCTCCGAGAGAACCCTGAGCATGATCGCCCTGAGCGTGGCTGACCGTGTGAGAAACCCCGCCACGGTTATAGGCGGCACCGCAAGCAGGATCCTCAAGACCGAGGGGCTGGAGCCGCTGCTCAAGGAGAGGCTTGCCGACTTCCTGGCGGAATCTCAGAAGCTTGACGCGATCGTGAAGGATTATGAGGCGGTTCTTCGCAGAAAGGAATCAGCGTTCAGATACGAGGACCTCGGCGGGCTGATCGGCGACGTGCTTTCGTTGATCGAAGCGGAAGCACGGACGAAAGGTGTTGATCTGCACCTTGACCTCCCGGAGGAGCCGGCGAGGTTCAATGCAAACGCGCCTCTCATCAAGGTGGCGGTTGCTCACATTCTCAAGAATGCCGTGGAGGCGACCGATCCCGGCGGTAAAGTCACGACGACGGTTGGCCGGTCGGATGACAAGGTCTTTGTAAGGATCTCGGACACCGGTAGGGGTATACCCGCAGAGGACCTCAAGAAGATCTTCAGCCTTTTCTTCAGCACCAAAAAGAACAGGATCGGTATGGGTCTGCCCTTGGTGAAGCAGATCGTGGAAGAGCACCAGGGCGAAATCACCGTGGAGAGCAGGGTCGGGGCGGGAACGACGTTCCAGATGATCTTTCCCGTGCGATGGCTGGACACGAGGGAGGTTGAAGGCTGAGCGGATGTCATACCTGCAGCGGAGTGCCAGCGGTATACTTAATAACAGTGCTTGCCTTTTGACAAACGTTGTGCTAACGTAGCAACGATTTCGGGGCCGCCGAGCAACGGCACTGATAGAAAGACGGGAGCAAACTGTGGTAAAGAACGACAAATGGATACGGGAGATGGCGGGGAAGGGGATGATCGAGCACTTCAGCCAGAGCCAGGTGCGGGAAGGGGTCATCTCATACGGAGTGAGCTCCTACGGGTACGATATGCGCATCGGCGAGGAGTTCAAGATCTTCACAAACATCAACAGCACCTTTGTCGATCCCAAGAACTTCGACCCCAAGAGCTTCTTCGAATTCAGAGGTGACGTGTGCATAATCCCGCCCAACTCCTTCGCTCTCGCCCACTCTGTCGAATATTTCAGGATCCCCAGGGACGTGCTAGTCATCTGCCTTGGCAAGTCGACGTATGCGAGGTGCGGCATCGTGGTGAATGTGACCCCTCTGGAGCCGGAGTGGGAGGGTCACGTGACCGTCGAGATCTCTAACACCACGCCCCTGCCGGCGAGGATATACGCGAACGAAGGAATCGCTCAGCTCATCTTCCTGCAGGCGGCGGAGGTCTGCGAGGTGTCATACAGGGATAAGGCAGGAAAGTACCAGGCCCAGCAGGGTATCACGCTGCCTCGTCTGTGACCCCATGTCGTGGAAAGAGAAGCTCATTGTCGCCCTTGATGTGTCGAAGCCCGATGCCGCCCTCTCTATTGTGGACAGGCTGAGCGAGTTCGTCCAGGTCTTCAAGGTCGGTTTTGAACTCTTCGTAAGTGCCGGGCCCGGAATCATACGCGATATTCATTCAAGGGGGAAGATGGTCTTCCTCGACCTCAAGTTTCATGATATCCCCAACACGGTTTCCCGTGCGGCAGTGTGCGCGACGAGGCTCGGCGTTTACATGTTCAACATGCACACCTCGGGCGGTCTCGAGATGATGCAGAGGTGCAGGGAGGCTGTGGATGATCTTTGCGTAAAGGAGTCGCTTCCGAGACCGAAGATGCTCGGGGTAACGGTGCTCACGAGTCTCAACAGCCAGATGCTGAAGAATGAGCTAGTAGTCCAGCACGGACTCAAGACTCACGTGAAGCACCTCGCAGCCCTCGCACAGCAGGCGGGCCTCGACGGTGTGATCGCGTCGCCCCACGAGATCTCGCTCGTGAAGCAGACCTGCGGAGACCGGTTCATTGTGGTGACGCCCGGGATCAGGCCGTCCTGGCTGCCTACGGATGACCAGAGGAGATCTGCCACGCCGAAGGAGGCCCTCAGACAGGGAGCTGATTACATCGTCATGGGCAGGGGCATCCTGAAGCAGGCTGACCCTATCAAGGCCCTCGAGCTCATCTCGCTGGAGATGCTGACGGCATAGCCTAAGGGGAAATCAGTCCTGATCCTTCTTTGAGAGGTACCAAAGGACCGCAGCGCTTGCCACTGCTGTCGCTGCACCTGCGCCGACGGCAATCTTCCAAGCCTTCTTCCTGTGCTGCACGCGTTTTTCGAGTACTGTCCTGTATCTCTCTGCCACGGCTTCGCAGCGTGTCTTGTCCTTCTTCGTAAATCCGAAGATCTGCATGAAAAGCTTCGTTCTCGTCTCGATGACTGCCTGCAGTGCGATCCAGGAGTCGGCTCTCGCCCGTGTTTCTCCCTGCCGCCTGATATCCCTCTCTTGCCTGATGGTCTCTATGAAGGCGTCGAGCAGGTCTTTGTCTGCACCACGATAGATGGGAAGGTGAGGATTGTCTATGCGCTGAAGTACGGGCCACTGGCACCCCTCTTCGATCTTGAAGAGTTCCGTCCAGGCCCGCTTTCCAAGATGCATGAGCACTACCGATTTCTTCACCGACCGGTAGAAATTCCTGAGATCCTCCCGGGAGAAGCCGGTGCCTTGAAAGATTCTCAGGAATTCGCCATAGGTGATCATGGTCTCTCCCCCAGGTTAAGTGTCGTGACGGCTCAGAGGATAGTATAACAGGTGACGACTGAGAGACGGCACCTGCTGCGCCTGAGTGAGTGCTATGGCCATGCCCGTTCCCCGAGTCCACGCAGAACATGCTACAATTCAGCGTTTCGGTGTGAGGAGTCCGCCCGCGGCAGTATGCTGAGTACCCTCCGACGTGCGTGGCAACCGGGTCACATCTGTACAGGAGGACGCATGTCAGATATCAGTGAAAGAATCTTCAGCGTCATCGAGGACCCTGTCCTCATGTCGCTGGCAACGGTAACGCCGGATGGAAAGC
>JBLMXV010000034.1:0-13517 GCA_050257935.1 Chloroflexota bacterium
GCCGCCACAGCTCTGATGCCGCTCTGAACGTAACGTATGAATAATGCGCGCTAAGAATACCCTGATGGTACCGCTAGACCATATCGCCAGCGAATTCGAGAACATGTCACTCTGAATTGAAGCCCCTCGCATTCAGAAAGGATTGGAGGTGCTCCGCTCTACTCCCAGATGCGAGTGCAAGGTTGTGTGATTGGCAACAAACAGTAGTGTTGCTTTTTGCAATAGCTCTTGCTAGAATAGTATAATGCGTTTTCCCTCCAGCATCAGAGGTAAAATTACCCTCGGCTATTTTGCGGCCGTAGCCGTGATCATCGGCCTCTCGCTATTCACCCTGATGGAGCTCTGGTACCTTGAAGAAAAGATCACCTTCGCCAACGTGATCGGGGAGTTTTTCGATATGACCCTTGAAATAAGGAGGTTCGAGAAGAATTTCTTTCTCTACGAGCAGCAAGAGGATTACCGCGAGAACATGACATATGTAATCAAAGCCCAGGCAGCGCTTTCTGCCAACAGAAAGGCATTCAAGACCCTCCTTGAACCTGGCCAGATTGGGGCACTGGACATGTCCCTCACCCGCTATAAGCAGCTCGTTGAGCAGTTCGCGGCCCTCGGAAAAGACGATGTGGAGAAGAGGACTTCCCTGAGGATAGACATCCGTCGCCTGGGTAAAGAAATCGTCACTATTGCCGAGAGCCTTTCGAATCAGGAGAGAAGGATCAGTCAGCTCATGCTGCGCATGATGAGGGATGTCCTGATCTTTTCGATTATTCTGCTCTCGCTCATCGGCATCGCGATCGGCCAGTTCCTTTCCACCATGGTGGTCCGCCCCCTGAAAGAACTGGAACAGAGCATGGAGAAGATCGCCCTGGGCGGCCTTGAGAAGATATCGATGAAATCGAAGGACAGGGAGATAGTCTCCCTCACTAATGCCTTCAACAAGATGCTTAGGGAGCTGGAGCTACGACAGCGCCACATCTTACAGTCAGAAAAGCTCGCTTCCCTCGGCACCCTCATGGCGGGTATCGCCCACGAGATAAACAACCCCCTCTCAAATATCTCCACATCGTGCCAGATCCTCGAGGAGGAGATCGAAGATCCCGACCTCGACTACAAGAAACAGCTTCTCACGCAGATCGAGGAGCAGACTGATCGGGCCCGCAACATCGTCCGTTCGCTCCTCGATTTCTCGAGAGAGAAGGTGTTCAAGCGCGAACTGCTCCCTCTCCGGAGGCTCGTCGAGGATACGGTAAAATTCATCAAAGCCCACATTCCCGCGGGAGTGTCCCTCCGTGTGGACATCCCCGAGGATGTTGTCATTTTCGCTGACAAGCAGCGAATGCAGCAGGCGTTCCTGAACCTCATCAAGAATGCAGCGGAGTCGATTGAAGACGAGGGGACCGTCTCAGTTACTGCGAGGAAGCAAAGCGGGCCCGACAGCGATGCTACACAGAGGATGGGACCTTTCAAGTACATGGGCAACCGTGACCGGTGCGTCGCTGACATTTCCACCGTCGATATCGAGATAAAGGACACGGGATCAGGAATACCCCCGGAGCATCTCGAACGGATCTTCGATCCCTTCTTCACCACGAAAGATGTGGGCAAGGGATCGGGGCTCGGACTCTCCATCGTGTACGAGATAATCGACGAGCACGGTGGCTGCATCGCCGTCGACAGCATGGTGGGAAAGGGCACCACGTTCCTGATCAGACTGCCTGCAAAGGAGTGAGACCATGCACGAAACTCCAAGAATCCTGATAGTGGACGATGAGAAGATTGCTCTGAGGAACCTCGAGCACGTCATGAAGAAAGAGGGGTACGACGTCACGGGGACCCAGAGCGGAACGCAGGCCCTGAAGCTGATCGAGTCCCACACCTTTGATGTGATCCTCACTGACCTGAAGATGGAAAAGGTAGACGGCATGCAGATACTCAGAAAGGCCCTCGATCTGTACCCCGATTGCGAGGTGGTCATGATAACCGGGTTCGCGACGCTCGACACGGCGATTAAGGCGATGAAACAGGGAGCGTTCTATTACATAGCGAAACCTTTTAAGCTCGACGAGGTGAGGAAGGTCGTCAAGGAAGCATTAGAGAAGGTACGGCTGAAGAAAGAGAACACTGTCCTCAGGGAACAGATCGAGCGGTTCCAAGGGAGGGTAAAAATCGTCACCCAAGACCCTGCTATGGAGCGTCTCCTGGAGACAGCTGAACAGATAGCGCCGACTGACTGTAACGTCATTCTCGTCGGCGAGAGCGGGACAGGCAAAGAACTCCTCGCGCGCTTCATACATAACCACAGCAAACGGGCCGAGGGGTCCTTCTTTGCCATCAACTGCGGGGCATTTACCGAAGAACTCCTCACCAACGAACTCTTCGGACACGAGAAAGGCGCATTCACCGGGGCACTCACAATGAAGAAGGGGCTGATCGAGATGGCGTCGGGAGGAACGCTCTTCCTGGACGAGATCACTGAAATGTCCACGTCGATGCAGGTGAAGCTCCTGAGGGTCATTCAGGAGCGGGAGGTCTTGCGGGTTGGGGGTACTGATCCCGTGAAGGTAGATGTCCGTTTTGTTGCCGCAACGAATCGGGACATCCATGACGCCATCAAGAGCGGAAGTTTCAGGCCCGACCTCTTCTTCCGTCTCAATGTGGTCAGCCTGCAGATCCCGCCGCTCGCGGAACGGAAAAGCGACATACCCCTGTTGTGTTACTACTTCCTCAAGAAATATGCAACGATCATGAAAAAACCGGTCACGGAGGTCTCAGAACAGGTGATCGGGCTCCTCATGAATTACGACTTCCCGGGCAATGTAAGGGAACTCGAGAACATCATCGAAAGGGGCGTGGCCCTCTGCAATGGCCCACGGATCGAGGCTGCTCATCTTCCCGAAGACCTGAAGGAACTGAGCGTCAGGACCTTCAGGAGGAAAGAGGGTAAACTGCCATCCCTCGAGGAACAGGAGAGGGCATACATTGAGTGGGTTCTCCGCGAGGTCGGCGGAAACAAAACGCTCGCAGCACAGGTGCTCGGCATAGACCGGGTCTCCCTCTGGCGCAAACTGAAGAGGTTCGGACTGGAGTCCGATTAGCCTGCATAATTCCCATCGTGCGCTTTATGAGGGCTTGACCACCAGCACGGAGCAGGGAGCATTGGCTATGACCTTCTCGGTGGTACTGCCCATCAAAAGACGCTTGAGACCACGCCGCTTGCCGTGCTTGCCCATGACGATAATGTCAGCCTCGAGCCTCTTTGCCTCGTTCACGATGGCATCGCCCGGGTCGTCACTGTGGAATGAGATGACCTCGCAGTCGATTTCCTCTTGCTTCGCCGCTTCTTTTGCAGCCTCCGTGACCTGCCTTACCTCTTCCTCGGCCTTCTCCACGAGTCTCGGGGCCAGTGCAGCGAACTCCTCGTTCGACTCCACCACGGAAAGAACATAGAGCGTGGTGCGGCAGGTCTTCGCAAGATACAACGCATTGCTCAAAGCAGCATTGCTGTGCTCCGAGCCGTCCATTGCCACGACTATCCTCTTCGGCCTCGTTATGGGGCATACGGTGAGTCCGCTCATCTCCACCACCTCCCTGGTCGATGTCACTCCGATACCGCAGGCGGCAGGAACAGCACCGGCGCGGTCGTCTTGTCGGGTTCATTCAACAGCATGAATGCCGCCTTGGCGAGTTCCGAGGGCTTCTTGCCGCCGGCGACTAAAACGATCGAGATGTCTCGCTCCTGAATCACCTTCGAGATTTCCTCGTCAGGGAACCCCTTCCTGACCATCTCGGTTACGTCGATGCCCTCCCTCGCGAGCATCATCCTCAAGCGATGCATTTCTGCAATAGTCTCCTTTTCGATCTGCCTTACCGCACCCTCTGACGGGCTGTACAGATGTATGGGAATGATGCCGAGCAGAATCACGGGCGCAGCCGTTGCCTCCGCCTCGGCAACCACTTCATCCACGATACCCTGGGCGCTCCCCGTGTTGTCAACGGGCACCAGGATGCTCCCCGGGACTATCGCCACAGGACAGGAAACCTTCGCCCTAATCGACCTGTAGCGTGGGCAGACGATCACCGCATCTGTCTTTTCGCCCTCGCCATGCCGCGCGGCAGCTTCGATCACATCCTCATCGAAGGGTACGACGCGGACATCCAGATCCTTGCCTATTTCCTCTATGATCTGGCATGCATCGTCTATGTTGCGGCAGGATTCACGCAGTGCCTCGGCATCGCGTCCCTCATGGTAGTCTACACCCGCGTCCGGATCGTAGAGGCAGAGCACCCTCAGCTCTCCGGCGGAGACCCTTGCCCTTCTGAGGCCGTATCTCAAGGCCTCCTTCGAATCGGGCATCCCGTCGTATACCACCACGTACTTCATGATAACCCCTATACACAACCACCGGCACAACCCATTGACGGCTGTCCCGAATAATTCGTGAACTCACCAGGCGATGGCTGAGCCGCCGATTGAGCTTCGCCGTCGCACCCAAGAGAAAGATCAGCGTCAAGAATAAGGCTGAACCCTAACGCTGCAAAACGGACCATACATCGGCAGAGCTGAGATGCCGAAAAGACTTTATGAGCGACACCTTCTTCATCTCCAGACCAGCGTTTAAGGGAACTTTACAAACTGGCCGTGTGATGAACTCGAAAAGACCGGACTCTGAATCATATCTCATCGCATTCATAAAGGCTTTGAGGCGCTCTGACCTGCCGTCCTATCCAACTGTCACGTCAAAAACCCTCAACGAACATTGACAATCTGCCGGACTTACGAACCGCTCTCCTCTGCAAAGGCCGTCGGGGGCTTCTCGATCTTGGTCCAGTAAGCTTCCTTGACCTTGCCTGCAAGCATGTCGATGTCCGCAGGCTTGGTTACGAAGTCAAAAGCGCCGTATCTCTTGGCATCCTCTCTGTCCTTGGGAGTCTCCTTGCCCGAGAGGATGATGATCTGGGTGTCCGGATGGCTCTCCTTCGTCTTCTTCAGCACCTCGATCCCGTCCATTCCCGGCATGCGGAGGTCAAGAACTATGATGTCTGGGTCAAACTTGTTCACAAAGCTGAGCGCCTGCTCGCCGTCCATGACGACCTCGGTCTTGAGATTTCTAAGGTTCAGCCTCATCGAGAGGGATTTCACAAACATCTCCTCGTCATCAACGAGCAGCACCTTGAAGGTGGAGAAGTCCCTCGGGACCACCGATACCTGGCATGGCGCTTCCCTCGCGATAGAGGCATGTCGCTGCGGGACCAGGAGAAGATCGATCCTGTTGTCCCTGATGTAGTCGACGATCTCTCTCTTAGGATCGCCTTCAATGGTGATGAAGCTCACCCTGAGACCCTTCCCGGCCTCGTCAATGATCTTCTTGACCTCATCGAGATAATGCTCTGATTCGCGCTTTGCTTTCTCCTCTGCGTTGAGTCCCTCATACTCAACGAGTGACGCGCTGTCGATGACATGAAGCACATGCAGTTCGCCGCTCTTGGTCTTCGCTCGAAACACACCGTACCTGAGGACATCCTTCGCATTCAGCGTCCCGTCATAAGCCACCAGAATCCTCATCGCTACACCTCTCTCATTAATTATTTCACCGCAACTACCCTTGGTTCTCCGCCGCCGACATTAAGGCCGCACGTTCCCTTTTCAGCGTCTCCGCCACTTCTCTCATGTCTTGACGATGAGCACGGAACATGGTGCGAGCCCGACTACGCGTTCTGCCACGCTTCCCAGGAAAATCTTCTCGAAACCGGTCCTTCCGTGCGTCCCCATGACGATGATGTCGACACTCATCTCTGCGGCTGCCTCTATGATCTTCTCGAAGGGTCGCCCCACGGCCGCTATCGCCTCCGCAGGCAGATGCATCTCACGGGCATGTTGTTTCACGCGGTCAGCGATCTCCTGCGCCTCGGGAAGTTTGTCGGAGCCTGACGCCACCGACAGCGCTATAAGGCGGCGCAGGATGCTGTGGCAGCTTCTTGACATGGCGAGAGCTTCGCGCTCGGCCAGCTCGCTGTACTTCGAACCGTCTGTGGCAAGGAGAATATACTCTGTGTTCATCACTGCATCCTTCGGGACAATGAGCACGTTGCATTCGGAGTAGGCAACAATCTTCGCAGTGGTGCTGCCCATGAGGACCTTCTTCAGGCCCTCGAGCCCTCTCCTGCCCATGACGATGAGCTCCGCCTTGTTCTTCTTCGCCTCCTCCATAATCGCCTTGTACGGCGCCTTTTCGCTCCTCGCGACGAGCGCCGTGCACTCTACGTTCTCCTCTGCCGCCACCTCGCGGATGAGTTCCACATGCTCGCGCACCTTGAGCTCTGCCTGCTCTGCATACTTCTGTCCCTCTGTCTCGAATTCGGGGTTGAAATCTATCACTCTGAGAACAACAAGTTTGGTGTCCCGGCACTCGCGGGCCAGGTTGACTGCAGCCCTGATGGCCCCCGCGCTGAAATCCGAGCCGTCGGTGCAGAGGAGGATCGTCTTCGGATCGCCGATGTAGTGTTTCCTTTCCTTCACCATACTAGTGGCCTCCTGACGTAAGCAACCCCGATGCCGCGAGACTCAGCACCTCGAGGATCATCTTTCGCTCCATAATTCTTACCCCCGTCCTCATCACTTCCAGATGCCGAGGCCCTTCAGAAGGGCCCTCCCTCCAGCGAAGAGGAGCATGGTGATCACGATATATCTCACCGCCGTCGGTTTTGTCTTGGCAAGAATCCTCACGCCGACTATCGAACCGAGCATAATTCCTATGATCGAAGGAACAACGACCATGGGCAGCACGGCGCCGTTATTCACGTAGATCCACGCCGCCGACGTGTCGGTGATCGAAAGGAGAAACTTGCTTGTGGCGACTGAGACCTTCAGCGGCGCGCCCATCATGAGGTTGAGCACCGGCACGTTAGCCCAGCCCGCACCAAGACCAAACATGCCGGCCATCACGCCAATCGCAACGAACGTGACAAGACTCGGAATGGTCCTGTGTACTTTCCAGTTGATGCTCTGGCCCGTAGTGGCCTCGTAGTAGATGCCGTTGATCCTGAGGGCCGTGGATAAAGCGTCTGCCTGCCTGACATCCGGTATGGCCGACTTCTTTGCCATCAGCATGATCCCCACAATCCCGAGAATCGTGACGCCCAGCGCTGTCTGGATGACGTTGGTAGGCAGCGCAAGGCCGATCATCGCGCCGACAATCGCACAGGACGACGCGATGAGCGCCACGGGCAGTGCGAGCCTGAGATCGGCGAGCCCCTTCTGCAGAAGGCCGGGGCCGGCCGCAAGGGCGCCGGCAAGGGCGACCAGCAGCCCGGCGCCTCTCACGAAGTCAAGGTGAAACGGGAAGAAGCCGCCGATGATAGGAACGAAGAGGACTCCTCCGCCCACCCCTCCGAGCACCGCAACAATCCCGAGAAGAAAGGTCACCGCGAATAGAATCGCAGGCCATGCCCACCAGGGCAGGGAAGACCCTCCCTTCACCGCCTCCGGCGCGTGCTCGGCTCCGAAACACATGCCAAAGAAACCGGCCACTATGATCATGCCCACCATGAAGACAAGGGCGGCCCTGCGTATGCGCCTCATTGTATCCCCCTTTAGCCGAACCATTCGCCTGCGCTTGAAAGCAAAACCCTCACGTCACCATCCTTACCGGGCATCAACGCTCGCTTTTTTGACAAACTGAACGACCTCCGGAGCCTTCTACGAAGCTGCCTTCTCAATCCTCACGCGGTGAGCGTCCCTGATACGGCCGAGCAGTGCGTCGATATCAGTCGGTTTCTTCAGAAAATCGAAACTGCCCACCCTCCTTGCTTCCTCGGCGTCCTTGTCGTCGCCATGGCCGGTAAGCATGATGACCTCGATTCGCGGGTAATATTTCTTGACCCTCCTGAGCACTTCGAGGCCGCTCATATCCGGCATCTTGAGATCGAGCACGATCACGTGGGGCTCCTCCTCGGGCCTCTGGTCCATCAGGAAGGCGAGGGCCTGTGAACCGTCGTACACCGCATGCACATCGAGGCTCCTCAGGCGAAGCCTCTGGGCGAGGGTGTCGACAAAGGCCTGCTCGTCATCAACCAGCAGGACCTTTATGTCGCATGTGTTCACCGCGGATTCCCGTGATGTCACGAAGTCCGGGGTCCCCCGGATAAGGGCAGCGAGATGGTGACCGCCCCCGCAGTTTCTTCTTTGGTGATCGTTCCTCCGAGGTCTGTGACGACGGCGGCAGCAAATTCCTCGGTGCACAGCCAAGCCGTATCGCTCTCCGGTTCGACCGCTGCCCCCTGAGGTATGAGCGATACCGTCATCCCTTCCTGTGCAAGCCTCGTTTTCATGACAATCTGACTTCTCTGTTCGAGGGTTTTGTACATCTTCTCGAAGAGGCCAAAGACGACGAGCTGAAGTCGTGAAGGGTTGCTGCAAAGAGCAGGAAGCGTCTCGTCAAAATCCTTCTGAACTGTTATCCTTCGCTGTCGAGCGAGCCTCTCCGTCAGAGCAATGAGCTCATCGAGCACCTCGTTGACTGAGAAAACAGACATCTCCGCGTCCATCCTGTGGGCGTATCGGTTGAGAAAGGAGACAAAGGTGAGTGTCCTCTGCACCTCTTCGTCGACGGATTTCAGAAACTTCAGCAGCTCTTTGGGGTCTACCTTCGCCTTTGCTCCCCCGAAAGTAATGAGGTCCTGCTGCAACCCCGCTGACTCCTTGACAATCGCAAGATGGTTCTTAAGCTCATGAGTAAAGCTGGCGACGACTCTTCCGACGAACGCCAACTGGACTGCTCGCAAACTTTCGTCCCTGTCACGTTCCATGTCGCCTATCAGCTCCTCCGGTGCTTCTCGAAGGCCTTGTCGATCTTCTGTCTCAGGTCGTCGAAGTCCACGGGTTTCAGCGCATAATCGAAGATCTCGCCTTCAAGCTCCTTGTCCAGCGTCTGTATGGAACCGTGGCCCGACAGGATGATCACTTCAACCATCGGCGATACCTGCTTTACCACCTTGAAGATATCCACCCCGCTAATGCCCGGCATCTTCATGTCCAAGACCATCACGTCGGGCGGATCCTTGAGTACCACTGCCATTGCCTCCTCGGCATTGAATGCCGCCCTGGCGTCGTAGTTGCGCAACTTCAGCCGCTCGGCGAGAGCGGTGGCAAACTCCTCTTCATCGTCCACAAGGAGCACCTTTGGTTTCAATACGTCCCTCCTCTGCCCTCGGCCCCTGTCGGCAGCAGAATCGTAAAGGTGGTCCCTTTGTTCAGCACGCTGTCAACCTCGATATTCCCGCCAAGGCGCTGTATGATGCCATAAGACAGGGACAGCCCGAGTCCCGTCCCCTTCCCCTTTTCCTTTGTAGTATAGAAAGGCTCAAATATGTGCTTCAACACTTCCTTCGGAATCCCGTGACCGTCGTCACTGATGAGGACCTTCAGATGCGAAGCATCCGCAACCCCCGTTTCAATCGTGATATGCCCCTCATCGTCCACTGCGTCGATGGCGTTGTTGACGATATTCAGGAAGACCTGCTGCAGCTGTCCCCTGTCACTCTCGATCTGCGGCAGATTCTGGGAGAGACGAAGATCTAGGCGAATGTCGCGGTACAGTATCTCCCTCTCCAGGAACCCGATCACCTCATTAATCGCGTCGTTGAGGTCGATTTCCTCGATCCTGACGTCCATCCTCCTGGCGAACCCAAGAAGGCGATGAGTGATGGTGCGACAGCGGTCTACGCTCCCCGATATGGAGTTTATTATAGGGAGGAACTTCTCCCTGCAGGGCTCGGCTTCCTCAGTGATCATGAGCAGGTCCTTGAGCAATCCCGCTTTTTCGTTGATGATCGCAAGGGGGTTGTTTATCTCATGGGCCACGCCTGCTGCCAGGCGGCCGATAGAGGCAAGCTTCGCCGAGTGTTCTGTCTGGGCGATGGCTTCCTCTCTCTTCTTGTCGGCCTCCTCTATCCAGTTAACCACCATCCTTGACGTGCGGTAATTCATGAGGATGCCGATCCCCACCAGCGCCAGGACGAGATAGAGAGCCGCCATGTGGCTCTTGAGAAGTTCGACCATTGTCATATAGGACGTGTATTTCACCACCACCCCGAGGATCCATGGTGAGTCGCTTATCTTGGTGTAACCGAAGGTGATCGGCGCGCCGCGGGACTTCATCTTGAGGAGTGTGAAACCCCGATTCTCAGGTGTTACCTCCAAGTCAGCCTTCTCCAGCAGTTTACCGTAGAACCTGGATGGGGTCTGAAGGATCCCGTCTTCATTCAGGAGGAAGGCATCGTCTCCCTCCTTAAGGGTAATAGAGTGAACAAGTCGAGACAGGGTCTCTAAGTCGATCGTCGCACGCACCACCCAAAACCCTCCCGGAGCTTCCTGCTTGACGGCTACCGCCACATGCGGGATGCGACGATAGCCGAGAAATACGTCGCTCACGTACACGCCTCGTACCGCCACCTTCTGGAACCAGTCATGAGTCGAATAGTCCTTCCCGAGGAGGTCATAGGGGCCTGCGTAGGCGCGCTGTATGCCCTTCGAGTCGATGACGCCGAGGTCCACCAGCTCGCCGAACTCTCTCTTTCGCTTCGAGAAGATCTCATGGAGCGTCTTCTGGTTGGACAGCTGCTCAAAACTGTAAGCGGCGACGAGAAACTTGAGGCCGGAGACCTTCTCCCTGAGAAATATTTCGATCGACTGTTTCGTGTTTTCGATCTGCCAGCTGAGGTAGTTGTTGAAGCTCTCGTCGACAACCGTACGGAGCCAAAAGAAACCGAGGACTACGACAAGGAGGAGGGGGACGCCTGCAAGAGCGCCTATGAGAAAAAAAAGGCGTATCTTGAGGATCTTGTATCTGTCCCTGGCGGTGAGGCCGGGAAACTCGTGGGCGAGCAGGCGGAAAGACCTGAAAAGACCTATGCGTTCGTCCTTCTCCGACCTCTCGTGCTCCTCTTTCATGAATCTGCTCGCCCTTTGCTGTAACTGATATAGTATCCCATCTGAATCTGCAGTGTCGAGACGTCGTCAGCCGCTGCCGCCCTCCTTCGCACACGGGAAAACTCCATGCCCGAGCGGCTTTCACAGGCTGTTTCTGTTGCATCTCTTTCCGGCAGGCAACTCCGACGCAAAACCCTCGACAGACGGCGCCAGCTCTCCATGCATAGCGCCTCAGCGTCGCCACCGGCATGACGATCACCATGTCTCAGCCGCGTCCGGACGGCGTGATAGTCACTCCTGCATCACGACATAGGTGATCTCATCGAACACCTTGATCACCTTCACGATACCGATGAGCCTCTTCTTTCCCTCCAGCACCGGCACGAATATGAGGTTGTGTCTGAGCATAAGATAAGCCGCCTTCGTCACAGGGTCGTCAGGCTCGAGGAAGACATTCGCCGGCACCATGAAATCGCTGACGGGCCTGTCGAGGAGCTGTTTCGACTCATCACCGTAGAGGCCGGCCGCGATGCTCGCGACCGTCGTATCATCTTCGACCGCTGCGGGCGTCTCGGAGGAAACGGTCTTGAACTTCGGGTCGAGTCCTCTCAAGATGTCGCGGATGTTGAGAGTCCCGAGCAGATTGTAGCGCTCATCAAAGATCAGGATACCCCTCGGGTAGGTGCAGACGTCCGTCCCGGGCAATGTCTTCTTGAGGATCTTGATCGCCTGCCCTAGGGAGAACCAGTACGGCAGGTGCGGGTAATCGAAGATATCGTCCATTACCTCTCTTACCTTTTTCACATGCTTCATCTCGTCCCCCTTCTCGCTCTGTCACGTCTCGTACCGTGCCGGTCGGCGGCGTCCGGGGAAACGTGCCTGTTCGCATATTGCGCAGGCACTATTATTACCACAGCCTCAACAATTTATCAACCGTCTCAGCGGAGTACGAATTACTTGATGCACAGCACCTAATTGTTGCTATGGAAGCATCACCGTCTTGCCCCTGCACCCTGCCCTGTGGTATCATCTGCAGAGCGAGACGCCATCGGCCTCACGATCCTTCTACACTGGCGCGGTACACAGCGTATGACTATCTGGAACAAACTGAAGGGTATGTTCTCCAAAGAGGAAAAGACCGCTGAAGAGAGGGAAAAGGCCCTTGAACCCTTCAGGAGGAAGTATCACCTTTTTCAGGATCTCCTCGCGAACAACAATACCGTTCTCGAAACGATGGCCGATATGGAGGAGAAACTCTCGGGGGAGTATCTCTTCGACCGCCACTACCTTGAGACGAAAGTGGGCATCGTTTCCGACGGCGTCAGAAAGATCATCGACAATCTCAACGGCGTCGCGCGGAGAAAATACGCTGCTCTCGGGCTGAGGTACGACGAGATAACCTCGGCTATCCAGTCCATTCTGTCCACCAAGGCCGGAATTGCCGAAAGCAGTTTCACTATCCCCTTCTCCGAAATCGGCAGAGCCATGTCAGACAGGGTAGGTTCGAAGGTCGCCAATCTCGGTGAGATCAGGAACCGCGTAGGCCTTCCCGTGCCCGACGGCTTCGGCATCAGCGCATACTCCTTCAAGAGGTTCATGGACCACAACGAATTTCAAGAAAAGATCACCGAAAAGCTCGCCTCTCTCTCGATCAGCGATATGGAGTCGCTCAGGAGGACGAGCCAAGACATCCAAGGCCTCATCACCAGCGCCGAGGTCCCCGAGGACCTTGCCGGCTCCATCCGCGATGCCTATGCGGAACTCTGCTCCATCGCCGGGGGCACCGTGCCGGTCTCGGTACGAAGCAGCGCACTGCAAGAGGACGGCGAGTTCAGCTTCGCCGGTCAGTATTCCACGTTCCTCAACGTAAGCGAGGAAACGATCCAGCAGAAATACAAGGAAGTCGTCGCGAGCCTTTTCAACGAAAGGGCGCTCTTCTACTACAAAACGAAGGGATTCCAGGAACATGAAATGGCTATGCCTGTGGGAGTCCTCCATATGATCGACGCCAAGGCGGGCGGCGTGATCTATTCAAGAGACCCCAATGATTTCAGAAGTGACGACGTGATCATCAGCGCCATAAGGGGTCTCGGCGTCTGCGTTGTCGACGGCACAGTGACACCTGAAGTGTACCGTGTTTCCCGGGAGAACGGGAGCGTCATTGAAAAGAGCATTCCTGCCCAACAATCGATGGCTGTCTGCCGCGCCGACGGCGGCCTCGACAGAATCGCCGTCGATGCGGAGGCACTCGCCCGCCCTTGCCTCACCGATGGTGAGATACAGGCCCTCGGGTCATACGCGCTTGCCCTCGAGCGCCACTTCGGTGCACCGCAGGACATCGAGTGGGCCATCGACCGTCAAGACAGGCCTTTCATCCTTCAATCGAGGCCATTGCGGATCACGGCGAAGGAGCCGGCTAAAGCCGTTCCCACGAGGGTGAAAGGATACAACCTCCTCATCGAAAAAGGTGCGATCGCGTGCAAGGGCATCGGGTTCGGCAAGGCCCACGTCGTGCGGACCGATGAAGACCTCGCTGACTTTCCCGACGGAGGCGTGCTCATCGCGAAGCACACGTCGACGAAATTCGTCA
>JBLMXV010000035.1:0-12248 GCA_050257935.1 Chloroflexota bacterium
GAAGCATCGTGCGCCACCAACACAACATTTGCAAGTGCCAACTGTCTTATCACTTCATCAAGTTCACCTAATTGATTGGCCGCCGTATAGGAATGATTTGATGGCTTGTCTGAGGAGCCCCATCCAAGAAAATCAAAAGTTACAATACGACGCGCCGGCGACAGACGGGGAACCAGCCGGTCATAGAGATGCAGATTGTCGGGAAAGCCGTGCATCAAGATCGTCACCGGATCTTCTCCCGTGTACTCACGGACGTAAATTCCGTGTTCATTCCTCAGCACAACGTGTTCTTTGTAATTCATTACTCTCGGTGCAGACTGACCCGTGAATCTTGTCTGCCCTCCCATCTGTGAACTCTGTCGTATTCCTCTACTATTAGAATACTCGAATTACACTAACTATCAAAAAGTTCGCACGGCTGGGACTATGGCTATACGTTCATCAATGTGCTCAGACGAGAACTCTCCCGTCTTTCATCATAAAGACTGTATCGGACAGCCGTTCCGCCTGATCCCTGTTGTGGGTGGTGATGACCACCAGCGCGTTGCCGCCTCTTCTGATTCCCTGAATGATCTCTTCGATCAGCACCTGGCTCCTTTCATCGACGAATGCAGTCGGTTCGTCGAGGAAGAGCACCGAGGGTTCGAGCACGATCGCCCGGGCGATGCCGAGCCGCTGAGTCTCGCCGCTCGAAAGGGTGAGTGCGTTCTGGTCTCTTTTGTGTGTGAGCCGCACAAACTCGAGAGCTTTTTGCGCTCGCTCGGCCGTTTCGCTCCTGGGGACTCCGCGGATCCTTAGAGCGTATGCCACATTCTTGTAAACCGATGTGTTGAAGACACCGATCTTTGGAAGCACAAGAGTTATCCTTCTCTTAAGAGCGATGTCATGACTGAGGACCTCGTCCCCGGAACGGTACCGCACCTCACCCCTGTCAGGCTGCTCGAGCAGCGAGCAGATGCGGAAGAGCGTCGACTTGCCGCAGCCGTTCGGCCCCATCAACGCGTAGGTCCTCCCCTCCTGCAGGACAAAGGAGCAGTCGGCGATGACCGGTTTGCCGTTGTAAGTCTTGTAGAGCCCCGCAGCCTCCAACCCGATGCTCATGACTCAGCCCTCACCGTGCCTTTCTTCTGGATGGCACGCAGGACAAGGTTGATCGCCAGCGACAGGCAGAGGAGGATGATGCCGAGCGCAAGGGCAAGTTCAAAGTTGCCCTTGTCGGTCTCCAGGGCTATCGTTGTCGTCATCACCCGCGTAAAGCCCGCTATGTTGCCGCCCACCATGAGGACGGCGCCCACCTCTGCCGTCACCCTGCCGAACCCTGCTATGACCGCCGACATAATCCCGTATCGGGCCTCATTGATCACGGTCAGGGAGACCTGAAACGGCGTCGCCCCGAGTGCCATTGCCGCCTGCTTCACGATTGGGTCGACGCTCACAATGGCCGTATGGCAGAGAGATGCGACAATAGGGTACGACAGGATCGTCTGGGCGATGATCATTGCCGTGGCGCTGTACAGTAGGGCGAGGAACCCCAGCGGGCCGCTTCGCGACAGCAGAAGGTAGACAAAGAGACCTACGACGACGGGAGGCAGCCCCATGAAGGTGTTCAAGACACTCAGCACCGCACCGCGGCCCCGGAACCGCCTCAGTCCAAGGAGCGCGGCAGTGGGAACCGCAAAGATGGTGGCGATCACAAGTGCGGTGCCGGATACCCGAAGGGACAGGAGAATGATCTGCAACAGTTCAGCGTCAAGATTGAAGATCAGTGCGGCCGCCTTGCTGAAGCCTTCGAGGATAGAGTTCACAAATCAGGTCACGTTCACGAATGACTCAACGCCGGCACCGAGATACCGCCCATCAGTCACCGCATTCTCCTATTTCGCGTTGGGATAGAAGAGCTGATTTCCTAGTTTGTCCTTGAAGGAGCCGATTGCCTCCTGCCCCTCTTTCGAGATGACCCAGTTCACGAACTCCATCGCCTCCTTGTATTTGACGTGCTTGTGCTTCTCAGGGTTGACCGCCATGACACCGTACTGATTGAAAAGTATGGGGTCTCCTTCGAGGAGAAGGACTAGCTCCAGCTTATCCTTGTCTCTGGTCGCAAGCCATGTGCCTCGGTCCGTGAGGACGTACGCCCGCTTCTCACTGCCAATGCGCTGAGTCTTCTCCATGCCCTGCCCCACTTCGAGATACCACTTCTGGCCCCTGGGGTCAATGCCGGCCTTCTTCCAGATCTCGAGTTCCTTCGCGTGTGTTCCCGATTTGTCGCCTCGGGAGACGAATGTCATGCCCGCTTCGGCGATCTTCCTGAAAGCTTCGGAAGCCGATTTCATGCCCTTGATCTTCGCGGGGTCATTCGGCGGACCGACAATGATGAAGTCGTTGTACATAACATCATAACGGTTGACGAAGAAGCCTTGCTCGACTGCCTCAAGCTCCATCTGCTTCGCGTGCACGAAGAGCGCGTCCGCGTCTCCGCGTTTGCCCATCTCTATCGCTGCCCCAGTGCCTCGGGCCACCACTTTTACCTTGATGCCCGTCTTCTTTTCGAACATCGGCAGGATGTGACCGAAGAGCCCGGAATTCTCGGTGCTCGTCGTCGAAGCGAGGATGATCTCGCTCTGCGCGAGGACAGTCGCAGTAAACAGAGACATTACGCAAAAAGCCATTCCCATCACTCCTGTCAACATACGCATGCCTATTCCTCCTCGAGTTGAAGACTTGATCTTAACTCTGCATACACAACCGACGAATGCGGGCAGGCCGCCGAAATGCAACTGTAAGGCCGATCAGCCCCGATCACCGCCGGTCTCTTTCTGCTCCAACTCGTCTCTTCTTGATACCCATCACCGACGGGACGGCGTCAGGGAAAAACAGATTCACGCCGTGTTTCACGTACTGAGCGATTAACTTCTGTCCTTCAGGTGACGTGACAAAGGCGATGAAGTCCATGGCCTCCCTGTATTTCGTACTCGGGAAGCGCTCAGGGTTGAGTGCGATTACACTGTAGTTGTTCCTGAGCACGGGGTCACCCTTGAAAAGCACATTCAACTGTACCTTCTTCTCGTAATTCAGAAAGGTGCCGATATCGGATAGGGTGTAAGCCTTTTTCTGATCGGCCACGATCAGTGTGTCACCCATTTTGGCGCCTGCCTCAAAATACCATCCCTTTCCTTTCGGATTGAGGCCCGTATCATCCCATATATCGAGTTCCTTGATGTTGGTACCTGAATCGTCGCCTCTCGATACGAAAGGAGCACCCTTGTCAGCGACATTTTCGAAGGCCTCCACGGCGCTTTTCGCGTGTTTCACCCTGGCCGGGTCACTCGCGGGACCGACAATGACGAAGTCGTTGTGCATCACCGCCCGCCTGTTCACGCCATATCCTTCAGAGACGAACTTCGCCTCCCTGAAGGGGTCATGGACGAATAGCATGTCCGCCTCTCCTTTCTTCGCGTGCCGTATCGCCCTGCCCGTACCCACAGCGATGATTTCAACCTTTACCGCGTACCTCGTCGCCTTTTCATATGCCGGCACGAGGATGTCGAAGAGACCTGAATTCTGGGTGCTCGTGGTAGACGCGATGACGAGCCTCGTCTTTTGATTCGCCATATGAGCCTCCTTCTTCCCGGATCTGGTTATGTTACTAAGAAGTGCATAAGCAAGCGATCAGTTTTACATAACCCTCCCTCGACCCTCTCGGCTCAAGAACGGGTGAGGTGAACTGCTGAGATCGAAATCATCATATTCGTGAACTCCTCTCGTAACGCTAAATCCTGCCTTAGCCGGAAATCAAATTCTTTGTTTTCATGGTTTCAATGAATGCTGCTCATTCCGCTGTTTGACAGCACGTGGTACAGCATTTACAATGGACGGTTGCTACATTGTCCACAGGCGGCGTCACGTTATGGAAGACCATCGTCTGAAAGCCTTCTGCCTTGTCGTCGAATTAAAGAGTTTCTCCAAGGCGGCGGAGGCAAAGCACATGACTCAGTCCGCGATGAGCCATCTCATCAGGAACCTGGAGAACGATCTGGGCATGAAACTTCTCCACAGGCACACGAAGAGCGTGAGCCCAACCTCCGCAGGCAGGCTGTTCTACGAACATGCCAGAATGATCCTCGAGGGCTACCGGAGGATGGAGGACGACCTGCACCGCCTCGCAGGGACGACAAAGGGTCCCCTTACCGTGGGGGCGACTGCTACGGTGGCCGCCTTTCTCCTCCCCCAGGCCCTCTACGACTTCGCCAGGAAATACCCGGAAGTGCGCGTCGACCTTTCGGTCGCAAACACCGGGAACATAGTCGACGAACTCCGCTCCGCGAGGATCGAGTTAGGCATCGTGGAGGGTACGCTGAAACCCGGAGGGTTTCTGTCCGAGCAAATCGCATCGGACGAACTCGTCCTCATAGCCTCGGAAAACCATCGCCTTGCGCGGAAGAAATCGCTCTCTTCTAATGACCTCGCATCGGAGCCCTTCATCATGCCGGAGCCCGGGTCCGGCACACGTGAGTTCACAGAGGAATTCCTCTCCGCAGTAAACATCGAGCCGCGGAGCGTGAGGGTCGCCATGACGTCGGGCAGCCCGGAACTGATCATCCAGATGGTGCAGGCGGGTGTCGGCATCTCCCTCGTGTCTAAATGGGCAGTCTTCACCGCCGTGAAGGAAGGAACTGTTGCCATACTCGACATCCCTGGCGCGAAGTTCAGGCGGCAGGTCTACCTCATCGCACTCGACGCAGATTCACTCACGTCGGCGGCGAAGGAATTCAGGACTTTTCTGAAGAGATACAGGTTCTTCGCACCCTTCTGAGCCGCCTGCTCCCTCATGCTGCTGCGAACGGTCGGTAAGGCCTCCATGTCGTGTAGCGGGGACAGGCCACGAGGAGACCGGCTACCTCTCCGGCGGTCTCTTTCGACAGATCTATGATCGCTCCGCACAGTCTCGAAACTCAGAGATGCCAAAAAGGCTTTATCAGCGATACCTTGTTCATCTCCAGACCACCGTGTAAGGGGTCTTTGCAAACCACTCGTGATGGACTCGAGAAGTCCGGACTCCGAATCATGTCTCATCGCGTTCATAAGGGCTTTGAGGCACTCTGCCCTGCGGTGCTACGCAATTGTCAGGCGTTTACTTTTCTCCCGCGGATTCCTTAGAATACTATGGTTATCTAAAGGGGAGTAGCTGACAAAGATAGGGTCAACATGCTGGTGAGCTCACCTGGCCCTATCGTTGGTCGATGAGTACCAATTGGCGAGACCTTTAGTGTGACAGAAACCGGTCATGCTAAAGTGTCTCGCTTTTTAGTTTTGAACAAAGGAGACTCGTTATGGTTGCCTTTTTCGCCTCTTTCGCTTTTGTTGTCCTCGCGGAGATGGGGGACAAGACCCAGTTGCTCGCCATGTGTTTCGCCGCCCAATACCGCTGGCAGACCGTCATGTGGGGGGTATTCTGGGCCACGGCTGCGAACCACCTTGGCGCGGTGCTCGTCGGAAACTACCTCACCACCGTTTTCCCCCTGAACTACATCCAGGTCGCCGCAGCAGCGTCGTTCATCCTCTTCGGCCTATGGACGATCAGGGGCGATACGCTCTCCTGCGAAACGAAAGAACGGAGGTTCAGCCCCTTCTGGACGGTGGCGATAGCCTTTTTCATCGCAGAGATGGGTGACAAGACGCAGCTTGCCACGGTTGCACTCGCCGCTGAATATAACACGACCGTTCCTGTATGGATCGGAACCACACTGGGAATGCTTGTGGCGGATGCAATAGGAATCCTCTTCGGAGTAGTCGCAGGGAGAAGGATACCCGAGCGGTCCATCAAGTGGGCAGCGGCTCTGATCTTCATCCTCTTCGGGGTATACGGGCTTTACGAGTATCTTCCACGGCATGTCTGGACAACACCGGTCATTGCAGTCGGTGTTGCCCTGCTGGCTGCGTCGGTATACATCGTCGCCAGACTCAACAGGGCCAGAGTGCTTCTCGCGGAAAGATCGCATGAGCCATCCCCAGGCGTTCCTGACATCGGCGCAAGGAAGGGAAGCACTCATCACAAGGAGGAAACATGGAATGGCTAACCGATTCTGAGATCTGGGTCGCCCTGATCACCCTCACGACTCTCGAAATAATACTCGGCATCGACAACATAGTGGTGATCTCCATACTCTCGGGCAAGCTTCCCCAGGCTCAGCAGGCGAAGGCGAGGTCAATCGGCATCAGCCTCGCTCTCATCACGAGGGTCCTTCTCCTTCTCAGCATAGCGTGGCTTGCCAGTTTGACGATTCCCCTCTTCAGTGCCTTCGGCAGGGACATTTCCGTCCGGGATATCATTCTGCTTGCAGGCGGGCTCTTCCTACTCTTCAAGGGAACCCATGAAATCCACGGCGCCTTCGAGCGTCACGACGAGGTGGTCCGGAAGACAGCGCGTGTCTCTTTTGCCGCGATAATAGTCCAGATCGTCGTCATGGATCTGGTCTTCTCCCTCGACTCCGTGATCACTGCGATAGGCATGGCCCGGCAACTGGGCGTGATGATCGCCGCCGTGGTGATCGCCCTCGTGCTCATGCTCCTCGCTTCCGGGACTATCAGCACCTTCATCCATCGCCATCCCTCACTCAAGATGCTCGCCCTGAGCTTTCTCCTGATGGTCGGTGTGGCACTCGTCGCCGAGGGACTCAAGTTCCACATCCCCAAAGGATACATCTACTTCTCCATGGGGTTCTCGGGACTCGTGGAGACGCTGAACATCCTTGCAGGAACACGGCGGGCGGCGAGGAAGACCGCCACACCGCAGGAGTCACAAGTCTAGCCGACACTCATTGCGGCCACATTACGGGACAGGGCGGAGCGCCTCCAATCCTTTTCTTGCATCTGGGGCTCCTAAATTGTTGACATGTAGCGGCGAGTCATGTAGTGTAAGTAAGTGCTTACACTTTCTCTGAGGCAGACTGACACGCATGAGAAGATCCTCGAGGCGGGCCTGAGGCTCTTCTCTAAGAAGGGGTACCTCGGAGCCACGACGCGTGAGATAGCACGGGAGGCAGGAGTCGCGGAGGTCACGCTCTTCAGGCACTTTCCTTCAAAGGAAACCCTCCTTGAAGAGGTAATCAACAGGTACTCGTTTCTACCCGAACTCAAAGGCCTCCTTCCAAGCCTGTCTGCTCTCCTTTACGAAGACGCGCTGGTAGTGATCGCGAAGCGGTTCCTGGAGACCCTCACCCTCAGAAAGGACATGATCCGTATCATGCACTCGGAAATGCATCGCTACCCCGAAAAGATACACAAGATTTACCACGCCTTCAGCGACGAACTCTTCAAAACTCTTGCGTCGTACTTCGACGAAATGCGGAAGAAGGGAGTTCTGAGGCCCTTCCACACAGAATTCGCCGCACGGGCATTCCTGGGAATGATCTTCTCGTTCTTCAACGCCCAGGAATTCCTCATGCGAAAGAAATTCGGTCCTGTTGATTCCGACGAAGTCATCAAGACCTTTGTCACCATATTCGTGAGTGGCACGCTGAAGGGCAGAGGCCGGACCTCTTGATAAACCGCACGATGCTTGACATCACATCATCGTTCCTTACGATCTTTGTAATATTCGTCACGTATAATGTCTTCGAGAGCGCGCGGTCAGTTCTGGCGGGAGGCATGAAGGTCCTCCGCAGAAATACAACCGGGGAGGAGGCGTCGTGATTATGCATGGATTGCTTATCAGGACTCCCATGGGCCATATTGCTTCGACACTCTTCGCTGCGGCAGTTGTCTTTCTGACCGTGACCCTTGCCCCGGCTGAGCCGGGTACCGGACATGAACCCGGTACCAGACAGAAGATCTCTATGGCCGACGGGCTGAGCATGGCAACACAGGACAACAGAGTCGTGCAGATCGCCCTGCTCAACACGGAAATAGCCTCCGCCGATGTCCGCTTCGCAAGGTCGCGCCTCCTGCCGAACGTAAGAACGTCGCTGTCGCACACCACCCTCGCGTATCAGCCGGCCGTATTGCTCGGTGACCAAAAATTGAGTGCGAGGACTTCCGACAAGAGCTTCCTCTCCTACGACATCAACGTCTTGCACACACTTTATGACTTCGGGGGGCGATCCTCTCTCTTCGAAGCTTCCAAGACGGCGATGGAGACGTCGAAGGCGGAGCTCGAACGCACTAGGAACGCCATCGCTCTTGACTTCGTCACCGCCTACTTCGAGCTCCTTGAGGCAGAGAAACTCGTTGTCGTGGGAGAGAGGGAGGTGGAAAGCTTCAGGTCTCACGCCGCGGTGGCGAAGAGTCTCTACGAAGAGGGAGCCATCACACGAAATGACTTCCTTGAAGCGGAGGTCAGGCTTTCCGACGCCCGGCAGCGGCTTCTCTCGGCACAGAACCTCAGGGCGGTGACCGCATCGCAACTAAACACCATACTGGCCAGACCGCTTACGGAGGAAATTGAGGTGATAGACCCACCGACCTCGTCGGGGGTGTCCATCAGCCTTGACGACCTGTGGAAGAGTGCCGAGGCGGAAAGATGGGAGCTGAAGATTCTGGACAACGAGATGAGCATAGCAGGCCTCGAAGAGAAGGCGAAGAAGTCGGAGTTCTTTCCCTCGCTCTTTGCACAGGGCGGCTTCAATTACACGCAGAACGAGTTTCAGCTGCACGAGAGCAACTGGTCGTTCATCATCGGCGTGAACCTCGACATCTTCAGCGGTGGGGCGACTACCGCCGAACTTTCGAAGATACGTTACAGGAAACAACAGTTGGTCGAGCAGAAGCGAAAGATTCTCGATGACGTGAGGCTCGAGGTGAAGAGGAACTATCTTAATATGGTGAACGCCGAGGAGCGAGTCGCCGTTACCAAAGACGCCATCTCGCAGGCGCAGGAGAACCTCAGGATCAACCGCCTGAGGTACGCAGAAGGAGTCGGCATCGCGACCGAGGTGGTAGACGCGATCACGCTTCTCACCACTGCAGAGACTAACTATCATCGGGCAGCATATTCTTTGAAGCGAGCGGAAGCGGCCCTGTGGTATTCGATCGGCGCAGACCTCGTGTCAGTCTTCAGATGAAGCGCCGGTCGGTAACTGCGAGGATGGGGGACAGCACCATGCAGGGAGGTCGGGAGGGGGCACACGTGCCCCCTGGTGCCATATAACTGGGGAGAGCGATGGAAGATCAAAAATCGGGGAACAGCAAGAGGAAAACGGTCGCGATCGCGGTATTTGCGACAGTCGCGATAGTGGCGGCGGTGACCCTCTTCTTTTACCTCAGGTACAAAGCGACTCACATCTCCACAGACGACGCCTTCGTCAACGGCCGCATTCACACCGTTGCACCGAAAATCGCGGGGACCGTCACAGCCATCCACGTAGAAGATAACCAGCCCGTGAAGAAAGGTGATCTCCTCATCAAGATAGATCCGGCGGACTACCAGGCCAAGGTCCAAGAGACAGAGTCGGGAGTGCAGGCGGAGAAGGCCAAACTTGCCGAGGTGGAGGCACGGAGAGAAGCCGCACGGAACCAACTCCAGGAACTGAAAGCTGCGGCCGAGACGGCCAAGGCCCAACTCGACCTCCAGGAGGCGAATCTCGCCCAGGCCTCTCTGGATCTGAAGCGGGCAGAGAATCTCTATCGCAGGGAAGCGATCCCGAAGGAGAGGAATGAGAGGGCGAGGACCGCTCATGCGGTATCGGAGGCCCAGGTGCGGGCGGCCCGTGAGCAGCTGAAACAGGCCGAGAAGACGATTGAAACGCAGAGGGCCGTGATCAGACAGATAGAGACCTCGATGAACGCACAGGCAGCGGCAATCAGGGAGAAAGAGGCGAAGTTCGCCCAGGCTGAGCTGAACTACGGCTACACCGATATCCGCGCCCCCTCGGACGGGTATGTGACGAAGAAGACCGTGGAGCTAGGCAACCAGGTTCAGGCCGGACAGCCTCTCATGGCAGTAGTTGCCCTTGACGACCTCTGGGTCACGGCCAACTACAAGGAGACCCAGCTCGGGAAGATCAGGCCGGGCCAGCGGGTGAAGATAAAGGTGGACACGTACCCCGGCAGGCAGTTCGAGGGCACTGTCGACAGCATTATGTCAGGGACCGGCGCCGTGTTCTCGCTCTTCCCGCCTGAGAACGCGACGGGCAACTATGTGAAGGTGGTGCAGCGCATCCCCGTGAAGATCCTCCTCAACAAGGACACCGACCCGCAGCATTTGCTCCGTATAGGCATGTCAGTCGTCCCCACTGTCCTCGTAGAATAGTCATGAACAAATGGCTCATCGCGCTCACGGTGATGCTGCCCACGCTCATCGAGATCGTGGACACCTCCGTCGTGAATGTCTCGCTCGACCATATCAGGGGAAGCCTTTCTGCAGGAATCGATGAGTCGACATGGACGATAACCTCCTACCTCGTCTCCAACGCCATCATCATCCCGCTTACAGGCTGGCTGAGCAGGGTCTTCGGGAGAAAGCGCTACCTCATCTTCTCAATCACCCTCTTCACGGCCAGCTCTTTCCTCTGCGGAGCAGCATGGAACCTGCAGAGCCTCATCGTCTTCAGGATCCTACAGGGTATCGGCGGCGGGGCCCTGCAGCCGATATCGCAGTCAATCCTGCTTGAGACCTTCCCGCCCTACCAGCACGGCATCGCCATGGCCGTCTTCGGCATCGGCATCATGTTTGGTCCCATCATAGGCCCGCTCATGGGAGGGTGGATCACCGACAACTGGTCGTGGGAATGGATCTTTTACATCAATGTGCCCATAGGCATCATTTCCATACTGATGACGATCTTCTTCATCACCGACCCGCCCTACATGAAGCGCATGAAGATGAAGATCGATTACTGGGGACTTGCCCTGCTCGCCCTCGGCCTCGGATGCCTTCAGGTGGTCCTGGACAAGGGGCAGCAGGAGAACTGGTTCGACTCGGGCTTCATCGTTTCCCTGAGCATCGTCTCCGCGTCATCACTCATACTCTTCGTCATCGTGGAACTCTTCGCAGAACAGCCTGTTGTGAACCTCAGGGCATTCAGGAACGTCACATTCACCTCCGGCAACCTGATCATGTTTTTCGGGTTCTTTAACCTCTTCGCGAGCATTGTCCTCCTTCCGATCTATCTCCAGACGCTCATGGGCTACACTGCATTCCTCGCCGGCTTCGTGCTCGGGCCCGGAGGCGTCGCCACGCTCATCGCCCTACCGATTGCCGGAAGACTGGTGAACAAGGTCAACCCCAAGTTCCTTCTCGCGTTCGGTATCACCGTCAACGCCTACGCCAGCTATCTCATGTCGAACTTCAATCTGTACGCAGACTTCAACACCGTCATATGGCCGCGGGTAGTGCTCGGGATCGGGATGGGGTTTTTCTTCATACCTCTTACGACCATCACCATGTCGAGCGTGAAAAAGCAGGACATGCCCAACGCCTCGGCAATCTACAACCTCCTGCGCAACCTCGGCGGGAGCTTCGGCGTAGCCTTCGTCACGACGATTCTCTCAAGGCGTGCCCAGTTCCACCAAAGCAGGCTCATTGAACACCTCACACCTTTCGATACCACCTATCAGATGGCAACGGAGCAAAGCTCCCAAATATTGCAATATCGCGGATTCAACGAGGCGCTCTCAGGTCAGGGGGGCCTTGGAACGATCTACGAGCAACTCCTGAGGCATGCTTCGATGCTCTCGTTCAACGATGCCTTCCTCCTCACGAGCATCATCATGATCTGCGTGCTTCCCCTTGTCCTCCTCATGAAGAGAATCCGTGTAACTGCTCAGGCGGGCATGCACTAATCCAAGATCGCTCCCGTAGAACCCGAATCATTCGCGAACTGCGCCAAAGAAAGGCGGCTCAAGGACAAGGCATCAGTGAAGAACTGTTGCCAGCAGTTTCAAGAACCGACATCATTCCCCTTGTAAAACATCTGCAGGCACCTTACGCCTGCGCTCCATCCTGTCGAAATCCCCTATTTGCCTGACGATGGCCGAAAGCGAGGCTGGTTCTTGGCATTTATGCATTTTGAACCGGGACTGCGCGAAATCACTCAGTAGTTCGGGCAGTCTGCCCGACTATTGGAATTCATAACTGACTAAGAAATATTGCCATACAGGGCGGCACCTTTATTGCGTGTTGCGGAATTCGGCTAATTCACTCAGCGTTCAAGGAGGCAACGATGAAAGGATTTGCGGTACCGCCAGCGATGCTGACGGTCCTGACGATGTCGTGCATCACCGAGGGGACCCTATGAGTACTGGATCCCTTC
>JBLMXV010000036.1:0-76338 GCA_050257935.1 Chloroflexota bacterium
CCTTGATTCTCTCCCCTTCGCTGAGGATGGAATGGCCCGCGACCCAGGCGTCACCAGATGTCGGCTTCATGATCGCCGTCAAGAGCCTCATAGTCGTTGTCTTCCCCGCACCGTCAGGTCCGACGAGGCCGAAGATCTCTCCCCGCCTGATCTCAAGGGTGAGATGAGCTACGGCGAAGGTGTCGCCGAATTTCTTTGCGAGACGTGAAGTTCTAATGACGATGTCGCTTTCAGTCATGGTAGCATGTCAAGAAGAAAGACCGGCGCATCCACTATTTCAATTCTATCCTTACATCCGCAGGCATACCCGGTTTCAGTTCGTCGCCGACATTCTTCACCTTCACCTTAATGCCGAACACGAGCTTGACCCGCTCCTCGTGCGTCTGGACGATTTTGGGGGTGAACTCCGCCTCCGACGAGATGAATGTGACAGTGCCCTCGTAGGTCTTTCCCGGGTAAGAATCGGTGCTGACTCTCGCCTTTTGGCCCAGTCTTACGAGACCTATCTTGTCCTCCTTCACATAGACTTTGATCCATGGGTCCTCCAGTTCGCCGATGGTGAAAACAGGGACCCCGGCGGCGACGGTCTCTCCCAGCTCTACGTTCTTCCTAAGGACAACGCCCGACACCGGAGCATAGATCACCGTGTCCTTCAGTTTCTCCTCCGAGGTCTTGAGGCCCGCCTCGAGCTGTCTGACTCGGTCCTCCTGCGCCCGTATCTCCTCTTTTCGCGGCCCCTCTTTGACGAGGCTCAGCCTCTCAAGGGCGCTCTTGAGTTGGGCACGGGCGGTCTCATGAGTCCTCTTCGCACTGTCGTACTGTGAAGCCGGTATCGCCTCGTTCTTGAAGAGCCTGTCGGCCCTCTCATAGTCCTTCTGGGCCTTCACTAGTTCCGCTTCGGCGGAACTAACCTCCGCCTTTGCCTGCTCGATCTCCTGAATCCTGGAACCTGCCTTGAGTTCAGCGAGCCTGACCCGTGCCTCTCCGAGAGCCGCGCGGTTCTGGGCAACGACACTTTCCAGTTCGGCGCTGTCGAGGGTGGCGAGCCTGGCGCCCGTCTGGACCCGTTGGCCTTCATCGACCAGAAGTCCGGTCACTCTTCCCGGGATCTTGAAGCCCACGTTGGGTTCGGTCACCTCGACATTCCCCGAGAGGAGGAGAACGCCCTCTTCAGGCTTGTGGGACCAGTGGCTCACCAGGAATGCTGCCAGTACGATCACAGCGACCAGAACCGGCACTATCAGGACCTTCTTCTTTTTCACATAGTGCCTCCCTTTTCGTACCGTTGTACCGTTGCCCGTCGAGCCGTCTTCCGGGCGGAGATGGCGAAAGGAGCGATGAGGTCTCCTGTCGGCTCTCCATCGGCATGCCCCGCCTTTACGGAATTTCATTATAGCACCTTCCCTCCCTGCATGACGGAGTCCGGGAGAGTGCGGACGTCATGATACGACCGCAGGCCTGTCTTTGATGGAGCCGCCCCAGTGCGCACTGCAGTTCACCAGAGCGTCCAATTGCCGCGTCGTCTCCATCCGCTCGCCATTATGGCTAACGCGAAAAAAGTCTCGCTGATCAATACGTTAGTTGTCTTCAGATTTGCCTCAGGTTTTGCCCTCAGCATTCATGAATCCCCACTCCATAGAACAGGAATTGTATTCTGATGATTCATGTAGGCAAAAGTCCTACAAGAGAATCAGATAAAGGCTTATACCCCTCACTGACAATACGTGGTAAAAATAGGCATCAGCCCATCTATTCAGAATGTCGGGTGAGGAGAAGTCTGCCAGAGCTAATGACTTGGTTGAGCGGATAACAGTCCTTTACTGCGATTTCTCAATATGACTCAATTTCCTGTCACTACTGCGAAGGGTTCCTATACCCGCCGATAGGGTCACATGGCGCTCAATAAGGATGAGCTCAAAGAATTGTATCGAAAGAGGGCGGGGGTGTATGATTTTTCTGCAAACCTCTACTATCTTATCGGGTTTCGCGAGCAGGCGTATCGGAAGAAGGCGGTGGCAGCCCTTGACCTCCGGCGCGGAGATACTGTTGTAGAAATCGGTTGCGGCACCGGCCTCAATTTCCCCCTGCTTTGGCGCGCAGTCGGACCGGAAGGGGAGATCATCGGCGTGGATCTGACAAGAGAGATGCTTGGGAAGGCGCGGGTCCGGGTTCAGACGAACGGCTGGACGAATGTCGAACTCGTGCATGGTGATGCGGCCAAATTTCCTTTCCCACCTAACCTCGCTGGCATCATCTCCACCTTTGCTCTCACGCTTATCCCCGAATTTGATGCGGTGATCAGAAACGGGTGCACTGCGCTTGCGCCCGGAGGGAAGTGGGTTGTTCTCGACTTCAGGCTCCCTTCGAGTCGGGCCGCGGCGCTGTTTGCGCCGCTCCTCATCTTCCTAACGAGGCCTTTCGGCGTGCGAAAAGAACTTGCAGAACGCCATCCCTGGGAATCGATCGAGAAGTGTCTCGGTAACATTTCGATGACCGAACTCTATTTCGGGTTCACCTATATTGCCGTCGGCAAGAAAGCAACAGTCTGATCGGTCTATTCTCATCAGATTGCACAATGCCGGAGCGGTCTGAATCGTCAGTACGAGCGGAGAAAGAATACATGAAGGAGGATCAATTGAGAGGGGGACAAATGGGGTCCGAGGGAGTGCCACCGGCCGCACCGAAACTGACACGTTCTCGCGGGTATTACGCAATCACCATCATCGTAATTTCGTTAGTCACAACCTATCTTCATTACTCTACATTTCCCGGAGACCATGCCCGGCACGATATTTACAGGGAATTCTACTATATCCCGGTTTTCATGGGAGCTCTCGTGTTTGGCCTCAAGGGAGCGCTGTTGTCTTATATGCTGGTTCTTGCACTCTACATGCCCTACATCTTCATGAGCTGGACAGGCAGTGTGGCGTCTGAGGTGGACAAAGCCCTGCATCTCATTCTACAGGGGTTCCTCGCATTGTCTGCCGGACTCCTGATCGACCGCGACAGAAGAAGAAGGGAACAATTGCAGAAGGAGCAGTATCTTTCGGGTATAGGCCAGGCAGCCACCGCAATTGTTCACGATCTGAGAAATCCCCTTGTCTCGATTCTGGGGTTTGCGCGGCGTATTCAGGAGGGCAAGGGAAACCAGGACAGCAATGCACAGCGAATAATAGATTCTGCCCATGGCATGGAAAGAATTGTGAATGATGTGCTCGATTTCGCGAGACCGATGAGGTTAGAGTTGCACGAAGAGGACCTCCGACATGTCGTCGGCCGTGCCTGCGATATGTGCAGGACAAAGGCTGATCAGGATGGAGTGATCATTTCCTGTGATCTGCCCGCTGCCCCCGTGAGCGCAATGGTTGATCGCTTCCAGATGGAGCGAGCGATAACAAATCTCCTCAGCAATGCTATTGAGGCCTCCGGCAAGGGCAAGACAGTAGCCGTCGGCATGGAAGCATCCGGCAGACAAGTGATTCTTATGGTTAAGGATCACGGCTTGGGTATGGACAACGAAACACTTGATAACGTCTTCGTCCCGTTCTACACAAGGAAGAGGAAGGGGACAGGATTAGGGATGCCTATCACGAAGAAAATCATCGATGGCCACAGAGGTACGATACACATAAAGAGCGAGCTCGGAGAGGGCACTGAAGTGAAGATAGAACTGCCGCAGAACCCGTGACCATTTGTACAAGGTACAGTGTCAATCGAGATGATTCCAGAGCCTTAAGAAGTAAGACATGTCGTTCGATATCTAGTTGATGAGCGAACAAGAGCGAAATGACCCGCGAGACGTATGAACGGATGACAGATGACCCTCAAGAAAATAAGACATAGAATCATCGACCCGGTGTGCGGTATGACAATAAGCAACAAGAGTTCTGCGCCGACTTCTTCCCACCTCGGTGTTGATTACTATTTCTGCTCGCAGAGATGCAGAGCGATGTTTGAGGAGGACCCTGACGCAGTCGTTGTGATGAAAGTGGCAAGGGAAGAAGTTGTAAAGGAGGAGAGGGCGGAATCTCTCGATGAGATGGCAGATCAGTTGGCACATGAGATCAGAAATCCCCTCACATCCATCGGAGGTTTTACACGAAGAGTTCATGAAATGCTTCCGGAACACGATCCCGGTAGGAAATATCTGGAGATAGTTATTGAGAATGTGGCGCGGCTTGAAAATATGATAACGAAGCTTGTTGAGCTGAAGACGTTGGGGGTTTTTCACGCAGAACTGTCCGACCTCAACAAGATCATTGCCGACTCGGTCAATTCATTTGAAAAGGACTTCAGGGAGAAAAACGTGGAGGTAACGCTCGATCTGGCAAACAAGCTTCTCATCCCCTTGGACAGGGAGAAGATCAAAGCGGCCTTTGGCGCTCTTATCAAGAATGCGGTTGAGGCCATGGAGAAGTCGCCCAGATTGCTTAAGATAGCGACGAACATGGGAAATGAATATTTCGAGATAACAGTGTCCGATACGGGGAGAGGCATTCCCGAGGACCGCATAAAGTACATCTTCGATCCCTTCTTTACATCTAAGATATATGGGCCCGGACTGGGGCTGAAATTAACGCAAAGGATAATTCAGGCTCACGGAGGGACAATATCTGTGAAGAGTGAGCCGGGCAAAGGCACTGTCTTTACAATCAGGTTGCCGTTGGAGGGCCCATGAGTTCTGGCGATCGTCATCGTGCCGTTCAGGACGTGCTGCTCGGAATGAATCAGGGAAATTGTTTCCCTTATGTCCATGCGTGTGTTCTTTGCAGCGGGTAACCGGCTTGACAGCTGCCCCCCACGCAGGGGGAGCACCTGCGGTTAGTACTTAGGGTGGTCATTCAGTGTGATGTGGGCAGGGAATCGGTTTCCTTCCAAAGCGGGAACAATGGGAGTTGTCAGGAAAAGAATGTGGTTCGGGGTCGTTGCAACCGTGATCATCGGTCCCGGCTTTATACATCGTGCCGGTTTCGGAAAGTTGCTGCTGCCTCATCCGCCTCTCGTCAACTCACTGTTGCGAATTGGGCTCAAGGCCGATGATCATCTTTTGTTAAGCCTTACGCACGAATTCGGACATCTGCAAACATTGCCTGCCGCATTCGTATACGGTGCAGGAATGCTGGTGGCTGCAATCGGTAGGGCACAAACGTCCCTGGCGGCGCTATTGGTCATGGTCATAAGCTTCCAGGCTGCGTGGGAAATGATGGCTGAAGCTCTTACGATTCTGAGTAACACTTCCCTTTATCGCGAAGGGTATCGGGGGATAAACCCTGTGCCGCGCATTTTGTTCTGGTTTATTATGGGAACACTGGTGGCATCGGGATGGCTCCTCGTGTCATGCTGATGGCTGATTGGCGCGACCTCTGCTGGTCATCGCCGGGGTCATCCGGCACCGGGAAGCGTCGCCGAGAATCTATACCATTGCATGTTGCCCGTCAATATGTCTGTGCATTTCCCGCGCGAGACTCTGCAGCGCACGTCAGTTGTATTTCAGCAATGCGGGTTCTGAATTCGTCGAGGTCGATCTCCCCACGTGCTCTCCTAACAAGAGAAGATGATGACGCTTCCCTCCTGCATTCCGGATCCCCCCTGCTTCCCGAATAGGAAATGATCTCCAATGCGATATAATCGGAACCTAAAATTGCACGCACTGGGGGATGGTTATGGTGAGAGTTATAATTGTTCTTGTTGCTTCCATGCTTATTTCAAGCCCGGCTTATGCTGGCTGGCTCGACGTGATCAAAGGCGCCACCGAAGCTATCGGAAGCGGGGCTATCGACCAAGGAAAGGATAAGGCGCACGAAGGTGCTACCGGGACTAATGAGCCCGCGAAATCGAGCAATGCAGACAGTGAATCGGATAGGCCTGCGCCAGCATCGAACGCGGGAAACGAAAAGGCGCAGAAGTCAGTGCGCGGAACAGGTCCCGGCGAGGACGGCGCGGATATCGTAGCTGCAGAAGAGATTTACGGCAAGTATGATTTCGTGCCTGGTGACAAGACAATATTCTTCGATGACTTTAGTGACACCGACGTAGGCGAATTTCCGCGTAAATGGTCACTGAAGGGTCCTGAAGGAGGAGGTAACACTGTTGAGGTAGTTGACTACAAGAACAGGAGATTCCTTCGGTCGGTGCCACCGTCCTCAAAGGACGAGGGACTCGCGGCTTCGACGTTATATGTGAGGCTAAATGCAAAGGGTGACATGCCTGACAAATTCACTGTCGAGTTCGATGCCGTCCTCGGCGGCACGACGGGATATTTTAATCAGTACTATCTGCTTATGTATGACGAGGAGGGATGGCCGACTCAAATGCCGGGGTCGATCTACATTTCGGGAGATAAGGGACAATCGAAGAATACCACCACTTCGGTAAACAAGCATGATGGTAAGGTCCATCATGTCGCTGTAAGCGTTAACGGAACATTTGTGAAAGCGTACGTGGACAATCAACGGGTTGTGAACGATCCCGATGCTATAACGAGACCGCTCAAGTATATCGGCATTTCTTTGCATGCCAATCACGGCTATTCGGATACGGTGATGTTTACGAATTTCAGACTCGCTGAAGGCGGCAAGGACATCAAGTCGGCGCTCACCAGCGATGGTAAAATCGTAACCCATGGCATATTGTTCGATACTGGCTCCGATAAGATAAAGCCCGAGTCGCTTCCCACCCTAAATAAGATTCTCGCCATCCTGGAAGAATCCCCTTCGCTGAAATTCTCCATAGAAGGGCATACCGATAGCCAGGGAACCAAAGAGCTTAATCAGCCGTTAGCAGAGAGGAGAGCGAAGGCGGTTGAATTATGGTATGGTTGACCGGTAAGGGGATTTCTTCAAGCAGGCTGCAATCAAAGGGCTGGGGAGATGCGAAGCCGATAGACACCAATGACTCGCCCGAGGGAAGAGCGAATAACAGAAGGGTAGAGTTCATCAAGATAGGATGATTGCGATCACTGAGCACTGCCCGCATGCCGACAACTCCTGAACACCAGCGCAAGCCGCGAGGGAAAATCATCAATGAGCATTGAGGCAGTGCGTGACGTCTTCCTTTGGTGCACCGTTATCAACTATGGGGTGCTGCTTTGGTGGTTTCTGGTCTTCATCCTGGCTCGCGACTGGATCCATCGATTCCATGGTCGATGGTTTCGGTTGACTGCTGAGCAATTCGACAGCATCCATTACGCGGGGATGGCGATTTATAAGATAGGCATCCTTCTGTTCAATCTGGTTCCGTACGTTGCGCTGCTCATTGTCGGGCAACCCGGCGGCTAATCAGCCGGCTCATCGGATATCGAGGCACCTTACAATCGCGTCGTGAGGGCCGGTGAGATCCGCGCCACGAGCGGCGTTCGGCACAAGGATTAAATGGGTGATTAATGGCCTTTCTGCCTAATAGAATTAACAAACACAAATTAACCGTGAGCTTCATTCTCATCATCGCGCTATTCGTATCATTCGGAATTATTACATTAAAGGGATTGTTTACATTAGGCAATCTTACGAGAACGATTTACGAACATCCGCTCGTTGTCTCGAATGCCTCCCTCAACGCAGCTCTTAACATAACAAAGATGCATCGCAGTATGAAGGATGTTGTGTTGTCGAACTCTCCTGATGAAGCGGAAGCCGCGCTCAAGGCTGTCGGTGAGGGGGAACAGAAAGTTTATCAGCAGCTTGATATCATTAGAGAGAATATTCTCGGCATTGAAGGACAGGCTCTTGAGAGGGAGACCCGACAACTTTTTGTGGATTGGAAGCCCATTCGGGATGAGGTTGTTCGACTTCTCAAATCGGGCAACAGACAAGAAGCGATTCTCATTACGAAAGCAAAAGGAGCACGCCATGTGGCAAAGCTCGAGGCGAAGATGCTGGAATTAACCTCATATGCGAGAAAGAAGGCCACCGGGTTCCTGGCATTTGCCGAAAGAAGCCAGTCAAGGCTTGAGAATATTACTGCTACTTTGACGATAGCAGGTGTCTTCTTGTCTTTAACCATCGCGGTTATTGCAACGTATCTCGTTACAAAAGCGGACAAGTTGCTCGTGGACGAGAAAAATAAACTTCAAACAGCCCTGGATGAGATTAAGACATTACGCGGCATTATTCCGATATGCTCTCATTGCAAGAAGATAAGGGATGACGAAGGTATATGGAAGAGGATGGAAGAATATATTCATGCTCACTCAGGGGCCAGCTTCAGCCATGGTATTTGTCCAGATTGTTTAAGAAAATATTATCCTGAAGAGTATACGGTTATGTATTCCAAGGAAGAACAAGAGAAATAGCCGAACATTGTCTGATCACAATCAGCACGTAAGAGGGTCTTAGTTAATGCCAAAGAACAAAATCGTCGCGGTCATCGGTGGAGGCTTGGCTGGACTAGCAGCGGCCCGTCTGCTTTGTATTAAGGGGGTGACGGTCAAACTTTATGAAACCAACGGGAAGTTGGGCGGTTGCTGTGCCACGACGCGCGTTGGTGGGTATACGTTCAACGACGGCGCGCTATTTGTGGCGCTTCCCGGAATGCTGGATAGTCTATTCCATAGGCTAGAACTTGATCGCAAATCGCTTCTGCCATTACGAAGAATCTCGGCCTTACAGAGGACCGTCCTGCCGGACCGAACGGTTGTGACCTTTGATGAAGAGACGGGCATCTCGGTAGAGGGTAACGGGTCAGCCACGGCCAAGGCACGGGTAGAACTGCAAGGGTTCCTGACGAAATGGGACCCGCTACTCCGTTTGTTTGCAGACGACATTCTTGTGCATCCGTTTTCGCTTCCGATATTCATCGCCAAAGGCTGGCGGCACCTGCACCTGCTGCGGGGGTCGGTGTCATCGCATTTGGAAAAGAGCTTCAGCAATAGTGCAATACGTGCCGCCATGTCGGGAGCGCTGCTTTACGCCGGCATACCACCAGACAAGATGCCGGCAGCGTCGCTGCTCGGACTGGCGGCCATGTTTCGACAGGGGTACTTCATTCCGGAGGGCGGGATGAGCAACATCCCGGAAACCCTAGGCCATGCTGTACGGGAGCAAGGCGGCGAGATTTATCTGAATTCGAACGTCAAAGAGATTCTCGTGAAAAGCGGGCGTGCCTCCGGCATCGACGTGGAAAACGAAGGTATCGTCGAAGTCGATGCCGTGATCTCAACCACTAGCGGGATGCACACCTTTGGATCTCTACTGTCTGAACGGGTCGTTCCGACTAAGATGGCGCGAAAAGTGGGGCGAACAATCCTGTCGCACAAGGGCTTCGTTTTGCAGCTTGGCTTGTCAAACAGGATCGGCGTCACCAGCTATGCGAACAATATGCTTCCGTTTCTCGGCGAGCAGAGTCAGTTATTTCTGCCAGATCAGCACCAACTTCGTTGGCCCGTCTACATGGTCCCTACGATTGTTATGCCCGAGCTCGCTCCGCCTGCGGGAAGTATCGTCGAGGTGTTTCCGCCAATCCGCCAGGATTTGACGGCTGAGGAGTGGAGCGACGAGCGCAAGGAGAAGGTCGTCGCGCAAGCGATCGAGCGCCTGAAAGGAATGCATGAGATCGACATTGCGGTGCGTCGCATTCTGAGTCCGAAGGAATTCCAGGACGGTGCGCACCTTTACGCTGGCGCCTTGTACGGGCTTTCTCCACTTGCCAGCCCCGCCACAATGTTCAAGCACCGCAGCCCGATTCGCGCTTTGTATCAGGCTGGCCAAACCACATGGCCGGGATTCGGAGTTGCCAGCGCAGGGATGTCTGGCGTCATGGCGGCTGAAGCGTTGATTCGCGATGAGGTGCGCTAATTTGTTTCGCCTCCGCTGAGGCCCGACCCCGCGGTCAAAGGGATCTGGCGAAAAAAGCCGCGCAAGGCCGATTCCTTGAACGTTAAACGCGAATAACCAGGAGAACGGCATATGGCAAAAATCGGTATCTTGACATGCTCGAATGCCATTCAGGATCTCGGCTGCTCATCGGCGAGCTGTCTCGCAGATTTTCGAAAGAGAAAAGGAACATTCGCCGAATATCCTGAGGATGAAAAGATCACATTGGCCGGCATTATAAATTGCCCTGGCTGCCCGACGCTTACCGGCCCTGACAAATTGATCGGCAGAATCCGGGCGTTAACTGAGTTTGGGGTCGACACTATCCATTTTTCCTACTGTGTGAAAGCACTCTGTCCATTCAGGGAAAAATACAAATTGTCACTCGAAGAGGCTTTTCCAAATATTAGAATTGTGATCGGGACACACGAGGAACATGTCACGCCGGAAGAATTCCGCCGACGTGTTAAGAGACTATTCTGCCAGCCTCGGAAGACTATGGTTGATATCATTTTGGACAAAGACGAGTAGGGTGGCGGGGCGCTCGAGATGGGCGGGACATGAGAATGCTGGCCCTATGAAAGAGGGACAGACCGCGATAATTCTTCAGAACCTGATGCATATCGCGATTCATGAGGCTAAGGCTTCCTTGAGAGAAGGGAATAGTGGCTTTGGTGCTCTTATTGTGAAGAACGGTGAAGTTATCGCAAAGGCTCATGATACCGATAGGACCGACGGAGACCCTACAGCCCACGCGGAGATGAAGGTTATCAGGTCTGCAGCTGCCAGACTTGGCAAAGACTTGACTGGTTGTCTTCTAGTCTCAACTCACGAGCCCTGCCCCATGTGCTCTACGGCCGCATTGTGGGCCGGAATTGAAGAGATAGCGTTCGGGTATTCTATAAAGGATGCCCTGAAACAAGGTAGAAGACGGGTTGATCTTACCCCGAGAGAGATATTTGCTCTCGGAGGTAAAGAGGTACAAATTTACGATTTCATACTCTTTGATCAATGTTCCCTTCTGTACGACAAAACTGTGAGAGAACATATTGAAATGCTTCGAGATGCCGATGAGGAGAAGCTGAAGCATCTGGCGAACAATATCTGCAGCAGAAGACTGCAATGGTTCAATGATAGCTATAAACGCACAGGCGAGGCCGTGCATCCCCTTGATGAAGCATACGGATTGTTCTTAAGCAGGCTTGGAATTACCGCCGATGAGGCGCCGATAGCGCATCGTGAGGACAATCATATAGTCATCCACTCCAGAAATATGTGCCCCACGCTGGAAGCATGCGACATACTTGGATTGGATACCCGTTTTGTGTGCCGTCACCTTACCGAAAAGCCGACAAACGAACTGATTCGCCAGTTGAATCCAAGGCTGCGGTTTTTCAGAAACTACGAAAGATTGCGACCCTATGCTGACTATTGCGAGGAGATAATTGCCCTTGAGTAAAGTTTGTAGCAACTCGAAAATCAAGATATCCAGCCACTCGTTCGATCAGATACATTGGCTCACCCCTTTTATGGAACCAGTGTAAACCAGAACTCCACTGAAAGGGACGGCAGATATGACCAGCAGACCAGGAGAAGGCAACTTCGACAAAACACCGCCCGTTGGCGTTGAAGAGTACGACACCAAGATTAGGCTATTTTGTGGTGCTTATGAGGAGATATTCAAACTCTCCTACTGCTGTCTGAAAGCGGTTCTTCCCCGGCACGCCAAGGTTCTGGTGGTGGGTGCAGGCACCGGCATGGAGATAGCCGAGTTTGCGCTGCTGAGCCCCGACTGGTCATTCTGGGGCGTTGATCCATCTGGAAAGATGCTCTCTCTGGCGGAGAAGAAGCTTTCGGAGAAAAGACTACAAAACGCAATTCATTTGAGGCAAGGGTATGTAGATGACCTCAGTGATAAAGAGGTGTTTGACGGTGCTACCTGTATTCTGGTGATGCATTTCCTCAAAGACGACGGTGCAAAACTGGGCCTTCTGAAGAGCATCTGCCAACGTCTGAAGCATGGTGCGCCACTGGTCTTGGTAGACGGATGTGGGGAGCCCGGCAGCAAGGCATTCCAGGAAACTCTGAACGCATGGAAACAGTATCCCCTTATGCTTGGCGTGGACGCCGAGCAGGTGGAAAAGGCTTTCAGCGAAATCATTCTCAAGATGATCCAATTTGTGCCCGAGCCTCGAATCCGTGAACTGATGAACGAGGCGGGCTTCACCAATGCATTCAAGTATTTTTCGGGATTTCTTTACAATGGCTGGACTGCCTACAAAGGATGAGTTCGATCAAAGGTCTAATAAGGCAATTCACCCGACTGCGGGGCGTTCTTGTTCACGTCCGGATTACGCTGACGGCCTCGAGAGTCAGCACTTGCCGATGCCCAGAGGTTTCGGAAATTCCCTCGTTCGATATCCTGATCGGGACCCGATACTGTGCCGACTGATGAACAAAAGCGGCCAACGGCGATTCCGGTATAATACCTGCAAAGAACGGAGAAACAGTCATGGCAAAGTATACGGCGACAATCGACGAAGATACACGCCAGAGGATCCACGCATTACCACGGCACGTACACTTCTCGGCCTTCATGCGAAAGGCTATCACCGTCTTTGTCGAGGAGCTCGAGAAGAATCCTGACCTTCAGCCGGAGAATTTCATTATCACTCACACAGCACGGAAAGATACCGCGAGTAAAAAAGGAAAATGACTCATGCAACCGACCCGTGATAGAGTGAATCCCTCCCGGTATATCACACCTGAGGGTCGAGCGCAGATATGCGAGGAACTCTCGTATCTCTGGAGGGTGAAGCGCCCTCAGGTCACACATGCGGTAGCCGAAGCCGCGGCCATGGGGGACCGTTCGGAGAACGCGGAGTATATTTACGGCAAGAAACAGTTAAGGCAGATCGATGCCCGTCTGCGGTTTCTCGCAAAGAGGTTGAACGAGTTGATTGTCGTGGACAGGCCGCCTGATGACACGTCAAGGATATTTTTCGGCGCCTGGGTCGAGCTGGAGGATGCTGATGGAAATATGTTTCGGTATCGCATCGTCGGCCCTGACGAAGTCGATCGCAAAAGGGGTTTCATTAGCATTGATTCTCCCATGGCAAAGGCGTTGCTGCACAAGAGCGAGGGCGACGAAGTGGTGGTAAACAGACCCAACGGCACCGACGCCTTTGTGGTGACGTCAGTCGGCTATGAAGTGCGGGAGTGACGTCATGTTCGTATTTTCGAGATGTGATCGGCTCGTCAGCACCCATATAACGCGCGGTCAACGACCTATCTGACAAGTTCTTCCAGCTCTTCAAGGCTGAATGAAGTCTCATAAGCCTCCTTCATCCACCTGGCACATCGATTGGCGCTGAGAGGTACGCCAACGGGGGAGATCCCGAGTTTGATGCAAAGTCTCATAGCGTGAACCAGCTCGGGGATGCAGGCAACCCCGAGTGCGCCGATAATCGGATGCTCCGCTTTGAGCCTCTTGAAGAGCTTCTCCTGGTCTATCGTTACGGATATGTAAGGTTGGATCGCGTAGTTCTTAAGTAGCCGGCCGCCGAGACGAATGAAACAATCATCGGTGCAACCCATACAGACATACTCTGTGTCGCCAGGGATTGAATCGCACCGTGGCCTGAAATCCCTCAAACAATGGGCAAAGAGTGCAAATTTGTAGTCGCTCTCCCGGAAAGCCTGACCGTATATCCGGTTAACGAGTTCGATTTCAAGCATATAAAGGTGATATTCTTCCTCTTGTGTTCCGATAGTTTTGTCAAATCTCTGAGAAATCGGGATGTTCTTGAGATGCTCTTTGGCTGCCCGTGTATACGGGTGAAGTGCACCGCGCAACGTCTCTCTTATTTGAGCAATAAGCGTATCATCAGGCGCGTAGCCGGAGTTTCCTTTGAATCTCATTCCGCCTGCTTTTTGAACGTGCAGAAGGAGACTTTGCTGATCGGGACAAGTCTCTAACAGGCCTTCGGCAATGCGGCTTATGGTCCTGAAGTATTGGTCAGTGGACGTATCTATGCCGAAGAGGGAGTAAGTCTTGCCTGAAACTGCCTTATATGGTCCGGCCATTTTCTTATTATAAACTGTAGGAGAAACTCTGTGTGAGTGACGAACCGGGAAGCGGTTTTGAACCTTAGTGGCAGAGTGAGAGGAAGTTGTCCTGCCCATCGCAAGTGTACCATTTGACGGGCTCCGTCTGAGTCCCTATACTTCAAAGGTACGAGGGCGATGCTCGGGATGTTGCCCTTCCGACAAACGGGATTGTTTCCGTGAGCACATAAAGATACCATGAATGTTCTCACACTCCTCCTAAAATGTCTTGAGATCCGGAGGAATGCACGCCTGACACCTCAGGAATTGTCAGAGCGCCGCCTCAGGAAATTCCGCAACTTCGTGAGATTCGTGCGGGACCGCTCACGGTACTATGGGCGGATCATCAGGGACAGCGGCATTGATGTCGGCACTTGCGATCCTGAAAGCTTCCCCGTTATGACAAAACGCACGCTCATGACTCATTTCGACGATGTAGTGACCACGCCGGCAATCACGAAAGAGGGAATTGCAGGTTTTCTATCCCGTTGCAATGATCCCTCTGAACTTCACAAGGGCAAATTTGTGGTCTTGCATACGTCGGGATCATCAGGGGAGATCGGGTACTTCGTGTATTCCCTGAACGACTGGTGGAGGGGGTATGCGCAGTTTTCCCGGCTTCACAGCTTCGCGTTTCGGAAGCGGAGGGCGGCATATTTTGGCGCAACGCGGGGACATTTTGCAGGAGTGACTCAGTTTCTCACGTGCCGACGTTCATTTCTGAAGTTACTGTATCGTGCCGAGACGTTCGAGATCAACAGCCCGCTTCAGCCAATCCTCGATAGACTGAATGGCCTGCTGCCGGATATTCTGAGTGGTTACCCTTCAGGCCTTCTTATGCTTGCTCTCAAGAAATTGACCGGAGAACTCGGGATCACTCCTTTGTTCCTCTATAGCGGTGGCGAACCGCTTGGCCCGGACACACGCGAAATGATCAAGAGAGCTTTCCCGGTCCCTCTGCTGGACCTTTATGACAGCACTGAACATATGCTCATGGCCGTAGGGCATCCTCATCAAGAGGGAATGTATCTGCTCGAGGACGATTTGATCTTCGAACTGCACCCCGACCACACCTGTGTGACGAATCTCTTCAACCGGACTTTGCCTCTTATCCGTTACCGCATGGAGGATGTCCTCCAGCCTATGACTGATGCCGACCGGCCCGGACCCTACAGAAGGATAAGCAACCTCATCGGCCGAATGGAACAGGCTCTGGTGTTTACTAACCGTCACGGCAGCGAGGATTTCATCTCCCCCATCATCATCGTCGAGTTTCATGTGAGGAACCTGCGCCGCTTCCAGATCAGGCTCTCAAGCAGAGAATCGTTCGTGTTCAAGGCCTGCCTCGAAAAGGGGCTGAGGCAAGAGGAGAGGGAGGAAGTGTTCAGAGACATCCGCATAAAGTTGCGGGAGATTCTGAGTCAGAAAGAAATGGACAACGTTACGTTCGACATCGTGGAGGTCGATGACCTGCAGGTGGATCCAAAGACCGGCAAGTTCAAGCTCATCACTGACTGATCATGGTGCGGAAGAACTCGTCCGCTCTGAAGTAGCTCGAATCGGGACATCCGGGGACATCGCCCCTCGCACTTTCATTCAGGTATTCTCCGCAGCGTCTGACTGCTGCCGTGTGACGATTCAGGCAGTCATTTCTTCCACCATCAGTTCGTCCCTAATCTCTATGCAACCGATCACGCTCTGTGCCGCCGGGCAGAGATGAAGGTAGGATGAGAAAGCTTCGCGTGCAGCGCCAGCCTGTTCGGCAGGGACTTTCAGGTGATACGTCACCCGCATCCTGGTGATCTTGAGTACGCCATTGACGTCCTCGATATCCCCCTCGACCTCTGCCTTATACCGGTCTTCCCTCGTCAAGATCTTATTTTCGGCCAACACCGTGGCCAGTGTACCCATCATTCAGGCCGCTGTGGCGGCAACGATATGATCTAAGGTGGCTGCGTGCTCTTTCTCGGGTTCTATCTTGTAAAACTTCTTTATTCCGCCGTGGACGCCATAATAAACCGGCTCACTGAAACCCTCGATCGTCGCCCTTCGCGTTGCGCCCTTCTCTCTCACGATTGCGATGCGCGATGTGTGGACAATTTCTCCCATGTTCTTCTCCTTGTATCGTACAATTTTATCATAACGGTATGGGCCGTCCTTTCCGGGTTTGAGAATTGTTCCTGGCGTCGGGTGTTCCAATAAGGTGTTAACCGTTCATTTCAGGTTTGCGCCTTTTACCATCCCGGCGATAGCCAGAGACGCAGGCGAGACATCATCGCAGAGAAAAACAGTGGAAAGTTCGATTCCGGGAAGTTGATGAGCGAGTATAGAAGCGTCGCGCTGGAAACAAGTACGACGTACCCTGCGAAGGACTTCCGGAAGGCACCTTTCGAAAAGACGAAGCGCTTCTGCAGGAAGTCCCGGTACATGGGGAGCACAAAGGGCACCAAGAAGGCCAGATACCGCGATATGATGGAGTATGCCCATACCACATCACAGGAAATCAAGAACCCGATGAGTGGACCGCAATAGCAGAGAGCGAATATATCCCTGTCCCTCCAGAGTCGAAAGGCATACGCGAAGATCAGAAAGAGAAAGGGAAGTTGGTAGAGAACGGAAGCGACCCCTGCAGGACCTTGTCGGACGAGATCTATGAGGAAGAACAGGGGGACCGACACGAGAGGCTGGTCGGGACCTTCAACGTTGATATAGTGCAGGGCGTTACCGGTGACCAGATACTGGTAAAGAACGAACAGTACCGCCGGAAGATACGCAACCGTCGACAGAAGAAGGGGTCGCCAATTCCGCTCCATGAGGTAGTAAAAGGAAAGTCCCAGGGCCATCAGTACGAATACGTTTCTCGTTGACACGAGGGCCGCTGTCAGAAGAATCGTCATGAAGGCGTTGTTTTTCTTGTGGCAATAGAAGGCGGAAGTAACGAGTAACAACTTCAAAGCATCGGACAACGGGAGAACCGTGAGGAAGAGGCTCTGAAAAGGGAAACACGTCATCAGCCCTGCAGCGAGGATCGCTTTGTCAGCCTCAAGATGCTCGATTCGCGCGAGTCTGTAGAGCAGACAAGCTGACAAGACCTGGCATACGATGTTCACCCCGACAGCGAGTATCACCGGGTTGATCGCTCTTGCCGTGAGGGCATTCATCATATACAGAAACCAACCGTACCCAGGGAAATGAGGGCCACTGGCACCGAACACTTGAGCATTGCTCAGAAACTCAGGGGCATCGCCGTAGCGGGAAAACTCGGCGATAGTATGTCCGAGAGCGACGTGGCTTGCCAGCATCAGGCTGTCGGCACAGAGCACACCTGCTATCAGCAACAAGAGCATGCGCTGGTCAGTACGGCGGGAGCTTTGAATGAGCGGCGACTGTCCGGGAGGGTGCATGGATTGTGAGGCAGTATATCACGGCAGGACAGGAGACCGACAAGATCGCGGTGAGGAGGATAATATGTTTCGCAAGAAATTTATCTCATGCAATTGAATAGCCCCGTGCACCACATGCAAGCGCCGCAGGGCACCGTTCCGATATGGCAGTCCTGCTCGAAGTGGCCCGTTTGTACAAGGTCGCAAAGGGCGAAGTTGCAGTCAAAGCAGAACGGGAAATCATACCTGATGACTTCTTCTCGGAATGACCTGAAGGCACTGACATTCCAGACCGACTGGAGATCCTCATCGGCCACACTCCCGAAGACAACGGGCTCAACATTCTTCGCACATCCGCCCAGGTAACACCGGCCCTGATGCCAGAGGAAGTAGCAGGGATGGATCTTTCCGTCCCACGAGATGAAGGCACTCCCCTCTTCGACGAAGTCACACCGCCGTTGTCCCCTCGGAACGACCTCCGGGAGTTCGAGAGCGAGTCCACCGTCTTTCGCCACCTCGCTCGATTCGGAAAACACTTGACTGACATGTTCCAGATAATCCGCATCCCTTCTCAAGAGCCTGTCTACGTGGAGCGAGACGCCCTTGTTATACGCGTCAGCAACCATTTCTCTCACGAGAGCAACGACTTCTTCTTCCGGGGAGGACCGTTTTGGTTTCATGAACAGGTCGGGATACCGGCGAAGGTCTAACCTGGTTCGACGGGCGCGTTGCAGCCAGGACTGTAGGAAGTCAAGGGCACTGCTTGTGTTAGTGTCGTAGGTCGCCTCTCCGACCGTTATGGGATTGTAGGGAAGCAGCTGTGACACGATCGCAAATGTGGCGCCGAGACCGGCTGCCCATTGCAGCACCGAAGGCAGTTCATCGATGTTGCTCCTCGTACAGACGAACTCAATCCCGACCTGCACCTCCATTCGTCCTGTTTTCTTCTTCGCGCTCTGCAGGGAGGAAAGAGCCCGGGAGATGACATCGGCCTCACCGCCGAGCCTCAATGTCTCAAATAACTCTTTGGAACAGGCCTCCACCGACAGGCAGATGCGATCAAGGCCTGCGTTAATCAGCGACGATGCCCTGCGCTCGTTGATGAAGACGCCGTTGGACTGGAAACCTATTAAGCCCCCCGCCGGCATCAGCGCGCGGGCCCGCCTGATGAACGTTTCGAGATTGGGATGGAGGGTAGGCTCACCAATCCCGTTGAGGATTAGAGCATCGAGGGCCGGGAAGGCGGCCTCCAACCGGCTGAAGAGATCGAGTGAGAGATCCCCTTCAGCCCGGTTGTCATTGCCGCTTTGTTTGAGACAGATTGGGCACCTCAGATTACAGCGCGTCGTCGTCTCGACGAACAACTTCGAAGGGCGGTTGCTGAGCGCTTTCAAATGCTCGTTGGTGCCTGCCATAGGGTGTCTCTTTGGATATTCTGTCATGCGTTGGGTGAGGGTCATCGACAAGCTTGTTGCCTGTGCTGCAGGCGACGTTATACACCGATCATGCCCAATCCCCCGTGGGCTGCCCACACACCCACGCCGACGGCGAGGAGGCTCAGCGCCAGAACCACCCAATGGAAGACCGTCAGCGCATGGAAGATCTTCGTCGCGTCCTGCTGTGTTTTTCCGCCGAATACCGCCTTGAACAGTCTCCCTTCAAACAACAGGACGAGAACGTAAAGAGCCCAGACGATGAGCATGATTGTGGGGCCGATGCCTGACAGAGTGAACAGGATCCGCCACTCGCCTGTGAGGTGCAGCAGCCAGAAGCCGGTGATCCCGACGATAGCTACCGTCACCTTTGCGATCTTTGCAAACCTGTGTTCGAGGCCCTGAAAAAAAAGCACCTTCTCGATGGAACTGTCCATCCTTGAGAGCATGGGAAAGACTATCATCGTCACGAATGCGACACCGCCTATCCACACGACTACCCCTAAGACGTGAACTGTCAGTATGACCGGCAACAGCATGGTTCCCTCCTTCCTGCAGCACTGCTCTTGAGCCAAAGAAACGGGCTCGTATCCGAGACCGCATTCATGAGCATATTGTCACCCAAAAGGCGGATCAAGAAAATGATTTATGTCAACCATTCGAAGGAGGGATCCGGAGGCAAATGTGTTCATGCGACCTTGACGCATTTGGAACCCTTCATCGCCGTTGCCCCAATTCCCACCCGTCTTGTACCATACCTGATCTCAGACGTGGGAGGTGTTCAGTGGAGAGGCGGAGAGACTGGTTTCTGAGAGGTTTCGTGTGCCTGAGGTCCTGCGTGTCTGTGTATCTCGTGGTGTTCTCTGTGCTCGTCCTCGGGGCCTGTGCCCTGAAGGCCAGCCCGCGGTCTCCCGGTGTAGACATCACCATCCTCCACCTGAATGACGTATACGAGATCACGCCGGTGAGCGGCGGTAAGGAAGGCGGCCTGTCACGAGTTGCAACTTTGCGCAGACAGCTCTTTGAAAAGAACAGAAATACCTTCACCGTGCTCGCTGGCGACCTGTTGAGCCCGTCGGCTCTCGGCACCGCCCCGGTCGGCAACGGCAACGAGAGTCTCGACGGCCGTCAGATCGTCGCGGTGATGAACGCCATGGGGCTGACCTACGCCACGTTCGGCAACCATGAATTCGACCTGAAGAGAGAATCGTTCCTTGAGCGGCTCAGAGAATCGCGCTTCATCTGGTTTTCGAGCAACGTGCGGGATGCGGAAGGCAGGCCGTTCCCGGGTGTGGCGGACACCGTTGTGTTTGAGGCCGCCGGCGAATCCGGTTCACCGGTGCGTGTGGGGTTGATAGGGGTGACCATAGACAGCAACCGCAAGCCCTACGTCTCGTACAAGGATCCGGTGGAGACCGTGAAGGCGAAGGTTAAGGAGTTGAGGGACCGTGTGGATGTGCTGGTCGCGGTGACGCACCTGTCTCTGGAGCAGGATACACGGCTCGCCTCCGAGGTCCCCGGATTGGACCTCATCCTTGGCGGCCACGAACACGACAACTTCCAGATCAGGCGCGGTCCGAACTTCACCCCGATCTACAGGGCCGATGCGAATGTTCGTTCCGTGTACGTCCATGATCTCCACTTCGACCGGCAGACGCGTAATCTTCAGGTGGTGTCGCGTTTCCGGGCTGTGGACGATACGATACCGGAGGACCCTGAGACGGAACGCGTGGTGAGATACTGGCGGGACCTAGGCTATGAGGGGTTCCGCAAGGAAGGTTTTGATCCTGAGGAGATCGTGGCTAAGAGCGAGGAACCGCTCGACGGCCTTGAGGCGAGTGTGCGCAACCGTCCCACTAGACTGACTGAACTTATCGCGCAGGGAATGCTCGCCGCAGTGCCTGAAGCCGATGCGGCGATTTTCAACAGCGGGTCTGTGCGGATCGACGACGTGCTGCAACCGGGGGAGATCACGGTATATGATGTCATTCGCATCATGCCGTTCGGCGGCAAGGTTCTCTCCGTGAATATGAAGGGGAGTTTGCTCAAGCGCGTTCTCGACCGGGGCCGCTCGAATAGAGGAACGGGGGGCTATCTCCAGATGGTCAATATCCGGCTAGATGCCACGGGATGGGTGGTGAACGAAGAAGCGATCGATGAAGAGCGGCTCTACCGGATCGCCGTCAACGACTTTCTCCTGTCAGGCAATGAGCAGGGGCTTGAGTTCCTTAACAGGGACAATAAGGACCTGACCGAGACCGGAGAGCATGGCGACATGCGGAAGGCCCTGATCGCGCAACTTCAGAGGTCATTCGGATGGGGAAGGTGAATCAAAGGCAGGTCTGAGTTTCATTCGTCGAGGGCCCACTCGCCCAGTGCCTCGTCATGACGGAGGAGATAGGTCTCGCCGTCACTCCCCAGGATCGTGAAACGTCTCAGTCTCCGGCCGCTGTCGCGCTCCTCGGAGACTGAACGTGCGAGGACCTCTGCCACAGCGACAGTCCGACTATCTATTATAAGGACCGTCGGTCTTTCCTCTCCTCGGTATCCTGAGTGCGAGATGACCCTTATATCCCCATCAGTCAACTGCTCACGCACCTCTCAAGCCTGGACTTCCCACTGCCCCTCAAATATGAATTCGCTAAGCGGTCTTCTCGTGGGAGCCTCTCTTTGCGGTTCCGCCGGATATCCGATAGGCAGCAGCCCCACAATGCGGATGTGCGGAGGGATTCCGAGAAGGCTGCGGAGTTTCTCCTCTTCGAAGACGCCGACGAAGACCGAGCCGAGGCCTTGGGCGTGGGCCGCGAGCATGAGGTTCTGGGTGGCGATGCCCACATCGGTCAAGTAATACTGCTGGTTCCAGATTGTCCCTGATTGGGAAGGGTCGGCACAGGCTACGATCACGATGGGCGCTTCTGCAAGCCCCTTCTTTGCAGGGTTGGTCTTGTAGCCGAGGGGGACGAAAAAAGATTCGACATAGGAGAGCGCGCTGATCTGCTCCCGCATCGCCTTGTCCCTGACCACCACGAACCTCCAGCACTGACGGTTCGCCCAGGACGGCGACATGCGGAGCGACTCGAAGATCTGCTGAAGCTTCTCCTCTTCCACCGGCCTGTCAAGAAATCTCCTGATGCTCCTCCGTGTCCTTATCGCCTCGAGAGCTTCCATGACATCTCCTTTACGGGGGCCTCCCGCAGTTTCTCACGGACAGCGCGCGGCCTCTCCGTATCTGCGGAGAGGCCCGGGATTGTATTCTTCCGCATCTCCGCCGGCATCAGGTGATCCTCAATGCGGCAGTTCATGCTTCTTCTCTCTGCGCTTCAATTCCCCGTTCTTCCAGATCACATACACAGCAGGAATTATGACCAAGGTGAGAATAGTTGATGTGACCATACCGCCTATCATGGGCGCCGCGATTCGCTTCATGACGTCAGCACCTGTGCCGTGAGACCACATTATCGGCACAAGCCCGGCGATGATTGCCGTGACCGTCATTATCTTTGGCCTCACCCTTTGGACGGCGCCCTCCACAACAGCCTCATGGAGATCGGCAATTGAGTGAAGCCTGCCTTCGCGTAAGTGTTTCTCATATGCCTCATCGAGGTAGACGATCATAACCACGCCGGTTTCTGCGGCGACTCCGGCGAGGGCGATAATCCCGACCCATACCGCCACCGACAGGTTATATCCCAGGAGATAGATATACCATAAACCGCCTACGAGCGCAAAGGGTACTGAGAGCATAACGATAAAGGACTCTGTCACCGACCTGAAGTTCGCATACAGGAGCACGAAGATCAGTACGAGAGTGATCGGAATGACGAGCAGTAATCTCTCCTTCGCCCTCTCCATATATTCATACTGACCGCTCCACTTGACCAGGTACCCGGGAGGAACGGTGACCTTTTCCGAGACTATCTTCTGAGCTTTGTGAACATAGCTTCCCACATCCTGGTCGGCGGATATGTCGATGAAGACGTACGACACGAGCAAGCCGTCCTCTTCCTTGAGCATCCCCGGCCCCTGCCTGAGTTTCACTTCGGCAACTTCTCCGAGCGGGATCTGCGAGAGTCCCATCCCGGCCATCGGTGCGGGGACGAGCACCCTCTTTACCGACTCCACGTCTTTCCTCAGTCCTCTCTTGTAACGGACCGTCACGGGATATCGTTCCCTGCCCTCCACAGTTCTCGTGATCGACATTCCTCCTATGGCGGATTCGATAACTCTGTTGACGTCCTCGATCCTGAGCCCGTACCGTGACAGTTTAGCCTTGTCAGGCACGATGTCGAAATAGTAGCCTCCGTCGGATCTCTCTGCGTAGATGCTCCTTGTCCCTTCCAGTCCAGCCAGCGCCTTCTCGATGTCGCCGCCGATCTTCTGCAGCACCTCAGGCTGAGGGCCGAAAATCTTGATCCCCACAGGGGTCTTTATGCCTGTGGAGAGCATGTCGATCCGCGCTTTAATCGGCATTGTCCATGAGTTAACCCAGCCCGGCACTTTCATCTTTGAGTCCAGTTCGTCGATGAGTTTCTGCCACGTGAGGCCCGTTCTCCACTGATTCTCAGGCTTGAGCATGACGACGGTCTCAGCCATTCCCAGTGGGGCCGGGTCCGTGGCGGTCTCAGCCCGTCCGACTTTTCCGTACACGGTTTCTACTTCGGGTACTGTCTTGAGGATGGCATCCTGGACTTGCAGGCTCTTAGCCGCCTCCTGGACCGAAATCCCGGGGAGCGTAGTGGGCATATAGAAAATCGTCCCCTCGTTGAGGACCGGCATGAATTCGGAGCCCAGTTTTCCAAACACGGGGATGGTCGCGAGTACGCTGACAATGGAGACCAGGATCACGGGATACTTGAATCTGAGCGCAAGTCTCACGAAAGGCCGATACAGGAATATGAGGATTCTGCTTACGGGATTTTTCGCTTCAGGGGTGATCTTCCCCTTGATGAAAGAGACCATGAGCACAGGTACGAGGGTGATCGAGAGGAGGGAAGCGAAGAACATCGAGAAGGTCTTGGTGAAGGAAAGCGGTTTGAAGAGCCTTCCCTCCTGCGCCTCGAGGGTGAAGACCGGAATGAATGATATGGTGATGATCAGAAGCGAGAAGAAGAGAGGTTTCCCAACCTGTTTCGCGGCGGTTAGGATCACGCCGAATCTCGGCGCGTCAGGGTTATGTTCGAGCTGTTTGTGGGCATTCTCGATCATCACGATTGCCGCGTCGACCATCGCCCCGATAGCAATAGCGATACCCCCGAGAGACATGATGTTGGAGGTGAGATAGAGGTGTTTGAAGGTGATGAAAGAGAGCACAATCGCTATCGGGAGCGTGATGATCGCCACAAAGGACGACCTGAAGTGAAAGAGAAAGACGATGCAGACGATGCTCACGATGATGCTCTCTTCAATGAGTTTGTCTCTCAAGGTGTCGATGGCCCTGTAGATGAGGTCGGAACGATCGTAAACGGGCACGACCTCAACCCCTGACGGAAGGCTCTTCTTGAGCTCTTCGAGTCTCTCCTTTACCCGTTTGATTACCTCCAGCGCGTTTTCACCGAACCTCATGACCACGATACCGCCGACGGTCTCTCCCTCTCCGTTGAATTCGCCCACTCCCCTTCGTATGGAGGGGCCGACTGTCACTGTCGCAACGTCTCTTATGCGGAGCGGGGTTCCGCGCGTGTCCGTATCTATGACGATATTTGAGAGATCGTCAACGGACCTGGCGTAGCCTTTCCCCTTGACCATGAATTCTCTGCCGTTGAAGTCGATGACCCTTCCGCCGACATCCCTGTTGCTTTCTCTGATGGCGTTGATCAACCTTGTAACGGGTATGTTGTATCCCTGGAGTTTGTCCGGGGCGACCCGAACCTGGTACTCCTTCACATAGCCGCCGATTGAGGCGACTTCTGCCACACCCTTCAGAGACTCCAGTGAATATTTGAGGTACCAGTCCTGGAGAGATCGCAGTTCAGCGAGGTCCCGATTGCCTGAGCGGTCGACCAGCGCGTACTGGTACACCCACCCCACACCGGTGGCGTCGGGACCGATGACAGGGCTCACATCCTGAGGTATATTGTTCCTGAGTTTGCTCAGATACTCGAGTACCCTGCTTCTTGCCCAGTAGATGTCCGTGCCGTCGTCAAAGATGACGTACACAAAAGAGAGGCCGAAGTACGAGAATCCCCTGACGGTCTTCACACGGGGAGCGGCGAGGAGGGTGCTCACTATCGGGTAGGTAATCTGGTCCTCTACGAGGTCCGGGCTCCTGCCGGGCCATTCGGAGAGGACTATGACCTGTACATCGCTCAGATCGGGAATGGCATCGAGGGGGGTGGTCAGCATTGACCAGACGCCCCACATGGTGAGGAGCGAAGTGATGAGGATGACGAAGAACCTGTTCTTCGCGCTGTATTCGATGACCTTCTCTATCACCTACCACTCCTTGAGCGGTTTCACTCCTCTGAGTTGGGCTTCAGAGTCGAGCATGAAGTTCGCTCCCTTCACGACGCGATCCCCTTTCTTCAATCCTTTCAGCACCTCGTAGTAGCCTTCGACCTTGTCGCCGAGCAGGACCTCCCGCGGTTCGTAGACGCCGCCGGCCCGATCTCTTGCGACAAACACCACTTTCCTGATGCCGTCGTCGATCACGGTGTCCTCAGGTATCGCGAGACGCGTGCCTGCAGAAAGAGCGGCGGTGACCTCTGTGTACATCGAGGGCTTCAATATGCCCTTGGGGTTATCCACAGAGAATCTCACCTTGACCGTCCGGGTCTGCCCAGACAACTCGGGATAGACGTAGTCAGTTGTTGAATTAAACGACATCCCGGGAAGAGAGCTCAAAGAGATCGTTGCAGCCTGTCCGACCTTCACAAGGGGAAGGTCCTGCTCATAGATGTCGGCGATGATCCACACCTTGGAAAGATCAGCTATTTGAAAGAGTTCTTGCCCAGCCGACACCTTCATCCCCTCCGTTGCGGTTCTCTTCACAACGTACCCGTCGACGGTGCTGTAAACGGTCATGGTCTTCCTGGTGGCGCCTGTCTTGAGTATGTCCTCGACCTGCTCATCGGTGATGTCCCAGTACTTAAGGCGCCTTTTCGCTGCGTCTGTCAGCTTCTCAGAGTCCCCGCTGAAGAGGTCCGCATACGTGCCCTTTCCTCTGGCTGCAAGTCTGCTGAAAATCAGGAGCTCTTCCTGCGTTGAGACAAGATCGGGGCTGTAGATTTCGGCGAGAGGCTCACCCTTCCTGACATGCTTCCCCGTGTAGTTCAGGTAGAGCTTTTCGATCCATCCCGGTATCTTCGTATTGATGATGTAGAGCGACGTTTCGTCATTCATGACGATACCGGGTGCCCTGAGGGTTCTTGTGAGGCTCTTGCGCTCGACCTCCACGGTCTTGACGCCGAATTTCTGGATCATGCCGGGCTGCACTTCCACCGAGGGTTTCTCCTCGAACTCGTCGAACTCGTCTTTCGATGGGGCGTTTCCGGTGCTCTGTGCTGCTGCGGCGGAAGCGGTGGAGGGCGTGGGGGCACAGAATGGGAATGATGTCCAGGTGACGGCAACGAGACCTGCGGCGGTCATAAGGGAGAATAATCGGGACGGAATGTTCATTGTGCGGTACCCCCTGTGATGGCGAGAATGTTTGCGATTGCCTTTTCCCTTTCCGCAAATTGTTCGACGTAGAGGCTTTCGTAGTCTATCACCGAGTTGATGGTCTTTATCACTTGGTCAAGGTCTGAGAGGTTGTTCTTGTATGACGTGACGGCCGATTCGAGTGACTGCTTCGCCTTCTCTATAAGTGCGTCCATGTACAGGCTCATTATTCTGTCGGAACTCTCGATCACCGCGTAGTTCGCCGCGAGTTCCTGTTTCAGCTTCAGTTCCACCTCTTCCTGCTCGGAGAGAAATTCCGACTCTCTCTTCTTTGATTCGGCGAGCGCAGGTTCCTGCCTGTGCTTATAGAAAATGGGGAGCGAGAATCCGACGCTGACACTCCAGAGGTCACGGATGGCGTCGCTGCCGAAGCGCGGCGCGTATGAGAGACCGACGGTGACATCGGGATAAAAGTCCTTCTCTTTGAGCCTGATGTTCAGTCTCGATGCGTCGATTTTCGTCTGCAGGAGTTTCATTTCGTACGATTCCCGCACGATCTCTTCCCAGAGCTCCGCTCTCGAATACGAAAAGGCCGTTGGCTTCTGGTCTGGGATGTCCGGAAACGGCCGCCCTTCCGTTCTGCCGAGCAGCTTCGAGAGTTTTGACTCCGTTACGGCAGAGTTCTGCCTGAGCTTTTCAAGTTTCTCCAGAGTTCTGTATTTTTCGGTCTGTGCGTTGAGTACGTCGCTGATGCCCCTCTTCCCAAGGGAATAGAATGACAGCGAGGCCTCTTCCAGTGTCTCAAGATAGGCGAGTTTCTTGTCAAACAAGCGGTGCGTGCTTCGGAGACGGTACAGGTCATAATAGAGAATTGTCACATCGGAGGAGAGCCTCCGCCTCCGGTCCTCCAATGCGTATTGAAGCCCTGTCGTGTCGGCACGCGATATGGTTTCTCTGAGGTCAAGCTTGCCGGGGTATGGAAGCGTTTGACTGACGCCCAGTTCGACCCGTGACATGGGTCTTTCGCCGAGCGAGAACCTGTCAAATCCTTCATTCAAATACCCCAGACGCACCATCGGGTCAGGGAGTGTTCCGCTCTGGGGCTCTCTGAATCGTGCGGCATCGACGCGCTCCTGGTATGCCTTAAGAGAAGGATTGTTCTCAAGGGCCTCCCGGATGAGGCCCTGAAGGGTGAAAGTTTCTTCGGCTCCGGCAGCGCGAGTTATCGAGGAAACCGTAATGAGGAGCAGGATGAGTTGGAAGAAAGCCCGACATGCTGTCTTTCTTCCCGCAGGCGCAAGAAAGGGGAGCCGCGTTTGACTCCCCCATGTCGAAGTCACGTTAACGGGCGTCAACGCTGAAGCTGATTTTCTCAACGTTGCCCCCAGGTCTCTTGAATTTCACCTCGATGTTCCATGGTCCCGCCATTGAGAGGTTCATCTTTGCAGTATAGTCGGTTCCCTTGAGTTCTGCATCAGTCTTGTAATTCATCGGCGGCATGCCCGGCATGGCGGCCATGGAATAGTCGACCCTGACTTTCGCGTCTGTGACGTGCTTGTTCGAGGAATCCTTGATCTCTATCTTCACGTTGTTATCGCCCACCACAGGCGGGTTCTTGTCGATCTTTACCTCGACGGTGTATTGCCCCGCCTTCTTGTTGACCTCAAAATCTTTTGCATACGCTACACTGCCGACGAGGAGCAGCGCTGTGAACACTACGACCAACTTTCTCATGTCTGCGTACCTCCTATCGCTTGAATTCCTGTTCTACTGTCTCCTTGATCTTCTTGACTGGATATCCCTTCTGGTAGAGCTCGAAGGCCCGCAGGGCCTCCCCGAGACAGATGTCTCAGACCGACGCATGATTGTCGACATAGCAACTGAGAAGACTCTTGTGCTTGAATGCGGGAGACTCTTCGCACATGCAATAGCAGTAGATGCTGTCGAGGACCCACGGAATGTCCTTCGCAATCTGGTAAGCCTTGCGCACGCGCGGATCGTTGAACATGTTCGGGTTGAGCGTCTGCCTTGTCTCTCCTTTTCTGAGGGACTCGTCTTTTGTGACAGGTCCACTCTTCGCTGCTTCGGCGGATGCACCGAGCAGAATGATGCAGAGGGCCGTCGCGACGACCCTCGAGACTGCCTGTTTCATAACCAACCTCCTTCCTGAGATGGCGGGAGACGAACCATCGTCCCCTTATTACTATTTACACTATTTAAGTATAGCAGCCAATCTTGAAGGAATTATGAAGCCTTCTAGCCTACATAATCGCACACCAAACCATCTGGGTCAGGGTGGAGGTGGCGAAAGGAAATTCCGAGCGATACCTTTGCCTTTTTTCGACAATCTGTTCCAGGCCCATGCGCAAACGCATGCTGCTGATAAAGACGCGGGACATAAAGAATGAAATTCCATTGCTGTGCAAAGGACTTGAGCCTCCTTCGCGCTGATGCTGCTGCCGAGCTATAGATATCTGGGCCAAGCCGAGATAGGGTAACGCAAATTCTACGTGACAGGCAACCCGTTCTAATATCCGAGTTTCTTCCTTAGAGTGAGCCGGCTTATGCCGAGGATTCTCGCCGCCTCTGACTGGTTCTCTTTGGAGCGGGAAAGGGCATATTCGAGGACGTGCCTGTCCACCTCCCTGTGGATCTTCTCGTAAACCTGCCTCTCACCTCGCTCGACCGCTCCTCTCACGAAAGGAATTATCGCTGCCTCTATCCCTTCTGAGGGACCGTCCCTCCGCCCGGTCGCCTGCAGTTCGCCGAGTTCCTTGATCTCGAATGTCGTGAGGTAGTGAGTCTTGCTGAGTGCAAGGGCCGACCTGATGCTGTTTTCCAGTTCCCTGATGTTGCCCGGCCAGCTGTGCGCGACCATCCGCTCAAGAAACGCGGAGGTGATGCCTTTGATCGTCCTCGGCGCGGTGTTCCGATAGCGGTTCACGAAGAAGTGGATCAGAGGCAGTATGTCCTCTTTTCTTTCCCTCAGCGGCGGCGCGTGGATGGTGGTGACGCGCAGTCTGTGATAGAGGTCCTCCCTGAAGCTCCCCTCTTTGACCATGGCTGCGAGGTCCCTGTTCGTTGCAGAGATGACCCTGACGTTCACCTGGATTTCCCTGGTGCTTCCAAGAGGATAGAATGTCTGGGTCTGGAGGAAGCGGAGGAGCTTGGCCTGAAGAGCGAGGGAGAGTTCCCCGACTTCATCAAGAAACACACATCCCTCGTCGGCGATCTTGAGGATGCCTTCCTTTGACGCGACCGCACCGGTGAAGGATCCCTTTTCGAAACCGAACAGTTCGGCCTCGAGAAGGGACTCCGGTACCGCTGCACAGTTGACCACGACGAAGGGCTTCCCAAAGCGGGAAGAAAGCTGCGCGATCGACTCAGCAATCAGCTCTTTGCCCGTCCCGGTCTCGCCCGTTACCAGTACGGGCGCTTCAACCTGTGAAAGGCGAGCGAGTTTCTTGCACGCGTTCATGATCACCGATGAATGGCCGACTATTGCGCACGTGGGCGCCAGTGCTGAGGCGGCGACGGGAATGGTGAGCTTCATCTCGTCGATCAGTTGGCGCACCTCTTCCAGAATCACACCGACGATGTCATCGCTCAGAGGGCGGTGGAGCACCTCGTAAGCGCCGAAGGTCGTGGCTTCCATGACGCGCTCGGTGTCTTTCTCCTTCGTGACCGCTATAACGAAATGCGCGGCGCTGAGGTCCCTGATGAGCCCTGCCTTCATCGTGTCGAGGTCGAATACGATCAGTGACTGGCCCGCCTCCGGGACGAGCGAAGATGCGCGGACGCCCTTCGGGAGGGAGCGGGACAGCTCAGTTTTGAGCGCTTCGTTGCTGGTGAGCAGGACAATCTCTTCCATCTGTATATTAATTATACTCTGTGGTAATTTGATATACAACACGTGTCTGTGTGAAGACCACGAAGTGATTGATTTCCTTATGGAGCGTATCTGGCATGGGTCTTGTTAAACATAAGGCGCGAGAGAAAAAACGAAAAGGAGAACGAGATCGATGATGGAAGACGTGAAAATATACGGGGTCTGCCTCGTGAGGCTTGCGCATCAAATCAACATTGCGAGGGAGAAGGTCACGGAGAACGGCAACGGCAGCGATGACAGAGTCTTACTGGAATCCTATTGTACAGGCGACATCGATGAAATCGTCGATATCCTCGAGCTCTATGACCTCGAAGAGCGCACCGATACTGCTCTCAGGGAGAAGCTCCAGGAATTGGCGTACACCGTCTCTCTGCTGGCCCGCAGGACCATTGCTTTTGATTATACAGAGGATGGACACCTTGGGCTCTATCTAGTTGTCGCACATGCTGCCGAAAGAGAAGGTGAGCCGGTCCTTGCTCATGCGTCATAGCCACTGAACTCACGCTTCGGGCTGACATGCTCAATGTCGCCGACACGGGCAACAGATACTGCCGAGTCGCTCGATCCGGGCATTCTTTACCGTGTGATTTGGGTAATCCACACTCCATTGCCGTCTGAGGCGGCGAAGAGGTAGCGTGCTGTCAGGGTAATTTCTTCGCGGGGACACGAGGGAAGGTGACGGTAAAGCGGGTTCCTTTGCCGGGCACACTGGTGACAGAGATCTTCCCTCCCATTGCCTGGGCAAGCTCTTTTGCGATGGCAAGGCCCAGGCCCAGTCCCCCTGTCTGCGGAACCGCGCCTTTGTAAAAGCGCTCGAAGACGAAGGGCAGATCCTGCTCTGGTATGCCTCTTCCGCTGTCCTCCACCTCAACGCAAAAGATTTCGCCCTCTGATTTGTATGTGACTACCACGCCTCCGGCGTCGGTGAACTTCAGCGAATTAGAGAGCAGGTTCCTCATGATCGTCTCGAGCTTACCGGCATCAGTCACGACCGAAATGTCATCCCCCTTTATGACTTCAGCGGTGAGGTCTTTGTCCTTGAATGCCGGGAGCATGTCGCCGACGATTCCGGTAAGGAATTCCTTCAGTGACACCTCCGTCAGATCGGCCTTGCCGAAAAAACTCGCCTCTGCCATCGTCACGTTCTCTATGCCGCTGACGAGCCTGATAAGACGGTCTATCTCGCTTCTTATGCTTTCGATTCCCTCATTAGTGCTGATGACGCCGTCACTCAGCGCCTCCACGTGAGCTTTCATGATGGTGAGCGGGGTTCTCAACTCGTGGGCGACATTGGACATAAGGCGCTTGCGCAGGTCGTCTTCTCTTCTGAGCGAGTCCGCCATTTTGGCGAATGACTCCGAGAGCTTTCCTACCTCGTCGCGCGATGAGTGGGTGATGTGTATGTCAAAGTCCCCCTTCGCTATCTCCTCCGCGGCGTGCTGGAGCTGGGTGATCGGCTTGGACAGGTGCCGGCTGAAAAGCCATGCGAGCGCGAGGAGACCGCCCCCGGCAATGGAGATGGTGACAAAGAAAAAATTTGCCGTCCTTTGCCTGAAACGATCTTCTTTTTCGCGCAGATCTCTCTTGTCGAAGTGATAGGCAATGAGTGTCCCGACTGGGGTACCTCGGTGCATGAGAGGGTATTTCTCGACCGTGCTGCCCTGAACCGAGGCATGAAAGAGGTCCTCCATGCGGTGTTTCATCGTGTCCGAGAGAGATTCCATGATCTGGTGCGACGAAATGATCTCGGTGCCGTCAGGTGCAAGAACTTTCACGCCGAGGCCGAGCATCATTGCCCAGTGAACTGACTCAGACAGAGCCTTTCTGTCCCAGCGGCCGTCGCGGTAGCACTCTTCGACCGAGGAGAGTATCCAGCGGGACTGGTCGTCTTTCACGCCTTGCACGTACCCGTCGAAGTCTTTGAGTATGGCACGCTCAAAGAAGACATGGGAGAGGAGGGCTGAGAGAATGACCGCACAGAACGCAAGGAAGAGCTTGGTCTTCATTTGTCGGCCGTAGCGGTAAACTTGTATCCTGCGCCGTATATCGTTTTGATGACCTGCGGCGCACGGGGATCATCCTCTATCTTCTGCCTGATATTCTTTATGTGCGCATCAATGACACGGTCGTACCCCTCGAAATCATATCCCTGGACCATGGTCACCAGCTGCATCCTCGACAAGACGGTCTGCGGTCTCTCTGCAAAGGTGAGCATGATCTTAAACTCCGTAGGCGTGAGGGGGACTAGCTCGCCTCTTTTCCTCACCTCCATGGCACTAACGTCGACCATCAGAGTCCCCCTGTCGAAAGAAAGCACCCTCCTTTCACTTTTCCCGGTCCTCCTCAGGTGGGCCTTGACACGAGCGACGAGTTCACGGGGGCTGAAGGGCTTGACGACGTAGTCGTCGGCGCCGATGCTGAGACCCCTCACCCTGTCGTCTTCAGCGCTTTTCGCCGTGAGCATGATGATCGGTGTATCCGATGATTCCCTAATGGCGCGGCAGACCGATTCACCGTCCATGTCAGGAAGCATGAGGTCAAGGATGACGAGATCAAAACCCTGTGGGACCAGCCGGAGAGCCTCCCGGCCGGAGCGAGCACTCTTTACGCCGAATCCCTCGCGCTCCAGGTAGGTGCGCACGATGTCCGATATCTTTTTCTCATCCTCCACGATCAAGATCTCCTGCGCCGTCATGGCTATCGAACTCCAGCTATCACGAAATGACGGGGGCCGCATGCCGCCCCGCAACGCTTCATTATATCAGACGCGCGCAGGCGAGATAGACAATTTCCACTGACTCAGCAGCGTTCTCCGAGTTCATTGAATTTATGAATCAGCCGTGGGATAATATGGTCGGCTGGCGGTCGGTGTCGTTCTCCAGAGAGGTGCCGTTATACGGGCTCATACCCGGGGGGCTATGGACGGGAGAAAGCAAAGAATCCTCATCGTCGATGATGAGGAGGTGATAAGGCTTGTTCTCGAAACCGCGCTTTGCATGGACGGGTACGTGGTCTATCAGGCCACTGACGGTGCGGAAGGACTGCAGAAAGCAACGGAGGTCATTCCCGACCTCATCATCACCGATGTTACAATGCCCGGGTTGAACGGGTACGATCTCATGGAACAAGTGAGGCATACAGCCTTGCTTAGCCACATACCCGTGATCATGCTCACCGCGAAGCGGGACGACGAGTTGGACCCGATACGGGCCACTCCTGACGAGTATCTCACCAAGCCCTTCAGCCTCTCAGACCTGTATGCGAAGGTGAGGGGGCTCTTGTCGGGCATATCGAGCGGTGAATCACTCTGATCGGAGAAACGGCGTCTCAGCGGACCTCCGGGGTGGATTCTTTCTGAAACCCACATTGCTGAAGTCACTCCTTGTGGCTCTCTCTCTCTTTCTCGTGCTCCTTTTCGATCATGCAGGGTTATTCGACGGGGTGAACCGTTCCCTCTACGACCTCTTCTTCAGGGCGCGGGGACCTGTCCTTCCATCTGATCGGATCGTGATCGTGTCAGCCGATGATGAGACTCTGTCGAACCTGGGCAGCTGGCCTCTCCCGAGACGTTACTATGCTCAACTGCTCGGAAGGCTGTGCGAAGCGGCACTTGTGGGGTTTGACGTCCCCATGAATGATCCGTCAGCAGATGACGCAATCTTCGCCCACGCCATGAGAGAACACGGGAGGGTGGTGCTGCCCCTATATCTTTACGGCACCAGGCGCGTGGGGGGGCCGACCGGCCTCTTCTCACCATACAGGTCAGGCCATGTCCGTGTGGAGCCCGATGTCGACGGCGTGGTGAGAGAGGTGCATCATAAGCTCATTGTCCAAGGTCAAGTGCTTTACTCGTTCGCGTCTGTGATGTATGAGGAACTCACCGGACGGAGCATTCCGGGCGGAGACTCCCACCCGGAGAGGTCTCCGGGCATCGACCGACATGATCTCATGTGGATAAATTTTGTGGGCGGACCCGGTGTATTTCCGAGTTATTCACTTTTTGACGTGCTCAGCGGCCGCTATCCTCCGGAGGTGTTTCGCGACAAGATCGTCGTGGTCGGTGTCACGGCAGAGGGGCTCTCTGATCGTCTATTCACTCCCTTTGCCCAGGAAAGGAAGGGTACCGCGGGAGTGGAGGTGCAGGCGCACATCCTGAATACCCTTCTCCTCGCCAATCCGATATGGGTCCCGTTCCCCTGGTTGCAGGGTGCATCGGCAGTGGGACTTGCTCTGCTCGCGCTCCTCTTCTTCGTGAAAGTTGAAGAGCGGAAGGCTCTCCTCATCGGCATGGTGATGCTCCCGATCGTTACCGTTGCGCTGTATGGTCTTTTTTATCAGTTCAACCTCTGGTTGAGGCCCGCGGCGCATTATGGTGCGATTCTTGCCATGTTTCTCATCGCGTATAGTTTTAAGGTGAATGAAGCTATTCGCGGATTGGACAGGGCGTACGCGGCGATGGTGCCCCGCCTGAGGTGGAGCTGGGGCAATCCGAAAGAGAAACCTGTCCGCAGGGGGCTTGGCGGTTTTTTCACTCCCGGCGGGATCCATGCGAAGACAAGGCTTCTCGGGGAAGTAACGGATCAGCTCACCTTCGAGAAGGAACTCACCGACAGGGCGCTCTTCAGCGACATCCAGGGAGTCGTCCTCTTTGATCTAGACGGCAAGAGAGTCATGGCCAATGACCAGGGTGTCATGCTCTGCAAGGCGCATGGCCTCGACATCAACGATGTTGGCTGCTTTGTAGTGGGACTTGCCGCCTTCGTGACAGATAACATCGATCTGCAGGAGGTGATGACTCAGCTGAGGACGATGAAGGGGAGCAATACCTTCACGATCTCTCTACCGGCTCCCGACAAGAGATACCTCAAGGTAGACGCATCGTCGCTCTTCGTGGGAGAACGCACCTACCTCCTCTTCCTATTCTCCGATGTCACGAAGACACGGGAGCTCGACAACCTGAAGGGCCAGATCGTGTCAACCGTTTCTCACGAACTAAAGACGCCGCTGACCTCAATACAGGGGTTAAGTGAGATACTGACGAGGAAGCTTGACGGGAAGATGCGCGATTTTGCTCGAATCATCAACGAAGAGGCGGTGCGACTCGGTCACTTCGTCGACACTTTCCTCGATATCACGAGGATGGAGGCGGGAAGGCAGCCGATCAAGAAGGCACCTGTACATCTTCGGGATCTGGTTACGGAGGTCGAGGCCTTGCTCGTGCCTGTCGCGGAGAAAAAGGGCATCGTTATCGGCACGGACCTGCCCATTGAAACGGCGGCGGTCAGCATGGACAGAGACCTGATAAAACAGTGTCTTGTCAACCTGCTTGAGAATGCCATCAAGTACAGTCCTCAGGGGAGCGATGTGACGGTCCGAGTCACTGACCTAGGAGGAGCGGTGAAGGTCGATGTTGTAGATCACGGCTATGGGATCAGTGAGGAAGAACTGAATAGAATATTCGAGAAGTTCTACCGTGCCCGATCTGAACAGACTGAGGCTATCAAGGGCTCGGGACTCGGACTCACGTTTGTGAAGGAGGCGGTTGAGGCACAGGGAGGGCAGGTCGTTGCGGAGAGCACGCCCGGAAAGGGGTCGACCTTTTCAATTGTCTTTATGAGATAGCGACCAGGCGGGATCAGTTCAGGCGGTGCCCAGTTTGAGCCGTTCCTTCACAAAGTGCAGCGCCTCCTCTCGTGAAGAGATTTTGCCCTCCAGCACGAGATCGTCCACGCGTGAGAGTATTTCGCGAAAGAGGGGCGAAGGGGAAAGGCCGAACAGTTCTATGAGGTCATGTCCCGATATCAGCGGGAGCAGTCGCTTCCGCGGGAGAAAATCCCGATGGTACAGAGACAGAAGGTTCCTGCAGAGCACAAGGACGGGGTCTTCGGCACACTGGCATATGAAATGCGATGCAATTGTGGAGACGAGCAGCGGATAGATCGCGTCTCCGAGGTCCCTGAACAGCCTGGTCGCCTCCGCCGCCGTCGTGCCCGCCGAGGCTTCTACTCTCTGAGGATTCATGACGATCTCCCGAATGCACCGCTCTTCCGCTCGTGACATCTTCATCCTTTCCGACGCTGAGACGGCCATGTCTCCAGGCAGGAGAGTGGCGAGCTTCAAACAGATGACCCGGTGAGCGCTCCCGAAATATCCCTCAATAAGCCCTGCATCAGAGGGGAAGTAGAGTGAAGGGTTGTTTAGAATGTGCTCAACGAAGCTATAAGACCTGAAGATCTTTGCACGGGCATCCGGCGGCATGCCGTCCAGTTCATGGAACAAGTGGAAGAGCAGGCTGTCTCGCTCCATATCCCTGATGGTCCGGTAAGACGTGGGGACCTGCAGCAGATGCCTGAGCTCTTCGAGCACCCTCTCTCCCGCTGAGTTTTCGATGAGGGATGCATGTCTTCTCACGGCGGAAGACGTTGCCATGTCAACGGTGAAGCCGAGGGTGGCGGCGAATCGATAGACCCGGAGCAGCCTCAGTGGATCTTTCGTGAGATTCTCCTCCGAGACCATCCGGATGATGCCGCGCCGGAGATCCTGGAGCCCCCGGAACGGATCTATGAGGTGTGCTTCGGGATTTGCTGTCTTCAGGGCCAAGCCCATAAGCGGACCTTGCTCTCCGAACTCAGCGAGGGGTATGGCCATCGCATTGATCGTGAGGTCTCTGTCTCCGAGGTCGGCAAGGATGGAATCACCTCGCATGGTGCAGAGGTCGAAGAACCGGCCGCCCTTGACCACCCGTGTGATGCCGAAGCGGCTGTCGAGGACGACGCAGGTCCCATTGACCTGGTCTGCAAAGCGTTTTCCCACGCGGAGGCTATCAGATCGTATCGCAAGGTCGAAATCATGTAAGGCCTTGCACAGAAGGAGATCCCGCACCGCCCCACCGACCAGAAACGCATTAGAGAGGAGACCTTCCCTGGCTGCGAAGTCTATGAACTGTTCAAGGAGGAGATACATTGACACTACGGCGTGGCCGCTCGTGCCACGGTGCCCTGTGTCACCTGCCGTGCGCAGGGCACGCAGTGTTCGGTCGGAGGGCACGGCCCGTCCGGCTGCCAAATATCGTCGCTGCGTTTGTAACTTGTCTCACAAATTCTCGTAGGGTCTGAAGCGCTGAGAATAATAACGCATTGAGATGTAGCGGTATTCTGGAAACCAAGGTGATGGCAGCTTTCTTGCTTCATCGGGAATCGTCGGGAGGATCTGCCAGCCTGCACCTGCTCAGGTTGGAAGACGCAAGGGGGATAAGGATGCTGGCACAGGGTTGCACGAAGGTGCATGAGAAGAGGGAAGATAGGTGAAAAGCTTTTTCTCATACATAATCGGCATTGTGAGCTTCGTTTGTGCCTTTTGCTGTTTTGCCCTTGCTATGCTTAACAACTGAACCGTGTCGCCTCAACGAACAGCTGCATACAGCAGTATAGGCCGGCAAAGGACCTTCTGAGTCGCCGTTTCGCGCCGGATGAGAAGGCCTATGGATGAGTGGCCGTCGTCTCCTCAGGCAGTCTTTGCCCCGTCCCCGTAGAGCGGGCTCTTCGGGAGTCTATGAGGAACGTCACCGGGCCGTCATTGACGAGATCCACTTTCATATAGGCTCCGAATTGGCCGGTTGTCACCTGCAGCCCTGACTTCCCCATCATACGGACGAAGGCGTCATACAGTTCTCGCGCCCTGCCGGGCTCTTCGGCGGTGTCGAATGAAGGACGGCTGCCTTTCCGGCAGTCAGAGGTCAGTGTGAACTGGGACACCACGAGGACGCTTCCCGCGATGTCTTTCACGGAGCGGTTCATCTTCCCGTGATCATCCTCGAAGATCCGGAGACGCTCCACTTTTGTCACCAGGTGCTCGATATCCCTGAGCGAATCAGCCTTCTCGATGCCGACGAAGAGAAGGATGCCGCTGCCGATCTCAGCGACCCGGCTGCCGTTGATTATCACTGACGCCTCTGAAACCCTTTGAATCAGCGCCTTCATGCGGACGACCTCTCCACGGTATGCGCTACCATATCAGGGCCGGTGGACGGTTGTCAACGGCAGGCGGTTCATTGCAGCCCGGTCACATTGCTATTGACAGGCTTCCGTCTCTTGTGATAAGAATAGAGTGTCACGCTTTCGTTTGATGTAACGTTAGTCCGCACATTCCCACCAAGTCAGGGTGAACCAAACGTAAACCGTTGGGAAAAGGCGCAAAGTGAGGGGCTCTGTAGTCCGGTATTCTTGAATATTGCGCACCAAGCGAGGTCCCATCTTTAACCATGCGACGAGGTAACATGCCCATGGAAACCTATCTTGCCATATCCGAACTGAAGCAGAAGACATTTGAGGAACTAACCCACATTGCAAGGGATCTCAATGTAGACGGCGCTGCGGGGATGAGGAAGCAGGACCTCATTTTCGCCATCCTGCAGGCGCATGCCGAGAGAGCTGGAAACGTGTACGGGTCCGGCGTGCTCGAGATCCTCACCGATGGTTTCGGTTTCCTGCGGTCCCCGGACTACAGCTATCTCCCCTCGCCGGACGACATTTACGTGTCTCCTTCGCAGATACGCAGGTTCAGCCTGCGCACCGGCGACTTTATTTCGGGGCAGATTCGACCCCCGAAGGAGAGTGAGCGCTATTTCGCACTCCTTAAGGTGGAGACGATAAACAATGAGCTGCCGGAAGAGAACATAAGTCGTTCCCTCTTTGACAATCTCACCCCTTATTATCCGACCGAGAAGGTCAGTCTCGAGTACCACTCCAATGACTTCTCCATGCGCGTCATGGACCTGATCACACCTATAGGCAAGGGGCAGCGAGGGCTCGTGGTTGCTGCTCCACGGACCGGAAAGACGATGCTCCTGCAGTCCATCGCGAAGGCGGTCAAGAGGAACCATGCAGAGATTCACCTGATCATTCTCCTCATCGATGAACGGCCGGAGGAAGTCACGGACTGGAAAAGGCAGGTGAGCGGTGCCGAGATCATAAGTTCCACCTTCGACGAGCCTGCACAGCGGCATTGCCAGGTCTCGGAGATGGTGATCGAGCGTGCCAAGAGGCTCGTGGAGGCGAGAAGGGACGTGGTGATCCTTCTCGACAGCATCACGAGGCTTGCCAGGGCTTACAACACCATAACACCGACGAGCGGCAAGGTGCTCTCAGGAGGACTCGACGCGAATGCGCTCCAGAAGCCGAAACGCTTTTTCGGCACGGCGAGAAACATCGAAGAGGGAGGCAGTCTCACCATAATTGCTACGGCGCTGGTGGACACCGGCAGCAGGATGGACGACGTGATCTTCGAAGAGTTCAAGGGCACTGGAAACATGGAACTGCATCTCGATCGAAAGTTGGTGGACAAGAGGATCTTCCCGAGCATCGACATCAACGCCTCCGGCACGAGGAAGGAGGAACTCCTCGTGGATTCAGACGTCCTGAACAAGATGTGGATCCTGAGAAAGGTTCTGAATCCCCTGAGCACTGTGGAGAGCATGGAGTTCCTGCTCTCGAAGCTGAAGGGCACGAAGAACAACAAGGAATTCCTCGAAATGATGAACAAATAGCGCGCCTTGCCGGCCATGGCGTGACTTGTGCCGCTTGTTACCCTCCTGTCTCCGGGAGACAGCGTGACCACTCCTCGCATAATACCTTCTGACAACGACAACTGTTTTGTCTGCGGAAAGAACAATCCCTGCGGTGTTGCCGCGACATTCTCCCGGGCAGGCGGTAAGGTCAGTGCCGAGTTCGTTCTTGCCAGGAGATTTCAGGGATATGCGGACATCGCTCACGGCGGAGTCATAACGGCGCTTCTTGACGAGGCCATGATACAGGCGGCGCTGTCTGAGGGCATCACCGCTGTGACGGCGGAAATACGGGTGAGGTTCAAGACGCCTCTCCGTGTGGAAGAGGCCGCCGTTGTCGAAGCGCAGCTCATCGCACAAGGCAACCGTCTCATCGAGGCCAGTTCCCGTATCCTGCGTCGGACCGACCGCCGCGTCGTCGCTGAAGCCTCAGCGAAGCTCATTCCTTCCAAGTGAAAGCCCCTCCCGCTGCAGGGCCGCCGTGGTTTCTTTGGCCCTTGTTTTCCTGTTATAGTAGGGCATGAAAGGCTACCTGCTCATCATAGGGGCGCTTACTGTAATAGTCTCCGTCCTCATATCCTTGAACATCTTCTTCCAGCAGTCGCTCCAGATGGAGATAGCCGAGGAGTTCAACAAGCAGCAACTCATCATCTCGGAGTCCATAGCTGGTAACATCAGGGACTACGTCCACCTCATGGAAGAGGAGATCAAGGTCGTCACACGGCTGCTTACAAGGCTCGATATACAGAGCAGGAGCGACTTCGACTGGCTGGCGGGCGAGATACTCAAGACGAAGGAGAAGATCAACAGCGACTTCGGGATCATTGGGGCCGATGGAACGGTCAAGTTCGCAAGGACTAATGCGCAGGGCTTGGTGCTGCCTTCTCGGGAATTGGTGGAGAAGGCGATCGGAGGCGGAAAGGACAGTGTGACCATCGGGGACACGGGGCAGAGGCTCTACTTCGTCTCGCCGGTGTACGAAGGCGGGAAGCTCAAGGAGGTCATCTTCCTGTCCGTGAGTGCCCAGGATATCGCTACCCATTTCATGAGTCAGATACGCTCGGAACACAAGGGCAACACCTGGATGATGAGCAGGAATGGTACGCTGCTCTTCCATCCGACACAGCCCGACATGGACGGGCGGAACCTTTACAAGACAGACCCTTCCTGCTTCAAGTGCCATGTGAGTTTCGACCTCGAGAAGAAGATCGTGGAGGGGAAAGTCAGCAATTACGGCAGGTATGTGGCTCCCCACGGGGAGGACAGGATCATCGCCTTTTCCACCGTCGACGTAGGGGCCCTGTCATGGCTCATCTTTGTCTCTGCGCCGTATTCCAAGGTGATTTACGCCACTGAGCAGAGCATGAGGCTCTACTCTTATCTCATCATCTCGATCCTCATGACGACCATCGTCGTCTCTACGGCGCTCATCGTTTTCAACAAGAAGCGGATACAGGCGAAGGAGATAGAGCGGCGGCAGGAAGCGATGGAACGCTATGCCATTGAGCTTGAGGAGAAGGTAAAGGAGCGAACCTCCCAGCTCACCGACGAGAAAGAGAAGCTGAACTCAATTGTCAGTGCAATCGGCGGAGGGCTCGTCTTGATCGACAGGCAGGGAAAGATACAGTGGGCGAATCCGATGATCAAGGACATGGCGGGAATCGAACTTACGGGCTTGAGTTGTGAGGACATCTGCTTTGACTGCCAGATCACCGGCAGCTATGCCAAGGACGATCTCGAGACGATCGTGGTGTCAAACCTTTTCAATCAGAAGGACAAGTATTTTCAGATCACCACGGCGCCTGTGAAGGGAGAGGACGGTGATCTTCACGGATACATCAGGCTGATACAGGACGTCACAGAGATGAAAAAGATGGAGGAGCAGATGAGCAACTCCGAGAAGCTCGCCTCCATCGGCAGGCTCGCCGCGGGCATTGCCCACGAGATCGGCAACCCTCTCACCTCGATATTTTCATTCGTGCAGATCCTGAAGGAGATCGAGCATGACGAATTCAAGAAGGAGAGCCTTCATACCATCCACTTTCACATAAACCGGATTTCCGAGATACTGAAGCAGCTCTCGGGATTCACCAAAATGCCCGTGGGCGAGGCGAAGGAATGCCAGGTCAACGACGTGATCGAGAGTTCAATCGTCCTCATACAGTACGATAAGAAGGCACGCGAGATTGCCATGAATAGGGAACTCGACCCGTCGCTGCCGATGGTGACGGCAGACAAGAACCAGCTCTCACAGGTATTCGTGAACCTCATCCTGAATGCGATCGATGCGATGCCGGAGGGCGGGACCCTCACGGTGAAGAGCTTTCTGAGGGGTGGCGACGTTGTCGTTCAGTTCCAGGACACGGGTGTTGGCATACCTCAGGAGGATCTCATCAAGATCTTCGATCCGTTCTATACGACAAAGGAGAAGGGGACGGGCCTCGGCCTCGCGGTAAGCTACAACATTGTCAAGAAGATGAACGGCACGCTCACGGTAGAGAGCCAGACAGGCAGGGGAACGATCTTCACCATTACGCTGCCCGTATTCGTGAAGGAGTCGAGACACGCGTGAAGCCGACCGTCCTGGTGGTCGATGATGAGCCGGATATCTGCAGGGCCCTCGAGTTCCTGCTTAAGCGGGAGGAGTACGCTGTCACTAGCGTAAACAGCGGAGAGGATGCCATCGAGAGGCTCAGGCAAGAGAGCTTTGACGTGGTGCTCAGCGATCTTAAGATGGGGAAGGTCGACGGCATGGCGGTACTCGAAAAGGCCAGAGAACTCAACCCCGACGCTGCAGTGATCATCATGACCGCGTTCGCTTCCATAGAATCGGCCGTGGAGGCCATGAAGAGGGGAGCCATCGAGTACATCGTGAAACCCTTCCTGAATGAAGAGATCAAGCTCACCATCAGAAAGGTCCTCGAGCAGAAGCGCCTTGTAAGGGAAAACATCGCCCTGAAGCAGGAGGTAAGTCAGCAGCGGATCGCCTGCAGGGAGTTCGTCGCAAACTCGGATACGATGCTGAAAGTCCTGGAGACCATCGAGAAGGTGATCCCCACGAAGAGCAATATCCTCATCCTCGGCGAAAGCGGCACGGGCAAGGGACTCATCGCCGAACTCATCCACTGCAGCAGCCCTCGCCGGGACAAGCCGTTCATCTCCATAAACTGCTCCGCCATCCCCGAGGGACTTCTCGAATCAGAGCTGTTCGGTTACAAGAAAGGCGCTTTCACCGGTGCCGTCTCGGACAAGCTGGGCCTGATACCTCTGGCTCACCAGGGCACTCTGTTTCTAGACGAGATAGGTGACATGCCGGCCAATCTCCAGGCGAAGCTTCTCAAGGTCCTTGAGACGGGAGAGGTCAACCCTCTGGGCGACACGAGGCCCAAGGCGGTGGACGTGAGGATCCTGTCCGCGACACACACGGACCTCGATGTGAGGATGAAGGAAGGGAGGTTCAGGGAAGACCTGTTCTGGAGATTGAACGTAATCGAGATCAAGGTCCCGCCGCTGCGCGAGCGCATGGAGGACATCGAGATGCTCGCTAGGCACTTCGTTCAGAAGTTCGACGAAGAGCACAAGAAGGGGATAAAGGGTATAGACGGCAACGCGCTCGCTGCGCTCGTGGAGTACTCATGGCCCGGAAACGTCCGTGAACTGAGGAATGTCATCGAGCGGTCGGTGGTGCTTGCAGAAGGGCAGTTCATCACTGTCGCGGACCTGCCCGAGAAGTTTCGCAAAGGGGATTTCGAGAAAGAGGCATCTTCCCTCAAGGCCTACCTCAGCAACTACGAGAGGCATCTGCTCCTCGCCACCTACAAGGCCCATAACAAGAACAAGGAGGAAACTGCCAAGGCTCTCGGCATAGACCTCGCTACACTATATCGCAAGTTCAAGAAGTACGACATAGAGCATGAATGAAGAAGGCATTCCGCATCGGAGCCGCAATAGGAGGCACGCTAGGGGTTGCCGTGGCATTGACCATGGATCTCGTCCTGGGACAGAGCCCGGGCGGAGGCTGGAGCGATGCCGTCGCCCATGACCTCAACCGCCTGTTCGATGCGAACTTTGCTCCTCACCATTTCCTCGTCATCATCGGCGTGGTCCTTGTGGTGTGCTTCATGGGTGTTTTCGGGGCACTTGCCTGCGGGACATTCACTGTATTGATCTTCAAGTTCTTTGAGGTGCTCACGAGGGAAAAATGAACAGCCCCTGCGGGACAGGGGCTGTTGGCAACGCTACGAGCAGAGGAGGTGCTTGTGTTAGTGACCTGCCGAGGCGCTCTCCTTCTGTGATTTGGTGACCCGGTTGTAACCGATGACCCCGATATGACAGCGGGCGCACTGCCCGTTTCCGAAAGTCATGCTGCCGTCGTGACAGGCACCGCAGTATTTCCCCTCTTTGAAAGACTTGTGATTGAGAGTCCCCGATTTCTCGGCGGTCAGGGCCTCCATCTGGAAGAGCTTGTCGTGGCAGAGATTGCAGTCGAGACCGGTCTGCTCCACGTGGACCTTGTGGCTGAAGACGACAGCCTTTACCGGCTTGGAATAGAGGATGTCTCCGCCTCCTCCCTCCTCGGCGATGGCCTGCCCTGCGCCGACGTGGTATGCGGCGAAAAGGGTGCATGCGATTAAGAGTGAAATGACTATTCTCATATGGTTACCTCCACAGGGTGTCTTTGCGTAGTGTCCCTGCCGGGAACTCCCGCGCAGGTGCATGATGGGTGTTGGTGATGTGGCCCTCATAATGTTCTATCCCTTCGTATAGAACACGTTGGGCTTCGCTCCCGTTTCGGGACGCATCACCCACACCGGCCTCTCGAGCTGATGAACCATGCGATAGATCTCGCTCTTGGGGTCGGAGAGGTCTCCGAACACTCGACATCCTGCGGGGCATGCCTCGGCACAGGCAGTTGTCGCCAGGCCCTTGGCAAGCCGTGTATCGTAACAGAAATTGCACTTATCGACTGCCTTTTTCTCATTGTTAAAGTACCTGGCGTTGTAAGGACATCCTACCATACAGGTCTTGCACCCGATGCATTTGTCGTACTGCATCATCACGATGCCGTTTGTCTTGTCCTTGTATGTCGCCTTGGTGGGACAGGCGGTGACACAGGGAGGATTGTTGCACTGGTTGCAGAGCACGTCTATGAACTCCCGCTTCTGCCCTGTGGCACTGGGAAGTTCACGTTCCATAACCCTTGTGCGGTATCCGTATGACGGTACCTGGTTTGTGGTCCTGCACGCCTCGGCGCACCGCTCGCAGTCGATGCAGCGGTCCACTCGTATCAGCATGCCGTAATGGGGCTTGTACGGGTATTTTTCGATGAATTCCTTCTGCGATGCGAAACTCTTCTCGACTGCAGAGACAAGTTGGAGCAGCGTTCCTCCGGCAAGCGTGCCGGTCACGAGGAGCCCCATCTTGAGAAACTCCCGCCGTTCCATCGCGTTAACGCTCTTTATATCAGGGTCAGTGAGTGCGGATTTGAGTCTGCTGAACTTCATTTACGTTACCTCCTTAGGGTCTCTATTGTTGGTCGTCCGGCTGCCCCACGGCCTCACGAGGGGCAGCCGGGCCTTTCTGCTAGCTGGCTCTTTCCTCAGCCATTGCATGCTCTACGGCGGGGACGTGTCTTTCAACCTCGTGCGCGTGCTCTTCCACCCTGTGGGCGCCAAATACTTTCTCACCTACGAGGAAGGAGAAACTCACGAGCGAAATGCCGGCCAGAACGATGAGGATCTCGTGCGCCGACGGGGTGTAGCTGAGCATCTGCGCATACTCGTTTACGCCGAGTTCGTATAATACAGGAACAGTCTGGCCGATGACCACAAGGTCATACCTCATGAAGAAGATGCCGAAGATCATCAGTGCCGAAGCGGTGAAGATCATCTTCAGATTCCTGCCGCGGGACAGGAGGAAGAGCAGCATCGGCGCCACCATCCCCATGGCTACCTCGAGACCCCAGAAGTTGAAGGCGAAGCTGCCAAACAGCATCTCATGGAGTGCCTCCACCTTCCCCGGGCCCCCGGCGAAGCCGGTGATGATCTTCCATGTGGAGAAGAACATGATGACGCCGGTCAGGAGTATGCCGACTTTAGTAGTCGCCTCCAGGGCCTTCCTCATCGGTTTCTCCATCTGCTCGCCGTTCACCTTGTAAGCCAGATAGGTGAAGAAGATGATGGTCGCGCAGCCTGACATCATGGCCGAGGCGATGAAGTAGATGGGCATATAGGGTCCATACCAGAACTCACGGCCGTGGAGCATTCCGAATACCGCTCCGAGGTTACTGTGTGCGGCGATACCGGAGAAAACCCCCATCAGTCCCGAATACATAGCAAACTTATGTTTGTCCAGCTGGAGGAATACAAACTCAAGGGTCATGAAGAAGAGGTACACTCCGTACAGGGTTCCCATCCACCAGATGTTGGAGGTGAGGTTGGGGGAGATCACATTGTACAGGGCCATCCTGAGGGGATTCTCGATCTCGAAGGCGATGACCATGAACCCGGCGACGATCGTGATAATGGAGAGAAAGACTGCCCTTTTCGCGATGGGCATGAAATTCTTCACGCCGAACACATGTCCGATCGAAGAAACGAGACAGAGGCCTGTAGAGGTCACCACAAAGAAGACGTACGTGGAGATCAAAATACCCCAGGGTATCTCACGCGTCACGTTGTACGCATGATGATAGCCGACATACATCGCGTGGACCCCTGCGGCCAGACCGGCTGCCAGCACGAAGGCCGACAGTGCCACAAGTGCATAGAACGTTTTGCTGTACCCTGACAGACGATCAACTATCGCCTGCCATGCCGCAGCCGCCGGTGATAAGACGGCCGCCTCCTGAACCTTTGTTGCATTTTCTGCCATGACTACCTCCTGTAGTTAATGTGTGTTGAGAGTACGTTTACCCTTCGGCTCTTTTCTTCTCAGCCGTAAGGTCTGCCGGTACGGCCTTCCCTGCCCGGACCACATCGATGACATGTCCGCAGAGCCACCCGGCGATAGAGAGACCCACCACGAAGATGAAGCCCGTGATGAGTATCCCGAGAAGCATTGAAAGGCCAACCACCATTCTCGGCAGCACGGCTACTCCCAGGGGTGTCCCGAAGATGTGACCGGCTATCTTCAGGCCGAGCACACCACCTATAAAGGAACTCGGGAGCAGGCCGATCACCGCAAACAGGACGAGGCCTACGGCCGCGCCGATGTACAGGCCTTTTCTTCCTATGCTGTCACCTTTCATCATCGCCATTCCTCCTTTCTGATATTTCCTATCTGTGCGAAAATGGTCTTATGCAAGTTTCTGGACCGTTCTGTTTCTGAGGGAAAGGCCAGCCTGCCCGAGCAGCCAGCCTGTAAGGCCTGCTCCGCCTACGAAGACGACTCCAGTTATGAAGATTCCAAGCACCATTGTCATTCCGACAATCGCCCTGGATGTCACTCCTGCATCGACAGGGTTGCCCACAAAGTAGCTCGCCATTTTGAGGCCAAGGACGCCCCCGATGAAGGAACTAGGAAGTAGACCCAATACCGCAAAGAGTAAGAGGCCCGCAGCCGCTCCGATATATACGCCTTTTCTGCCTATGGTGGAAGTCCTTTTCATTTTCCTTTCCTCCTTGTTTGAGTCGTTGATTCCTAATAAGCATGTCTTGTGCCAGAACAAAATGGACTTAAAAGACAGATAGTTAGGTAATGAAGTATTTGCAGAATTGCAAAAAAAAAGAAAGTTCCTGTGCAGATGTGCAAAAGAAATCCAGGGGGGCGGTGCCGGCGGAAAAAACGATGCGATGAACCGGGGACTGAAGTGGAGAAAAGTTGGCGGCATGATGCCGACGCCGGAGATGTGAATCGCATGAGTTTGGAGAGTGCATGCCAGCCGTAGAAGGAGTGGCAGCTGCCAAGTCTGGTCTACGTTTTCGGTGCGACAACAACAAGAAAGGGGTTCCCAGAATCGGGAACCCCTTTCTTGTTGTTATGACGGCCCGAATCAGGCCTTAGTTTGTTTCGGGGTGAGGTCAACCGTACGACCAGCCCTTACGTGGTCAACTACTGTGCCGAAGAGCCACCCGAGCAGGCTGCCTCCGATTGTGAAGACCGTGGCGGCAACGGTTATGCCGAGTACCATGAATGCCCCTACGATGATCCTTGGCAGCAAGGCGACGCCGAGGGGTGCGCCGAACAGAAACGTCGCAACCTTCAGGCCGACCACTCCACCGATAAACACGCTGGGTAAGAGACCTGCGAGGGCAAAGACCAGAATCCCTGCGCCTGCACCTATGTAGAGTGCGGTATGTGCTATATTCTTCGTCTTCATCTTGTCCTCCTCCGCGTCATTTGTTTGTTTCTGTCCATATTAGAAGCATATGCCGTACCAGGTTATATCTCCTTGATTTTATTATTATGCCGCTCCTGCAGGTTCGCAGAATTGCAAAAAACCAGCTTCAGGCGGTGCAGGATTGCGAAAAGAGAGCGACGATGCCGCGACAACGATTAGAAGATGTACCGGAAGCCCTTTGAATCCCTGAAAGCATGGCACTCGCTGCAAAGCTGCCTCACCCGCTCTTTTGCGCTCCATGTGTGGGGCTTGTGGCAATGCATGCAATCAATGCCCTGCTTCACATGGAGGCCATGCTGCCCAAGCGAGGCCTGCGAACGGTGGCACTCGATGGTGCATGTCTGCTGCGTTGGCTTTTCCTTCGTGTGCGGTATGTGGCAGTAATGACACGAGAGACCTGACATAGCCCCCTTGGCGGGAAGATCTGTATGGCATCCCACGCACAGGGTCCGTGAGAGCATGGGAAGCGGCTGCCGTGTGAATGAGTGGCACTTGAGGCATGAGAACCCTTCCACTTCCATCCCGTGGACACCCTTGCCCTGGTGGCACTTCTCGCAGGCAGCGCCGTTCGGTGGAAAATCATGGTCCGTTGAAATGTGGCAGGTCCTGCACTCCACCTTCTGGACAAGTACGTGCCTGGCATGTCCGTAAGTCTTCGTCGGCGACACGGAACCCTGTGAAATCGTATCCATATGGCAGTTCCGGCACTCTTCCCATGGTCCGAAGCGGCCGTGAGTGAGCGCGATCGGATTCCTGCCGGTCATGATGTATGAGATGAGCCGGAGGTTCTGTTCGAGGTTTCCGAGTTGATGACAATTCTGGCAAAGCACATTCCGGTGACCCCCGTTCAGCCAGTTCGCCTCGGCCTCCTTTACTACGTGACAGGAAGAACAGAAGTCGGGATCATCCTGGGTATACCGGTAGTAACGGTATCCATACAGGAATATCACGATGACCACTATGGCCAGTATGAGCCCTTTCAGGTTTTCATTTATGCGCATCTGAACCGGGAGACCGTGTCTGCGGGATCGTGGCCCGAGCAGAGCTGATGAGCGATAAAACGCAGATATATTATAAGTGAAGTCCGTTCCGCGGCGCTATTGGGCAGGAGGCGCTTCGGGAGCGACAGTTTACACATTGGGGGCTCCCCCGCGCACTGTTCTGATGACCAGGAAACCTGCCAGGAAGAAGGCAAGGACCGACAGTATCGCAGGACGCTGACTTCCCAAGGTCGCGGAGAGTTGGCCGAACAGAAGCGGTCCCAGTATGGCAGATGATTTTCCGACGAGCGAGTACACCCCGAAATATTCCGACTCCTCGCCTTCGGGGATGAACTGGGCGTAAAATGCGCGCGACGCCGCCTGAATCGAGCCGAGGCCGAGACCGGCGATGGAAGCGATACCGAAGAAGGCAGACTTGCCTTCGACGAAGTATGTTGCAGCGGATACGAGAGACCACAGACCGAGGGTCATGCTGACAACCCTCTTTGGGCCCCCGTAGTCGATCGTACGGGCTACGAGGAAAGCCCCCAGCAAGGCGGTGGCCTGGACCGTGATGTAGAGCCACACCAGTTCCTCAGTCGAGAAGCCGAGCGTCCTTGAGGCGAAGATGCTCGAAAATACGATAATTGTATTGATGCCGTCAGAGTAGATGAGGTAGGCGACGAGGAATGTTCTTTGTTCTCGTTGGGAGAGTATCTCCCGCAGTCGTCGCCAGGTGCTCACCAGTCCCTGCGCCGCTGCACTGACGATCGGGGCGTTGCCTCTCTGGTCCCGTGGGAGGGAGAGAAACGCAGGGAAAGAGAACAGTGCGAAGAAGAGCGCAACCATGATCCAGGTGGCGGAGAGCAGCTTATGCTGTATGAGGGCGAGGGCGACGGCGAGTGAGACTATTGAGCCGGCGTACCCGATGCCGTAGCCCCACGCGGATACCCTCCCCACGTAGGTCCTGGGAGCGATCTCGGGAAGGAAGGAGTTGTAGAAGACAAGCCCCCCCTCGAGTCCGATGTTGGCGAGTACGATGAGGCAGAAGCCTTCTGCTACCATGCCTTGCCTGAGGAATGCCAAGCCTGACACGGCGGTGACGCAGAGGAGCGTATAGAGTATGAGAAACCTCTTCCTGATGCGAGCGTAGTCGGCTATGCCGCCGAGGAATGGAGACGTGATCGCCACAAAGGCCATGCTCAAGGCTATCGCTCTGCCCCACCAGAGGTCACCCTGTCCTGTCTCGTTGCCGACAATGACCCCGGTGTAGTATACGGGAAAGATCACTGCTGCGATGACCGCAGAGTAACTGGAGTTCGCGAAGTCGTACAGGCACCAAGCGAGGATCTGTCTGTTCATCGATGCAAGGCTATGAGAGCTTCTCTCGCCGCGTTCATCTGCGCCTCTTTCTTGCTCTTTCCTATGCCTCTGCCCCTTGCTTCACCTCTTATATATACCTCTGCGGTGAAAACCCTGCGGTGCTCCTCCCCCTCCTGTCTCACAATTATGTATTCCGGGAGCGTGTTGAACATGCGCTGACAGGTTTCCTGGAGTTCGGTCTTGAAGTCGTGTCCTTCGTCCTGGCTCGCCTGACGCGTGATCATATTATCGAACAGCGTGAAGATGAGGGAGCGCGCGGTGAGATAGTCGCTGTCGAGGAAGACCGCGCCGCAGATTGCCTCCATGGCATTCGCAAGAACGGATCGCTTCTGTCTGCCGCCGGTAGCCTCCTCGCCCCTGCCGAGGAGCAGGTAATTGCCCAGTGAGAGATGAGACGCCATTTCGAACAGTTTGGACCTGCTCACGAGGCGAGATCTCATCTTCGACATCTCGGCTTCGGTGAAGATGGTAGGGTCTTGAAACAGCGCTTCTGATACTACGAGGTTGAGGACCGAGTCACCGAGGAACTCAAGACGTTCGTTGTGCGCCTGAGCAACGCCGGGGTTCTCGTGCAGGAAGGACTTGTGGGTGAGAGACTCTCTTAAGAGGGCCTTCTCTCTGAATCGATAGCCTAGCTTGTGTTCAAACTCCTCTAAACTTTCTGAAAATGAGGCAGGCATTCGTTCCACCGAAACCGAAGGAGTTGTTCATCGCCACGTCCAACTCCCTGGACCGGACAGTGTTCGGTACGTAGTCAAGATCACACTCAGGATCAGGGCGGTCGAGGTTAATGGTCGGCGGCACCGTGCCGTGAAGCACGGCTAAGATCGTGAAAATAGCTTCCACCCCGCCTGCAGCTCCCAAGAGGTGGCCGGTCATCGATTTGGTTGAACTCACGCAGAGCCTGTAAGCGTGGTCGCCGAAGACCTGCTTGATCGCCGCAGTCTCAAGTTCATCGCCATACTTCGTCGAGGTGCCGTGGGCGTTTATGTATTCCACAGTCTCTGGGGGTATTCCCGCATCTGCGATGGCGGCCCTCATACAGCGCGCGGCTCCCTCCCCGTTCGGTGCCGGGGTGGTGATGTGATAGGCATCGCTCGACATGCCGTATCCAATGATCTCTCCATAGATCTTCGCGCCCCTCGCCAGGGCGTATTCCATACTCTCGATGATGACGACACCCGCCCCCTCTCCGATTACAAAGCCGTCCCTCTCAGCATCAAAGGGCCTGCTCGCCTTGTCAGGTTCATCGTTTCTGGTAGAAAGGGCTTTCATAGCAGAGAAGCCCGCGACCGCCAGCGGTGTGACCACCGCTTCGGCGCCGCCGGCGATCATAGCATCCGCCTCTCCGCGCTGAATGAGTCTGAAGGCGTCTCCTATGGCATGACTGCCCGTAGCGCAGGCTGTTGCCACCGCGGAGTTCGGACCCTTGGCGCCGAACTTGATGGAGACGTTCCCCGACGCTAGATTGATGATGAGCATGGGTATGAAGAACGGTGAGACACGACGCGGCCCTTTGTCGAGCAGCACCTGGTGGTAGTTCTCAATTGTTCGCAGCCCTCCGATGCCTGATCCGATGAAGACGCCGACTTTGGTCGCATTGTGCGCACCTATTTCGAGCTTCGCATCCTCCACTGCCATCGTCGCCGCTGCCATTGCGAAGTGGATGAACCTGTCCATCTTCTTTATCTCTTTCGCTTCAATGTACAGCGCGGGGTCGAAGTCTTTGACTTCGCCCGCAATCTGGGAGGCAAATGCTGAGGCGTCGAATTGCGTGATAGGGCCTATTCCGGACCGGCCATGAAGCGCCGCTTCCCACGACGCTTCGACTCCGATGCCGAGGGGGCTCACCATGCCGAGGCCGGTGATGACTACTCTTCTCCCCAGGCTCATCCGGCTTTCTTCTTGATGTATTCTATCGCGTCCTTTACCTTCGCAATCTTTTCTGCATCTTCGTCCGGAATCTCGATGTTGAAAGACTCCTCGAAGGCCATGACGAGTTCCACCGTGTCGAGCGAGTCGGCGCCGAGGTCCTCGACGAACGACGCTTCCGGCGTCACCTCCGACTTGTCGACGCCAAGCTGATTCGAAATGATGTCCTTTACCTTTTCATCAATCATATGCTACCTCCTCCATTGCAAGAAATCTCATTTGATGTGCTGGCATGTGGAATTAGAATCGTGTCACATGTACATGCCGCCGTTCACATGAATAACCTGTCCGGTCACGTAGGCGGATTCCGGTGAAGCGAGAAACGCGACTGCGTGTGCCACGTCTTCTATCGTCCCGAACCTGTTCATGGGGATCGCCTTAAGCATCTCCTGCCGTACCGTCTCTGGCAAGGCGTCCGTCATGGCGGTTGTGATGAAGCCGGGCGCCACGGCGTTGACGGTAACGTTTCGTGAAGCGTATTCCTTCGCCGCTGTCTTCGTGAGTCCGACAATCCCCGCTTTTGAGGCGCTGTAGTTGGCCTGACCTGGGTTGCCGATGAACGCCACCACGGACGCGATGTTGACTATCCTTCCGTACCGCTGCTTGGACATGAGCCTGACGGCCTCTTTCATGCAGAGGAATGTGCCCTTAAGGTTGATGTCGAGCACCGCATCCCAGTCCTCTTCCTTCATCCTCATGAGGAGGCCGTCCCGGGTGATTCCCGCGTTGTTTACTACGATCTCGACCTTGCCGAAGGACGTCGCCGCCTGCTCGAACATTCCGGCGACGTCGGAGGATTGTGACACATCTGCCTTGACTGCGAGGCTTTTCACGCCGTATTGCTCAAGGTCCGCAGCGGCCGGCCGGGCGATTTCGAGGTTTACATCAGCTACGACGATGTTGGCCCCCCTCTTGGCGAGGGCCTCGGCGATGGCCTTGCCGATCCCTCTTCCTGCGCCGGTGATCAGTGCTGTCTGGCCTTGCATGTTCTTCTCCTTACGAGAAAAATAGGCATTAATTCTACCAGAGCCACAGGCACATTTTCCAGTTAGCCACGAGCCACGTGCGGTGGAAATGATGACGGCGCTGCGAATGAATCGGGGGGCATGTTACCAGTAACGGACCCTGCCTATGTCGATGTGCACGAAATTGCGGTACTCTCCAACTCCACCTGCAGCGAGTGATCTCGCCGCACGGGCGAGCTGCTTCGGCAGCACGTCGGGTATCGAGAAGTCTACCGCCTGTCCCTGCAGGTGCAGGCTGCTGCGGGCTACCTTCCTGCCAAGGCTCTTCAGGTATGTGTTATACGCGGGGGATCTGTATCCCGAGACGACGTGTACGGGGTTCGTCCCGCCGACGAGCGTCGTCACCTCGTGAAGCAGATCTACCAGCCCCACATCGATAGGGATCACTTCATCGGTGAAATGGCATCGCAGTAGCCGATTTATCTCATAGAGTGCCTGCGTATCATATGCGCCGCAGGCGAAGTACGGGACGACTAGGTGCTCTCCGGTATGGACATGGTGAAGCCTGATAATCCGCTCCCTGTCGCCGGAGGCGAAGGCGTTGCCGGATGCGCGCAGTGCGATAAACGATGCGGCGGCTTTTAGGATCTCTCTCCTCGATATCATAGCGTGACATCCTCCGCCGTACCTCGCTGCTTCCTGATTATCAGCTCGATCTTGCTCCAGTCCACCTTGTCCGACATGCTGTGTTGCTTCACGAGTCTTCTCACCTCATCGTCCAGGTTTTTCACTTTGCCGTAAATATCCTTATGCACCTCGAGATATGCGCGTCCTTCCGGAGAGACGGCTACCTTGACCGGCATGTAAATGATTTCCCCAGGTGTGCCGGTCTTGACCTCTTCGAAGAGGACTTCCATGTGCTCCGGAAGCATCCGCACGCAGCCGTGGCTGGCAAACCGGTAAACCGAGGAAGGCCAGATCGTCTCGTGAATGAGGACCCCGGGAATGGATGTCTTGACGGCAAACCTTCCCAGCGGGTTATCGGGCCCGGGAGGGACGATCTTCTTCACCTCCTTACCCTCGACCTGCATTTTCCACTGCATGGATTCAGGCACGTACCATGTGGGATTCTTCTGCTTGGCGAGGACCTTGAACTCTCCCACAGGAGTCCTCCATCTGGTCAGGCCTCTCCATGAGGGCATCCCGAGACCGATCGGATATGCAGTTACGATGCCTTCTTTGAACACGTAAAGCGCCTTCTCAGGGATGTTGATGATCAGGCCATTTTCCATCTCCTTCGGCACGATTCTCGCGGTATTGACCACGATTTTTTGGCCGATTTTCAGGGGCTTCTCGGTGTCGAGGCTGTTCGCCTCGATTATGTATGCCGCGGCAACCCCGAGCCTGGCGGAGATGATCTGGAGGTTGTCACCTTTCTTCACCACATAGACAGTCTCTCCGCCGATGATAGAATCTGCGCACAGGGGAGAGTGCCATAGGATCGCGGCAAGAAAAAGACACAGCGCTGCCGGCATAGCGCCCCATTATACCTCAGCGCCGGGCTTCAGGGAAAGAAACGGGCGGACCTCCGGGCAGCCTTGCGAGGAGCGCCTATCTCGCAGAATCATTACAAATTACCTTGTTTGACTGCCGTCCCGCCGATGCTCCTCATGCTAATGAATGATAAGGGACACGCCGCGATTATGATACTATGTCTCATCACGGTCATAAGGATTTGCGGACGGAGCGATGCGAGTCTGGCAACCGATCTGGCCGAAGCGTGAAACAGTCTTTGGGGGCTTTGTTTCGTTAGGGTAGAGCTGTCGGAGAAGCGGAATCAGGTTGCCCGTCGAGAGACAGCGCTTTGAGTTACAGTAGGAGGATGATCGGAGAACGGATGTGCCGTACAGAGCGCTTGCTGACGGTGTAGTATGCCTCCACCTTCTCTGGATAGTCTTCTTGTTTATAGGCGGGCTATGGGGGAGGAGGCTGAAGGCGGTGAGGATATTCCACGTCTCCGGCCTCGCCTTCGCGCTGATGATACAGATATTCGACTGGTACTGCCCGCTCACCCATCTCGAAGTCTGGCTGCGGTCGAAAGATCAACCTCAGCTCGGATACGGCGGTTCCTTTATTATTCATTACGTGGAAAAGCTGGTCTACCTGCAGGTGTCGCCCGATGTCGTTCTCTTCTGCACGATTGTTCTCATCGCGGTGAATGCATGGTGGTACCTGAGAAGGTGAGGGACAGGGGAGAGAGCAAAGTCATAACATTAATACGTTGACGGATCCTCGGGTGGCAGGTCTCCCTCATCGAAAGGCATGACGCCGAGTTGAGTCATAACCGACTCGAACTGGCTGAGCATGTCGCGATAGTCAAAATCTGACATCTCCTCCCGGGTCGCCCTTTCGACGATCCTGTCGAATGCGTCATAGTCGAAGCTCTGGTCGAGGAAGCCCGAACGCTGCAATATCCTGAACAAGGCACGCTCGTCATTGAGGTTCTCACCCTCATGGACCCTGAGAAGCTGTCTTCGTTCTGCTGAAGCGACGAACCATGTCAGAGCCCCCTCAAGTGCGTCGTAAAGGGTGACGATGCCTGCAGCGGTCTTGCCTTGCCGTAGTCTCCTCCTTCCTCCCCTGATGTGCAATCTTGCCCGCTGCAGGGGGCCGTGCTCAGGACCGAGGGCACGTTCGTCCATGAGGCCATCATGAGGCACGGGCTGAACCCTCGATGAAACACTGGGGGTCCTCCGACAGGAAGTTGCCGTGTCCCCTCATTTGCGAATGGGCGTAGGCGATCGCCCGACATCCGCGGCACCGCGCCCATCTGGGGCAGGTTCCACATCTGCCCGTGTATCTTCTCCTTTCCCTCAGCGACTCGAGCACAGGTGAAGTCGCCCAGAGTTCCCTGAGTGAGTCGTGGCGGATGTTGCCGATGGGGACGGCGAGTCTTCGGCAGGGAGTAACCGTGCCGTCCGGCAGGACGGTCAATCCGGACACCGCAGCTGCGCATCCTCCCTGCGGTATGGCCCCGCAGTCGGTCAGGTCAGTCGTAGAGCCTACCTGAGAGGCAATCGGATCTCCGGTCACGATTTCGATCCCGGGTGCGTCGATGGAGAGGAGTTCGGAGTAAATGGTTCGAAGTCGTTCCGGTCTCAGGGAGTCATTGACCATGGCGAGGCCCCTTCCTGAGGGCACGAGCCGCGAAAACCCCACCTTCGGTATCCCCAGGGATTTTGCAAGCTCCACGACCTCGGGGAATCTGGCAGCATTGAACTCGGAAAGGGTCACGTTGAGAGAGACGGGCACCTTTGCCTTGAGAAGGCTACCGATGCCGCGGATCGCGGACAAGAATGAACCTCTGCCCCGGACGGCATCATGAACCGCCTCAGGCCCCTCTATGCTCACCTGAACACCTTCAACTCCAGCTTCGGCAAGCATTCGAGCTGCCTGATCCGAGACGAGGGTTCCGTTTGACAGGACGAAGAGGCTGAATCCGTGTGAGGCTATCTCCTCCAGAATATCGAAGAGGTCGGGACGAAGCAGGGGTTCTCCCCCTGTTACGTTAAAACTCCGGGAAAAACGAAGCGCGTAAGAGTCTTCCCACTCGCTGATCATCTCCGAGACCTCTGAGACGAGACCCCGCACCTCGCCAAAGGACATCTCCTGGGAGCAGGTTCCTTCCTGGTAACAATGCGTGCAGCGAAGGTTGCACCGTTCGGTCAGGTGAAGCTGTATGAAGAATTCGTGCGCAAGGGTCACGGGCATAGTTGTAACAAAAAAGATATCATCTGTGTCCCATGTGTGTAAAGGGTGCGGAAGGGTGACGCAGCGTTCGGGCGACCGATGATTTGGCTTGCAGTTACAGTTAAATTCCGGAGCGACAGGTGACGATGTGCCTTGCCACCTGCCGCCTCGTGAAACGGTCAGTCGGGGACGAGCATGCGGTATATCCTGCTAGCCTCGTCGGCTGATGCCGTACCCGTCACACTCAGGTTGGGGAGCCCGGCAATTTTCCATGCCTTCAGGGGATCGATGAACTGCTCGCTTACGCACTCCTTCGGCTGATGGATGTTTTTGCATACCGCGCGCAGTATGGGAAAGGAGTGGAACTCGCTATAATATGCCCTCAAGAAGCTGATGATGCTCATCCGCTCCTTTGTGAGTTCATCCACTCCCTCCTGCAGGGCAAGTGCGCAGGCCACCCTCTCGTTCCAGGTGTCGGGCTCTTTGAGGAAGCCTTCTTCATCCACCTCGATCTTCAGTTCGCCGTAGTCGATGACCGGCATGGAACCTCCTCGTCTATTTGAGCCTCGCTTCAGCGGCGGCCCAATTGATGTTCTTGAAAAAGGCCTCGATGTAGTCCGCCCTCTTCAGGCCATAATCGATCATGAAGGCATGCTCGAAGACGTCCATGATGAGAATCAGGTTGCAGCTTGCGGGATGTCCGACGTCATGCTCGTTGATCCAGAAATTCAGGAGCTTGCCGTTGGCGGAATCCTGGTACAGCCCGGCCCAGCCGATGCCTCTCATGGCCCCCACCGCCTTGAAAGCCTTCTCCCAGGTTTCGTAGCTACCGAAATCTTCCGCCATCTTCTTTGCGAGTTTCCCGTCCTTGCCGATGCCGCCCTTGCCCCCGAGGTTCTCGAAATAGAATTCGTGGAGCCTCATGCCGTTGAACTCCCAGCCGAGCCGCCTCTTCAACTCGGCGAACTCGGGCGCCGCGGTCTTCCCCTCGCTGAGCATCCCCATGAGGGTGTCGAGCACCTTGTTGGTGTTCGTCACGTATCCCTGGTAGAGAGTAAAATGATTCTTTAACAGGGTTTCGCTGAAGCCGTTCATGCCGATGAGTTTCGAGTAATCCTTTGCCGTGTACGCCATAGTCTTCTCCTCCTTTCTTAGTGGTACCGTGATACACTGCAGATGCCGGACGACATGCCGGTAAGTCCGATGCCTCCCCAGACGAAGACCTCACACCCAGTGCGCCTGACCGGTTGCACGCCTGTCTCATGAGAAGAACTTTCGCCTCCGAAGCAATGCTTGCCTGGGTATCGCGATGGCCCTTTCATCACCGGCAGCGGGAGACCCGACATCAGGATAGTCTCACTATATCGCATGAAATCCTGATTGTCAACAAAGCACCAGGATCGGGCAGGAGCCGCGGCCGCCTTGTCAGGACCTCGCACCGGCAACTCCCCAACTCCTTTCATTACAGTTGCATTACGGGACAGGGCGCCTCCGAACCTCTCTGGTTGCGATGAGGTTCAATTAAGGGTGACTTGTCCTCGAATTCGCCGACGGTGTGGTACAACAGTGCCCCTCAGGGGTGGTCTTACGATGGATAAGGTATCGCAGCAGGTAGGTTTCCGGCATCTCGCCCTGCCCCATGGATCGTTTTCTTGTGCACCGCTAGTGGTTATTCTCGCTGAAACGGGCCGTTTGAATCTGCCGGTGTTGGTCTGATTTTATTGTAGGATTTTCAGCGGTCCGAATGAAGGTCTTTTCCTACAGAACCAGGTACAAGGCGAAGGCATGTGCAACAGCGGGAGTGCCGGGACACCCCCGCCAGACGATTCAGAGACTTCTTTCGGTTGGCAGTCTACGAAACGAGTGACTTGACTACCGCCAGCGCCTTGTCGTAGTCAGGGTGATTGGTCACTTCAGGGACTATCTCAACATATCGGATGGTGTCAGACTTATCGACTACGAATATTGCTCTGGCGAGGAGTCTCAGTTCTTTTATCAGGACACCGTATGCATTGCCGAAGGATGCGTCGCGGTGGTCCGAGAAAGCCTTCACCTTGTCAATTCCCGCTGCTGCACAGAAACGGGCAATAGCAAAGGGGAGGTCCATGCTCACGTTCAGAATGACCACCCCGCCCGGCAGGCTTGTTGCCTCCTGATTGAAGCGCCTAGCCTGCATGTCACAGACCGGCGTGTCGAGCGACGGTGTTACGCTTATCACCTTCACCTGGCCGTCGAAGTCCTTGAGGCCCACCGGCTTGAGTTCCCCGTCGAGCACGGTGAAGCCAGGAGCCTTGTCCCCCGGTTTGAGCTCCGGCCCGATGAGGGTCAGAGGACCGCCTTTTATCGTCACTACGCCTTTTCGTTCCACACGCCCTCCTGATATATCAATAGGATTCGAATCGTACGAACTCTTCGATACTCCGCCTGAAGGCCCTCGGCAGCAGCGTTATCCTCTCTCGCAGGTAGCCGACTGCGATCAGCATCGGAACAGACTTGTCCGGGGGTATGCTGAACTCCCTCTTCACGCATTCCTCGTCGAAACCGTCCATCGGATGCGTCTCAATGCCGAGACCCTTTGCAGCTACCATGAGGCTCATAGCGTAAAGCGACGTGTTCTTGACCGCAAAGAGCCGCCTCTTCTCGCTGTCAGGCGTTCCGTAAAGCTCAGCCATAAGGCTGAGATAGGAACTTCTCATCTCCGGTTTCATATACTCCAGATCCTGCCAGCTGTCGAGGACCCGTTCTCTGTTCTGCTCGAGTGCCAGCGGGTCTGCGACAAGGATCAGGACCACCGGTGCCTCCTCGACCTTCGGCTGGTTCAGCGCGCACTCCCGCAGCCGTCTCTTCTTCGCAACGTCTCTCACGACAACGACCTGCCATGGCTGGAGATTGAAAGAAGAGGGGGCAAGGTTCGCGAGATCGAGGAGGTGTCTCAGCAGCTCCTCGGGAACGTCTTTCGAGGGATCGAAGAAGTTTATGGAGCGCCTTTCCTCAAGAGCGAGAATTACATTCATGATGGCGGAGCCTCGGGTGATCTGCGAGAGAGCCGCCCAGACGTGGACGCTCTCTCGCTATATCGCTATTTCCGGGGGCGGCGGACGCCCGTTGACGTCGCAATCGACGCCTTCTTTAATTCGTCGGTGAGTTGGACGATCATGCGGTGGTGTTTCATCTCATCATCGAGCAGGAGCGAGAGGAGGTAGCTGGGCACGAGAAGACGGCTCTCCCTGTACGCTTCAGTGCCGAGTTCAATCGAGCGGGACTCTATCTCCATATGCTTGTTGAGAAGCGCGGAGACGGTCTTCAGCTCGTCAGGGGTGAGGATAGGTGCATCCTTCGAGAGGCTGTCACCGATCATCTGGAGCACCAGTTTGTGCTTTTCCGAGTCCCGTTTGATCATCTCCATGACCGTCTTGACCAAGGGATTGGTTGTCTTGGCAAGAACCAAATCCGCACTTCTGATGGTCTGGTCCTCCATTGCTTTCCACTTTCTTGCAAGTGCAGTCAACTTCCGTGAACTCTCAGCTGCCTTTGTCATGTCATCACCTCATCTAGCGGGGTTGTGGTCGCACGACGCAGACCTACGGTCCGTAAGCCGGTTCGCGACTTCCTGTGCAGGACATATGCCCGGCACATACTCAGGAGTCTGTTAAACCTACAGCACGTGCGCGAGCAATGTCAAGGAAGGAAGTCCCTTTCTTACCTTCAATAGTAAAGCTGCGTTCCATCCTTATTTCTCGTCTCAATCTTGCTTGCCACTCTCGGGCTTGAGACGTTTTACCTCATGCCTCGGCGAACGCATGGATATCCCGCGTCAGAGCGTCGCCAGGTAAGCGATAACGTCTTCGATCATCGAATCCGTGAGATACGCGAAGGACGGCATCTTGTTAAAGGGATGACGGAGTTGCGCCCTGATGTTGTCAGGCGTCGCAGGCCTCCTGCTCACAGGCAGGGCGGGGTTCTTTAAAATGCCTGTCAGACCCGGGCCTACCAGCGATCGCTTCGTGTGGGGATCATGGCATACCGCACATTTTGCATCAAAGATCTTCTTGCCGCGCCGGATCGCCTCGGGGTCAGAGCTGACATAGGAGGAGACCGCCCTGTCCTCTGATGCCCGGTTCCTGCCCATCATTCTGTTTTCGGTATAGCTCTCTATGCCTCGAGTGCCGAACTCAGTGATCAGCAGGTGGTACCCACCGGAGATCGCTACGAGGAGGAAAGTCAGGCAACTGATGATGATGCCCGCTGTCTGTGCCTTCTGGTAAAACTGGCGGTACACACGCACGAAGAGTATCTTTCCGCAGATGAGGGAGAGGATGGCGAGTGCGAGCACAATATGGGTCGTGACACGTGATGACGGTTCCGCCTTCGTTATGAGGAGCATGCGGATGCAGAGGATGGCGATCAAGACGAATACCGCGAGAAAGAGGTAACCGGTAATTCTGTGCAGCCTCTTGAGGTTCCCCGGATCGCGTCTCTTCTCCATGGGTCCGAACACCTCGAACATGCTGAATACTCCGATCCCGCCGAGAATCAGGAGTGACAGGGACAGCAGCGATTTTATGAAGAGGATAGACATCTTCCGTGCGTGAGCATAATCCTTTTGATCATGGTGCGGGAGAGAACGGGCCTCGCCCCCACCATGTTACACGACGGATGGACTGAGAAAGTAGTGTCCCCCTGAACAGCGCAATAATGCGCCTCGAGCGCAAGGTCGCGACGCCATCTGCGACCTCTCGCTGCACATTGCGGCCGGTGTCTCGACGGAGAGGGTGCGCCGCCAGGTCCCGGGGACAGTCGCTGTGCCGGCACTATAGGGTGTTCAAATAGGCAATCAAGTCGAGGATTTCTTCGTGAGAGAATCTGAAAAGCGGCATCTCCCCATACGGGTGCCGTATCTGGGCGGCGACGTTATCAGGTGTTGCCGGCTTCTTGCTCACGGGGAGGGTAGGGTTTTTCAGTATCCCTTTTAGGCCCGGGCCAACTACGGTGTATTCAGTATCGGGCCTGTGGCAGTCCGCGCACTTTGCCCTGAACAGCTCCTTGCCCGAGGCTATGCTGCGCTGATCGGTTTTCACCACTATCTCCGGTTCTGTTGCGGTCTGCCCCATGCTGTCAACAGCCGCAACGACCCAGACAAAACAGATAAACAGAATGAGGGTCCGTTTCATGCTCTTCCTCACAGTCGTTTTTCTGAGTTCCCAGGAACTCAACGGTCGAAAAGGTGCGTCACGTGTCAGGCCCCGCGATAATTTCACTGTAACACGCATGACATTCTATCTGCAGCTCGACAGCAGTATTGCAACTGATCTGTGTCGTTCAGAAAGGGTGGGAGAGTTCCCAGGCGATTGCCTGTTCGTACTCCCTGAAAAGTCTTTCTCTCCGCCGGAACTCGGCGGAGTGGACGCGGCGCCTTCCTTCTTTTTCCTCTATCCCGAGAAACGCATGGAGCATCTCGTGGTAGACCACAAACTCCACGAAGTGAGAAGGAACCTGTTTCCTGTCGAGCAGTGTACTGATGATTATGGTATCCGTATGTCTGTGGTAACTGCCCAGTGTCCTTTTTCGCACTATGCGCCGAGATCTTCTCGGCCCCCAGGTGATGCGACTCGCAACCTCGCCGCCGAAGTACTCGTCGTTGATCGAATCAAAGATCGACCTCAGGTCATGGTAGCTTCCCCGCTCTTTTGTGCGGACGTCCCGCGACGACTCTGCGAGTCGGCCTCGGTGTGCTTTCACGTACTGTCTGATGACAGCGAGGTCCCCCCTTTTCCCTCGCGTGAACTCGCCGACCTCCCGAAGGACGTCCATCCCAGCATCGAGAAACATTCTGTGTATTCTCACGGTTATGCGTTCTCTCTCCGGTCTCACCGAGAGTATGCTCGACCGGTTATCGGTGAGGAAGAGCCTGACCTCTTTTCCCGAGACCCTCGTGAGGTAGGCGGCGAGGTCCACGGAGCAGCAGGTGAAGGGAAGGGAGAGTTGGATCACCGGGAGCTCCTTTGTCTCACATGTTCCTCATGACGCGGTAGAGGACCGAAAAGTCGAGGTGCTCCATTTCCTCGTTGAGGGTGAGGGCAAAGAGTTCCTTGGCGACGCTGCCTGTGAACAGCGGCCGCCTCAGCGTCCTTGCGAGGTCTTGGAGGTAATGCAGGTCCTTGTAAATGAGAGCCGACGAAAAGTGGGTCGAGAAATCCTCCCTGAGGAGCTTTTCCTTTTTTGCATTCAGCACGAGCGAACTCCCCGCGCCTGAGGCGAGGATGTCGAGAACCTGCGCCTTTTCAATGCCCGTGTCTTCCCCGAAGGCCAACGCCTCCGCGAGAGTTGCCATGAAGGAGCCGAGCACGAGGTTGTTGACGAGTTTCATCCTTGTGGCAAGGGATGGCTTTCCGAGATAGAAGATAGACTTCCCCACCTTCTCCAGAAGCGGACGCGCCTTATCGAAAGCAGAGGAGTCTCCGCTCACCAGCACTGTGAGAGCGCCTTGTGAAGCGGGAACCACACTGCCGAGGACCGGTGACTCCAGGTAGTAGCCGCCGCTTCTACTCAGGAGTTCGTGGAAGCCCGTCACCGTCTCGAAGTGGTTCGTAGTGGTGTCAATGACTATCTTTCCGCGGCAGTCTCCCTGGAGGATGCCCCTTTCTCCCGTGAGGACTTCGCCCACGGCGGCGCTGTCGAAGAGGTTGAGGAACACGATTTCAGATGCCGAGATGACCGCTGAAGGGGAGTCCGCGATTTCCGCGCCAAGGCTGGAGGCCCTGTCTCTTGTCCTGTTCCACACAACAAGGTCGACCTCCTGCGAAATGAGCCTCCCCGCCATCGCCCTGCCAAGATGACCGAGACCTATGTACCCGACTTTCATCAACTACACCTCCCTGCTCGTTTCCTCGCACCACTGCCGGGCGTTCTGGAACATCCTGAGCCACGGTGACGCCGCGAGGCTCTTTTTCATCTCCTCGGGCATCCATGCCCACTGCCAGGTGAGAAAGGTCCTCTCCGGGTGAGGCATAATCGCCAGGTGCCTCCCGTCGGGTGAGCACAGAGCGCTGATGCCGCGGATAGAACCGTTCGGATTGAAGGGGTATGCCTGGGTGATCGAGCCGTGGTCATCCACGTACCTGACAGGGGCGAGACGCTTCTCCATGACCTCTTCGAGTATTTGGACGTCAGGGAAATGGACCCTCCCTTCACCGTGTGCGACCCACACTCCCAGCACCGATTCCGCCATCCCGCCAAGCATAAGAGAAGGGCTTTCGAGTATTCTTACCGTCGCAAAACGAGACTCGAACCTTCCTGAAAAATTGTGTATGAAACGCGGCTGAGCCTCGTCAGGAATGCCTTGCCAGGGAATCCATCCGAGGAGGGCCATGAGCTGGCATCCGTTGCAGACGCCGAGGCTGAAGGTGTCGCTCCGCTCGTAGAAGCTCTGGAATTCGCCATAGAGGTCCTTGTGAAACCGGATGGTGCCTGCCCAGCCCTTGGCAGAGTCGAGCACGTCGGCGTAGCTGAAGCCTCCCACGAAGGCGATACCCCGGAACCGTGCGAGTGAGACGCCGCCGTTGAGGAGGTCCGACATAGTGATGTCCCATGGTTCAAAGGCGGCATGATAAAAGGCCGAGGTCATCTCGCGGTCACCGTTGCTTCCCTCTTCTCGAACAATGGCCACCGCGGGTTTCAAGTCTCTCCTGAGAAGAATCTCAGGCGTGGGAGTCGGCTCGAAGGGGATTCGGTAACATGGGCCGGGACGGTCTCTCATGACCTGCCCTTCCTCCTGCACCGCTTCGGGGTTGGCCTGCAGCAAGTCGAGGCGACGGCTCGTCTCCTCCCAGAGCGACCTGAGGTCTCTCATGTCCTCACTGAGGACTGTCAGGTTTCCGATGCGTATCGAAATGCGCGTGTCAGCCCTGCTTTTCCCTATGCTGCGGGATGGTATTCCCCTGCCGTTGAGCGTTCCGAGAATCTCGCGCTCGTCGCGAGGGTCACATTCGAGGACGAGGCCGAGTTCTTCTGCAAAGAGGAGCGGGAGTATGCATTGAGCAAGGCTTTCACCTGGGCGCGACAAGAGCCCGCCTAGGTCTGCGTCCATGCCGCAGTTGCCTGCAAATGCCATTTCGAGCAGAGTGACGATGAGTCCGCCGTCGCTTCTGTCGTGGCCCGAGAGCACCAACCCTCTGCCGATGAGGTCCTGGACGGCGTTGAATGCTTCTTTGAGAAGACGGGTATTCTCAACATCAGGCGACAGGTCGCCGACCTGACTGTAGCACTGGGCAAGGGCTGATCCCCCGAGCCTGTGACGGCCCGCCGACAGGTCGATGAAGAGGATCGTACCGGTGCCGGGCGACTTGATGTCGGGGGTGATCACCTTCGAAATATCTGGACATGGCGCATACGCGGACACGACGAGCGTGCCGGGTGACTTGACAAGTTCCGAATCTCCGGAGGGGTGGCGCACCTTGGCCGCCATTGAGAGGCTGTCCTTCCCCCCGTCAACGGCGATGCCGAGCTCAATCATTATGTCTCTCATCGCGACCGCGGCGTCGTAAAGCCTGGCACCCTCTCCCGGGAGTTTGGGCGCCCACATCCAGTTCGCGGAGCACCGGACGTCCTCGATCGCGGTGAGCTTCGCCCATACAATATTCGTAAGTGCCTCCCCCACGCTCATCCTGGCCATTGCAGCGGCATCGATGAGACCCTTCACCGGCTGTTCACCTATTGCAATCGCCGCCCCTGTCAAACCGAAATGGCTCTGGGCGACAACGGCGACGTCCGAGAGGGTGAGCTGCAGCGGGCCGCAGCACTGCTGCCGCGCAATGAGGCCGGTGACCGACCGGTCGACCTTGTTGGTCAGGAAGCGCTTGGACCCTACCGAGACGAGCCTGAGAACACGGTCGAGTGCTTCCCGCACGGTGAGATCCGCCGGCAGTGCAAGGGGCACGGCGTTCGGCCTGACCCTTTCCAGGTGAAATGACTTCCCCGGCATGTCACCGAGGATCTTGTCGAGATCGAGGTTCACCGGAGCGGTCTCGTGCGGCGCTGTTCCCGTGTCGTCGTGCAGCACGATCCTGCCGTCACCCGTGATTTCCCCTATCGCGGCGACGGGCACCTTCTCCCTTCCGCAGATTGCACGGAACAGGTCGATCCTTTCGGGTTCAATAAGGAAGGCATCCTGTTCTTGGTACTCGGCACCCCATATCTCCAAGACCGAGAGTGTGCGGTCGCCGACGTGAATCTTTCTCACCTCTATCTTCCCGCCGGCGGGATAGATGATCTCCTTCACCACGTTGCAATTGCCCCCGGCACCCTGGTCATGGATGCTCACGATAGGGTTGGCTTCGCCCATCTCGACACACGCCCTGATGACGCGGTTAAGTTTCTGCTCCATCTCCGCGTCTCCGCGCTGCACGGCGTTGAAGTCGAGTTCCTCTACGTTCTCTCCCTGGATCATGCTCGACGCCGAGCCACCGCCCATGCCGATCCTGTACGCAGGTCCCCCGACCTTTACGACCAGCATCCCCCTCTCGGGAGACCTTTTCTCCGTGTGTCTTTCATCGATCTGCCCGACTCCTCCGGTGAACATGATGGGCTTTATCCACTCCCTCCGCTCGCGGTTCGGCATCACCAGTCCGAACGAGCGCGTGAACCCCTGTATCACCGGCTCTCCGAACTTGTTCCCGTAGTCTGACGCGCCGTTGCTCGCCTCGATCTCTATCCGGAGGGGCGAGGCGAGATTGTTGGGATAGGCGAAAGACTCTTCCTCCCAGGGGAGAGGGTAGCCCGGGATCCTGAGGTTTCCGACACAGTATGCCGCCGTTCCCGCGATGACGAGGCTACCCTTGCCGGTGGCATGGACGTCCCTGATCCTGCCCCCGGTTCCCGTCTCGGCACCAGGGAACGGCGCTACCCCTGAGGGAAAGTTGTGCGTCTCCGCGGTGAAGAGCAGGTGGTACGTCGTCTCGGTTCCAACAAAAGGCGAAGGGCGACCGGGTTTTTCGGGAACTATCGTGGGTACGAGATACCCGCGAATGGCGCTCGAGTTGTCCTTGAAGGCGATGATGCTGTTGCGCGGGTTTCTCCGGTACGGCTCCTTGACAATCTGCATGAGACTTTCGGGAACCTCTTCGCCACCGACAAAGAGCCTTCCCCTGAAGAACCAGTGACGGGAATGCTCGCTGTTTGACTGGCTCAGGTCGAAGCATTCGACGTTGGTGGGGTTCCTCCCGAGCTCCCGAACGAAGAGGTTGTAATAGTAGTCGATGTCCCAGTCGTCCAGACCGAGGCCCATGCTCTGGTTGATGGCGGCAAGGGCCCGCTTGCCCTCCTCGATGAGGGGGACGACGGACACAGGTTCGGGAATGATGCCAGTCTCGAATGTCCTGAGCGGCTCGGGATAGCGGCATTCCGTCATGCGGTCATGAACAAGACCGATGAACTGCCGACTGAGAGTCCCGTGGCCCAGGGGTTGTTCGACGGACCGTTCGAAGACCACGAGGTATCTCCGGGACCGCTCGATGCGTTCGATCTTCTGCAGTCCGCATGCGTGGCACACCGACACGGCATTCGTGGACCACGCGGTGGTGAAGTTCATCCGAGGCCCGACCTCGACAATGAGCGTTTCGGCTTGTGGCTCCGAAGGACGCGGAATCTCCGTGAGAAAGCTCTCAGAGGAGAACTGTTGAGGCTCGAAGGTCTCCGCGAGGAGCCATCTGAGCACCATCATGTCGCCTTCGGTGAGACGTGCAGACGTCTCGACATTGAAACAGTACTCACTCCGGATGTCCTGGGCGAGGGGCGTGATTTTCTCCCGCACGCTCCGGAGGAGGACATCCTTCCTGTACCGGGAGAGCGCCGGAGTGCGATACAAGTGTATGAGCGGCTGCGACATCACTTCTCCCGATGAGGCGCCTACTTCTTGACCAGCCCGGTGCAGCCCTTGCCGTTGTGGAATCGGTAGTCGGTGAACTCCTGGTCGAAGGCGTCAGCAATCCTGTGGTTCGGCATCCCTGAGAAATGCGGTGTGTCCTTGAATGCCGATTCGGCCCCTGCAGCGGCGAGGACACCAAGAACAGCAAGACATAAGAAACCGGAAAGCAAGACCATTCTTGTGCTGTTCAACATATAGCTTTCCCCCTGTAGGCCTAGTGTTGGAAAGTACCATAACAAGTTCTCCAAGGAGAGTCAAATGTCACGGAGCCCCTCAGAAACGTTTTGGGGCAGCTCTCGGACTGTTGCGCATCAGCTGCACTTACCGGCTCCGTCCCACACCGACTCTGTCGCAAAAATCAGACACACGGCACCGGGAACAGAGGGGAGAGACCGGCTTGCAGATTCCCTGGCCGAAGGCGACGAGCATACCGTTCAGTTCTATCCAATATTCTTGAGGGAGGACATCCCTGAGGGTGTACTCTGTCTGGTGAGGGGTCTTTGTGTTCACGAGGCCCCAACGGTTCGTGATCCTGTGCACGTGAGTGTCGACACAGATTCCAGGTTTCCGGAAGCCAAGGGTGACAACGAGGTTCGCCGTCTTTCTTCCGACACCTTTTAACGTGAGGAGTTCCTCAACGGTGTCCGGGACACGTCCGCTGTAACGCTCCGTGATATCCCTGCCGAGTGCTTTGATCCTTCGTGCCTTCACCCTGTAAAATCCGACGGGATAGATCGCCTTTTCTATCCGTGAGACGTCGAGCGAGGATATCGTCTTTGGGTCCGATGCCAGGGCAAAGAGACGTTCTGATGCCTCCCCCGTGACTTTGTCCTGTGTTCTCAGGCTGAGAATGCAGGAGATGAGAATCTTGAAAGGATCGCGGTCATACGCAGCGGCGTTTTCAAGCCATGGCACATGCAGGCTTCCCACCTGCATTTTCAGCAGCCTCCATGCTTTTGTGAATTGCTCCGGCGTCATAGGGTCGTCTGCGTCATGGTGATGTCATTCTGCGACGTGCAATGCAGCTCGTCCCGGGAGAGGCGTTAATGAGGTTTTGAGGCTTCTGTGGGTGATATGCCTGCGGAAGAGAATGCGAGGCCCTGAGCCGGCTCTACCCAGGGCCTCGGTCTTATATCGTGCTACCTTCTTCTCCATCCTGCCCATGCAGGAAAGCCGTTCGAATCTCTGAGGGTGAGGACCGAATCGCCCTTCTTCACCTCTGCTGCAATGATGGCCGGGCTTCCCGAGAAGGTCACGCGCGACCCCTTCACCTCCAGCTTGTCGCCAACCTCGATCTTAGTGTCGAGCCTCTCGATATACCACGAAGGACCGAGATGCACAGATATGGTCTCCTTGTCTGTCTTTAGCATGAGGTGAATTCCGTATGACATGCCTTTTGCCGGCGTGATCTTGTCTATCTTCACCACCTCACCCGATATCGTCTCCACCGTCGCCGGATTATACGTCCTCTGGTAGCCGCCGCCCATGCCCCACCCCCCGCTTCCCGCCCACCCCTTCATGGGCTGGGCGTCAGTGAGGGAAGACAGGAATAACACCAGAAGCGGTGCCAGAAAAATAACCACTGCTCTGCTTCTCATTTCGAACCTCCTTGAGCCGGATGTGGCGAACAACTTCAATGCTCATCACTTTCGGTATGCGAGAATCTCCGACAGGAAGATTAAGATACCCTCATTTCCCCCCCTTTTTCCCACCACCTTTGCCGCTTCCGCCCGAGCCGCCGCTCCTGCCGCTTCCGCTTGAGCCGCTGCTTGATCCCTCCCCTCCTCGTCCCGAGCTCGACCTGTCGTCTCCCCTTAATCCGCCTTCCCCTTCCTGAGCCCTTCCGCGGAGCTCCATTTCTCCGCCCCTGAGTTCGTCCTCCCTGCCACGAACTTCCGCCTCACCGCCCCCGGATCCCCTGCCGCTGCCCCGGCCGTCATCGAACGCTTCGGTGCCGAGGTAACTCCGTCGCTGGTCGTCCGACATGCCCCGGAGCCTGCTGTTCCACTCTTTGTAAAAGGCATCTTGCTCTCCTTGCGGAGCGTCGTGTATCGAGCTTCTGATCCGTGCGAGATCTTCAGTCGACTTGGTCGTGTAGTCTTCGCCGTAAGCCATAACGGCGAGAAGTGCTGCGATGATAAATGCTCCACCTGTGATCGTCATAGTCTTCATCTGACAGTTCCCTCCTGAGTATTCTCATACCTTAGGTCATTGCATAAATATTCTAGATTAATCGGCAGAAATTTCAAAACACTGATGTTTGAGCAATTCGTGTGCCACTGACATGGAGGGGTTATGAAACGCTCTTCTTTTTCGGTAAACCGGCGGTTTGCGCTTCAGGGCGTTAACCACTGTTGTGATTATTCACGGAGTCTGTGCAGTTCTTGCGTGGACCATGCAGATTTTGCACTGCTGAGATAGTACAAAATCAGGAGGTGTGGTAAGATATCCGTTACTTATTAGGGATACGTGCAATGGAACTCCGGCTGACCTCTCACGAGACGATCGCCCTCCAGGAGGGTGAGTCACTATACCGGGCACTGAAGCGCGCGGGCGTGTACCTTGTCGCTTCCTGCGGAGGCAAGGGCACCTGCGGGAAGTGCAAGGTGAAGGTACTCGACGGCTCACGAAAGGTGATCTCCTACGGGAAACTCAGGGCAAAAGAGCGCGAAGCGGGAATGGTTCTGGCGTGCCAGACCATTCCCGAAAGCGACTGCCTCATCGAGGTTCCGAAAGAGTCTCGGCTCATCGTCGGAGACAAGATCGCCATTGCCAAGACAAAAGAACTCGCGGAGTACCTGAGGTCCTTCGGCGTCGGACTGAATCTTCCCGTGAAACGTGTCTCACTGGAACTCCCTCATCCCTCTATCAGTGATAACATCAGCGACTTCGAAAGGCTCAAGAGGATGCTCGATGAAAAGGGACTCTCTCCCATGAGGTTTTCCTATGAGTTCATACGCGGCATGGGCAGGACTTTGAGAGCGGCAGACTGGAAGGTCGACTTCACCTATGTGAAGGGGGAAAGCGGGGTCGACGATGCCATATTCCTGAGTGCTCCCGGGTCGTGCGGTGGCCGGTACGGCATCTCTGTCGACATAGGCACCACGACAGTAGTCGTATATCTCGTGGACCTCGTGAGCGGAGAGGTGCTCGACGTCGGGTCAACGTACAACTCGCAGATGAGACACGGCGATGACGTCATCACACGGATCGTGTATGCGACGGAGAGAGGAGGTCTCGATGAACTGAGACAGACCGTGGTCCTTGATGTGAACACGATCATAGCTTCTTTTGTGGAACGGAGGGGCGTCAGGCAATGCGAGATCGAGGCGGCGACCATCGCCGGCAATACGACCATGTCACACATCTTCTGGGGACTCGACCCGGGCTCGATACGGGAGGAACCTTACATCCCGGCGGTTAACTTTTTCCCCTCCTGGGAGGGAGCAACGGCACGGCTCGACATCAATACACAGTCACCCGTGTACACCGTTCCCTGCGTAGCAAGTTATGTGGGTGGGGACATCGTAGCCGGAGTCCTCGCCTCCAAGATGCACAGGAATGACGAAATCGCCCTTTTTATGGATATCGGGACCAATGGTGAGATCGCGATTGGCAACAACGAATGGATCATGACCGCTGCATGCTCTATGGGACCTTGTTTCGAGGGGAGCGGTATCGGGTGCGGCATGAGAGCCACCGAAGGCGCGATCGAATCCGTCGAGATCGACTGCGCGACCTGTGATCCGGCGATGAAAGTCATCGGCGGGGGAAGTCCCCTCGGTATCTGCGGTTCGGGCATGATCGATGTCCTTTCGGAGATGTTCCTCAGCGGCATCATCGATCAGAAAGGCAAGTTCGTTGTCGACAGGAGTCAGAGGATACGGGAGGGAGAAAACGGGTTTGAGTACCTCATTCACAGGGATGAAACAGTGCACAAGGATATTGCGCTCACAGAGGTGGACGTGGAGAACCTCCTGAGGGCAAAGGCAGCCCTCTATTCGGGCATAACCACGCTCCTCAGCGAGGCGGGTCTTTCACTGGATGACCTCAAGCGGGTCTACATCGCCGGTGGGTTCGGCAACTATCTCAATGTTGAAAAAGCGATCATCCTTGGCATGCTGCCGGACATTCCGAAGGAGCGGTTTGTGTATCTCGGAAATACCTCGATCACCGGCGCCTATCTCTGTCTCCTGTCGGAGGAACTGAGACATGAGGCGGAAGGGATCGCCGCGAGCATGACCTACATAGAGCTGTCCGTGTCGAGGCGCTTCATGGACGAGTACATGTCGGCGCTGTTCCTGCCTCACACCGATATGGAGCAATTTCCTACAGTCGGATCGCTCCTGATGTCGAGGATGTCCCCGGAGACGAACGGGTCCTTTTCAAAGTCGGGAGAGTAGCGTTCCCGTGGATGTGCCGCGTCTCGCAGGGTAGGAGCCGCTCATGGGATTCTGGCACGTGATAAAGAAGGATTACCGGGCCGTCTTCGAGAGGGATCCTGCTGCGAGGAGCGGCCTCGAGGTTCTCATCACGTATCCCGGTCTCCACGCGATCCTCTTTCACCGCGTGAGCCACGCCTTGTGGAAGCTGCGAATCCCCGTCATCCCGAGATTTCTTTCCCACGTGGCCCGGCTCCTGACAGGCATAGAGATACATCCGGCGGCGAAGATCGGCCCCGGTTTTTTTATCGATCACGGCATGGGGGTGGTCATAGGCGAAACGACCGAGATCGGGCAGGATTGCCTTCTTTACCAGGGTGTCACCCTCGGGGGTACCGGGAAGGAAAAGGGGAAAAGGCATCCAACACTCTCCGACAACGTAGTCGTCGGCGCCGGTGCGAAGGTACTGGGGCCCATCCGTATCGGCAGTTACGCCAAGATCGGGGCCAATTCGGTCGTCCTTAAGCCTGTCCCCGACCACTCGATCGTGGTAGGGGTCCCGGGCAAGATCATAAAGAGAAAGATCGTGAGGATCGAAGAGGCGGGTCCCGTCGAGGCCCTCGACCATACGAGACTTCCCGATCCAGTGGAGGAGAGACTCTTTGCACTGGAGGACGAGGTTGCGCGGTTCGAGAACAGACTGGAGAAACTGGAGGGGAAGGGAGCAAAGATGAAGCTGTTCAACACTATGACCGGCAAGAAGGAAGATTTCGCACCGCTCGCCAGTGGCAAGGTGGGGATTTACGCCTGCGGGGTGACGGTGTACGACTATTGCCATATCGGACATGCGAGGAGTGCGGTGGTGTTCGATGTGATCAGCAGGTACCTCAGGCACAAGGGATTCGAGGTGACCTTCGTAAGGAACTTTACCGATATAGACGACAAGATCATCCGCAGGGCGCAGGAAGAGCATGTCAGCTGGGAAGAGGTAGCCAGGAAATACATAGAGGAATATTACAGGGACATGGATAAGCTCGGTGTGTCGAGGGCGGACGTTGAGCCGAAAGCGACCGAGCACATACGGGACATGATCGGGATCGTCAGCAACCTTATCGAAAAAGGATACGCGTATGAGATCCCTCACGGCGACAACGGGAGCATCTACTTCTCGGTCGGGAAGTTTCGGGACTACGGGAAACTGTCGAAGAAGGATCAGAAAGAACTCCTCGCCGGCGCGCGTGTCGAGGTGGACGAGGCGAAACAAAGCCCCATGGATTTCGCCTTGTGGAAGGCCTCGAAGGAAGGTGAACCGTGGTGGGAAAGCCCCTGGGGCAAAGGAAGGCCTGGATGGCATATCGAGTGCACGGCGATGGCGATACGCCATCTGGGCGAATCTATCGACATACACGGCGGCGGAGCGGACCTCATCTTCCCCCATCACGAAAACGAGATAGCCCAGTCTGAGGCATATACGGGAAAGCCATTCGCCAGATACTGGGTCCACAACGGCTTTATCACCATCGACAGGGAGAAGATGTCGAAGTCGCTGGGCAACTTCTTCACGATCCGGGAGATTCTCGACAGGTATGATCCCGAGGTGGTGCGCCTCTTTCTTCTGTCGAGTCACTACCGGAATCCGATAGAGTTCTCGAGCGAGCAGCTACGCGATGCGGAATCGTCTCTCGACAGGTATTACTCGACCGTCGATCGGATTTCCGACTTCCTTGCCCGTCCGGTGGGGAAGGAGTCTCCGAAGGAGTCGGACAGACAGCAGGAACTCCTCGCTTTTCTCACGAAGGCGGAGAGTCGTTTCGAGGAAGCAATGGATGATGACTTCAACACGGCTCAGGCGCTGGGACACATATTCGAACTAGTGAGGGAGGTGAACAGGTTCCTCGATACGAAACCTGCGGGTGAGAAGTCGAGGGAAGTCATCCAGAGTGCGGAGAAGTCTTTGAGCCGAATGGGGAGCATCCTCAACCTCTTCAAGCGGACACCGGAAGGATGGAACAGTGATCTTCTCGCGGTTAAGAAGATCCCGCTCACTCCGACATCTATAGAGGAGAAGATCAGGGAACGGAAGGCTGCGCGTGATGGGAAGGACTGGGCGAGGGCCGATGCTGTCAGGAAGGAACTCGAGGATCGGGGGATAATCCTCGAGGACAAAAGGGATCGCACATCCTGGAAGGTGAAGATCGAGTAACGTCAAAGCTGACCAGGGAGATTAATGAAAGACCGTGAGAGTCCATTGGAATGGGTTTATGGCACTAACCCTGTAATCGAGGCGTTGCGGTCAGGGCGAGATGTGAGCAAGGTATTTCTTGCCCGCCAGAGGGTCCGCGGGGCCAGGGAAGTGATCGCCCTCGCGGAGGTAAAGGGCGTTCCCGTGTCGGTCAGGGAGGACCGGTTTTTCGAAGAGCGTTTTGACAAAGGACATCAGGGCGTTGCCGCGGTCGTAGCGCGCAAGCGGCTGCTGACTCCCGAGGAGATCCTTGGAATCCCCGAGGAACGGGGAGAAACACCCTTTTATCTGGTCCTGGACGGTCTCGAAGACCCGAGGAACTTCGGCGCGATACTGCGTGTTGCCGATGCGGCGGGTATCCATGGCGTCGTGCTGCAGGGTCGCAGATCTGTGGGAGTTACTCCTGTTGTCGCAAAGGCCTCTGCAGGGGCCGTTGAGTATGTGCATATCGCTGAGACAGTCAACATCAAACACGCCCTGAGGATGTTCGCGGAGCAGGGGATCTCCATTGTCGGGGCCGAGGCCGGCGGCGCGATGAGCCTTTGGAATGCCGACTTGAAGGGACCGCTTGCCGTCGTCCTTGGTTCGGAGGGACAGGGTCTCAGACGGACCGTAAGGGATCTCTGCGACTCTATCGTGAGTCTTCCGATGAAGGGGAAGGTAAACTCTCTGAACGTATCCGTTGCGTGCGCAGTTCTTGCTTACGAAGTACTTCGTCAGAGGACATGCCTGACATAGATTGAGCCGCTCGGAAAGTCCCTCCGCTACCTTACCTTGACTCGACGGACTGCTTTGAGAGTTTCGCGGGCCAAGTGGGGGGATGGTGAGACCGTGGGTCAGCTGGTGTTCTTGCTATTTTCCGTTTGACATAAGTATACTGTCTTCCTTTATAGTATGAAGTTACCGCCACCGTAGCTCAGCAGGCAGAGCAGCTGATTTGTAATCAGCGGGTCGGGGGTTCGATTCCCTTCGGTGGCTCCAGCATGACAGCGGGAGCGGAAAATCCGTCGCTCAAACAATCTCCCGCGTCTGCAAAGGGATAGTGTACGGCCGCTGAGGAGAGGTACCCGAGTGGCCAAAGGGGACGGGCTGTAAACCCGTTGGCGCTGCCTACGGAGGTTCGAATCCTCCCCTCTCCACCAGGCAAGAATCGTCAGTGGTGTCAGTTGTCATCGTTGGGGAAACCGTCGGGCATCAGCAGAAAGGAACGACGGAGACAAATGACACTGCTCATTGTTCTGAATGTGCGGGAGTAGCTCAGTGGTAGAGCGTCAGCCTTCCAAGCTGAGGGTCGCGGGTTCGAATCCCGTTTCCCGCTCCAAGCGACTTTATAGAGCGTCGGCAGGCATCGGTTCCGGCACTGATCGCGCATGGTGCCCATGTAGCTCAGTCGGCAGAGCACATCCTTGGTAAGGATGAGGTCACCGGTTCGATTCCGGTCATGGGCTTTCGCGAAAGACGGTGATCAGTGCCCATGATGGTATGAGCAAAGGCCGGTAGACAGGGCGTCCTGACAGTCTGCACCGAAGCAGACCACTGGTCATAAGGAGGGATCATGGCAAAGGCGAAGTTTGAGAGGACGAAACCGCACTGCAACGTAGGGACGATAGGGCATGTAGACCACGGCAAGACGACGCTGACATCGGCGATCACGAAGGTGATG
>JBLMXV010000037.1:0-3139 GCA_050257935.1 Chloroflexota bacterium
GCTCCTTCTGTATCTTCTCCGCCGTGGCGACTACCGTGAGGATGCGGCGACAGCGAGCTGTTACCAGGATATAGCGGGAGACGGCGCCTTCTCAGCGGGGATGATCGCTCGGTTCCGGGATGCCCTCACCGGCCGTCCCTTCATGTATCGCCGCCTCTTCTGGGAGACAGGCATGGTCGGGCAGGTGCTCTACCTTGAGGCCGAGGCCCGAGGGGTGAAAGGCACCGGCATTGGTTGCTTCTTCGACGACGTTGTGCACGGGCTCATGGGGCTCGCGGACAATGCATACCAGAGCCTCTATCACTTCACAGTAGGGGGGGCACTCGATGACAGCCGGATCACGACGCTTCCGCCATACCATCATCTGAAGGGACAGCGTGCAGTGTGATAGAAGAGAGACAGGGATTCGACGCTGCACACTCACCTGGAAAGGGGAGAACGATGATTAAGGATACGCGACGGTTCGAATGGGAGGAATTCCTCGCAGCCGTTACCGGGTACTATGCCGCAAAGAGCTGTGAGATCGACATGAAGTTCCAGATGGACGGGGAGGGATTCGCCAGGTTTGTCATAAAGGACAATGCCTCAGGTGAATCCCGGGCAGTGCGCACGTCCGATGCGCTTCAAGAGCTTAAGGAGATCTTCTTTCCGTCAGAGGCAGTGAAGATCATCGGCATTTATAAGCCACGGCATGGCTGGTTCGGCCAGGAGTATGTCCATCTGGCCCTCGAAAGAGAGGACGTCCAGGCCGGCTGACCGCTGACAACGAGGTCCGAGAGGCGCGGCCGGGTCACCGTGCCTGCAAGCTTCCTGATCTGCGGTTGCCCACGGGCGGGGGCCTCATCCCTCGCCTGACGAGAGCCATTTCCCTTCGATGTCGTCGACGAACTGGAGCGCCGTCCTCCCCGAATAACTCCCGTGGGACAGAGACCACTGCATCGCCCTCTCCCTCAGCACACCTGGGTCGATGGTGATCTTCCGGAGGGCGGCGTAGTTACTCACAATGTCGAGATACGTGTCAGCATCGAAGTGGTAGAAGCCGAGCCTGAGACCGAAGCGGTCGCTGAGCGACAGCTTTTCCTCGAGTGTCTCGGAGGGATGCAGCTCGCCTTTCGCATACACGGGGAGATTGTCTTTCGCCAGCTCGGGCATCAGATGACGCCTGTTCGAGGTGGCGTAGATGAGCATGTTTGCCGGTTTCATCTCAAGTCCACCCTCGAGCACCGCCTTGAGCTGCCGGTAAGACCCCTCGTCCTCCTCAAAGGATAGGTCGTCGCAGAAGACGATGAACCGCTCGGGCCGCTCCCGCACCATCCCGGCAACATCGAAAAGGTGAAAAAGCGTATCGCGCTGGACCTCGATCATCCTCAGGCCCCTATCGCCGTATTCACTGAGAAGGGCCTTCACCGCCGAGGACTTGCCGGTTCCACGGGGACCGTACAATAACACGTTGTTGCACGGAACACCCATGAGGAACTGTTCGGTGTTCGCCTTCAGCTGCTCTAGCAGCCGGTCGATGCCCCGCAGTTCATCGAACGTCACGGTGTCCGGCTCGGATATGCCCAGGAGCGAAAGCCGTCCGGACACAGAGAAAGCCCTGAAGGCCCTGAACCGGTCAAGCACCCCGTGGTCGACCGTGGGCATGAAGCGGTCGGCAAGCCTTCCGATGATCTCCGCGAGTATCTTCAGTTGCGCCGCGACATCATCCATGGGACCTACTATATCACAGGGTAATTGCTGCCTGCAGCGTTTCATCAGTGACCGTGATCAATGAATGTTACGGCATTGCTGAAGAGGGCGTAGCGTCCAATCCTTCCTGAATGAGATGAAATTCAATTCAGAGTGGCTTCTCGTCGAATTCATCGGTCGTGCGGTGCACCAGCGCCCTCAAGGGTGGTCTTACCGTGAATATTGAGCCGGCGCCGGTCACGATGCGACGCGCCTGAACATCCCGGAGTGAGAGATCCATCGCGGATTCTGGTAGAATTGTAGACTGTGTTCCGGCGAGAAAGGAGATATATGGGCTAACATGGAGATCATTGTGCATGTCATCGACTTCTTCGTTCACCTCGACAAGTACCTCAACCTGATCATTCAGCAGTTCGGGATCTGGACCTATGTGATCCTCTTTCTCGTTATCTTCTGTGAGACAGGCTTGGTCGTGACCCCCTTTCTCCCCGGCGACTCTCTCCTCTTCGCCGCAGGAGCCTTCGCCGGCGCGGGATCCCTCGAAGTAGTCCAGCTCTTCCTCTTCCTCAGCATTGCAGCAGTCGTGGGTAACACGGTGAACTACCAGATAGGCTCGTCAGTGGGGCCGAAGGTGCTGCGAAGGGAGAACGTCCGCTTTCTCAAAAGGGAGTACCTCGAGCGAACGCATCGGTTCTACGAGAAGTACGGGGGCAGGACGATCATCATCGCCCGTTTTGTGCCGATCATACGGACCTTCGCTCCCTTCCTCGCGGGAGTGGGGAGGATGACCTACTGGCGTTTCTCCGCCTACAATCTCGTGGGGAGTGTCGCCTGGACTTCCTCGTTCATCTTCGGGGGGTACTTCTTCGGAAACATCCCGGTGGTAAAGCAGAATTTCACCATCGTCATTTTCGCCATCATCGTCGTCTCATTGATCCCCACCGTGGTGGAGTTCATCAGACACAGGCGTTGAGTGCCGTTGTTTCATTCGTACGCTCTTACTGTATGACTCGGGGCTCAGTGCTATACTTCGAAGCAGCGCTCAGAGCGTAATGGAGGGGCGATCGTCATGGAGTGGAACGTAGTCGTCACCATACACACTGGAGGCCTCGCCCGGGCTTTCAGCATCCTCCAGGAGTTCGGAGCCCTGAAGAAAACCGCCTTCTTCAACGTGCTCGTGATGAGAAGCGATGACATCACCCGCATGATCGAGGCGCTTAGCGAAAGGTTGGTCCGGGACACCAACTCCCTCTCGTTCCTCTCACGCCTGATACCTGTGACGCACACCTTCACATTCCAGACACCCGAAGAGTTCCGGAAGAAGGCCGCAGACACGGTCATGCAGTGGATTCCCAAGCTTGGCGGCAAGAGCTTTCATGTGCGGATGCACCGCCGCGGATTCAGGGAGAGGATGGCGAGCCCCGACGAGGAGCGGTTCCTTGACCATATC
>JBLMXV010000038.1:0-5633 GCA_050257935.1 Chloroflexota bacterium
TCGGCCTGGCGACAGGTGACGCCCTGGGCACGACGCTCGAGTTCAGCCCTCCCGGCACCTTCGAGCCGATAGATGACATGCTGGGCGGAGGGGCCTTCGGGCTCAGAGCCGGCCAGTGGACAGACGACACGTCAATGGCGCTCTGCCTCGCGGAGAGCCTCATCGAATGCAAGGGGTTCGACCCTGTAGACCAGCTGGAGCGGTACATACGCTGGTTGCGTCACGGCCACCTCAGCAGCACCGGGAAGGCATTCGGCGTCGGCGGCACGGTCCTGTCAGCGCTGATGGAGTTCGAACGGAGGCCCGAACCGTACTGCGGTCCGACAGATCCTGACACTGCCGGCAACGGCTGCATCATGCGCCTTGCGCCGGTACCTCTGTTTTTCGCCCGCGACCCCCACGAGGCCATCGAGAGGTCGGGAGAGAGTTCACGGACCACGCACGGTGTGGCCACGTGTATCGACGCGTGTAAGTACTTCGGCGGGCTCATCGTCGGTGCGGTACAAGGGGTCAGCAAAGATGAACTGCTCTCAGAAAGGTACAGCCCCATCCCAGGGTACTGGGCGAGCCATCCTCTGGTTCCAGAGATCGACGAGGTGGCGTCAGGCTCCTTCAAGAGAAAAAAACCTCCCCAGATAGTCGGTTCCGGCTATGTGGTGAAGTCCCTCGAGGCAGCCCTGTGGGCCTTCCATCATACGGATTCGTTCCGTGAGGGGTGCCTGAAGGCCGTCAACCTCGGCAACGACGCGGACACGACCGGGGCAGTGTACGGGCAACTGGCCGGTGCGCACTACGGCCTCAGGGGGATACCCGAGACGTGGGTGGGGAAGCTCTTGCACCGTGACCTGATCGAGTCCTTTGCGGTAAGGCTTTTCGCGGTGTCGTCGGCTGCCGAATAAATCGTTTCTGCCGTCACTTCGGCGCTCGTGAACTAAAACCTACCTCAAAATCGGTGTTGCCTGAAGAAGTCGTCATGCCCGTGGAAACAGGCATCCAGAAAAGCCCGGAAATGCTGGATTCCCGCTCCCTGCATACCACCTGCGGGGACAGGCTGCGCGAGAATGACAGAGAGAACCGAATGGACCGGAGACGCAATTTTGAGAATAGGCTGTATTGGGAAGCGAGTGTTGCACCGTGACACCCCCCCCACGCCTATAAGACACCTGACTGCTCATCCCTATGTCTTTCGTTCACCGCCAAGCATAGGACACTCCCTGGGGGATACCCGGCCGTACGATAAGAATATGCTATCACCAAGGAAATCTGTCGAAGTGGTTTTCCGTCGTCATTCCCGCTCAGGCGGGAATCCAGTGCGAGGTCATGAGATCCTTTCACGTCTAAGAAGTGTCTGCTCCGGAGGAGGTGAACTGAAGAAATGAGGAAAGGAGAGAGACGGCGGCGGGTCGTAGTGGGCGACGTCCACGGCGAGTTTCAGGGCTTCACCGAGATACTGAGGCACGCGGGGGTCATCGACGGTGCCGGTGACTGGTCGGGCAAAGACACGGTCCTCATCCAAACGGGCGACGTCATCGACCGGGGACCCCGATCCCTCGAATGTGTCGCCCTGCTCAGGATGCTCCAGAGACAGGCGCGGCGAACTGGCGGCAAAGTCGTACGGCTCTGCGGCAATCACGAACTGATGCTCCTGCAGGGCGACTACCGCTATGTGAACTTCGAATCTCCCGGCAAGCTCAAGTCGGAGCTGAAGCGTGAGATCGCCGAAGACGATGTGACGGCATCATACAGCGACGGCGAGAGGATGTACACCCACGCGGGCCTCAGGTCCAGGGTGAGCGCCAAGCTTCTCGAAGACATCAGGAACAACGGGGCGCCGGGCAGAAGGGGCGCGATCGGCTTTTTCGCCCTCTCCGACCACATAAACGAGGTGTTCAAGGCGTCCGTCATGAAGGGCGACCTCCATGGCCATGTCATATTCGACATTGACACGAAGCGTGGAGGGTCGGACGAGTACGGAGGCATCTTCCGGGGAGACTACACACTGCTTAAAGCCTCTGCCGAGGCGTGGATGATCCCGCAGGCCTTCGGCCACACGCCGGCACGGGGCGGCAGGGTCAGGCACTCGTGGAACCTCAAGCTCATCAACGTGGATGCGGGGATATGCAAGGTCTACGGCGGATTCCGGGTCTATCTGGAAATCGACGCGGAAGGCCGGATGAGAGAGCACGGCATGAACGAAGGGAGATGGAGTTCCAGAATCCTCGGGTGAGATGAAGGGATACCCAAGGCGCGGCATGTTTAAATAACACAACTTGACAGCTGGCTGGCAGGTAGTTAGTGAGGAGATCGGGCCGAGGATGCTTGCCCGTATTTCCAAGCATACTGGACTCAAACCAACCGACTTATAAAATCATCCAATAAGGAGAGGGACGGCGTTTAGCAGTCTCACTATCCCACTCCTCACCGCCTACGAACTTCCTTTTGTCTCCCTTCAGTGCCTCCAACACCACCTGAAACTTGAACTTCGGCGTGCACTGCTTCGTCAGATTCCGTGACTTCATCGTCTCCTCCTTGGGGAGGGGCTCTTTCGAGGCCAATTGTATCACGAAATCTTAGCGCACCAGGTGGTTCAACTTTTGGGGGTCACTTCACGGGCGACAGAAATGAAAAGGGAGTGAAGACTCTAATCGTGACGTGATGGAGGGCACCATGTTTCTTCGCGTTGTCGTGCTCGGATGTACACTCTGCTGGTTGATACCGGCGAGCGCACAGCGGACTGTGGGGGCAGATCTTCACCGGGCAGGTTGTAGGGAAGGATCATGTCATCCTCATCATTCCGGAAATTGCTCCGCTCAGGAACGCGAATAGCCAGCAGGTGTAAATGGAGACGCTGACGCGGTGGAACACCAGATTGACTGCCTCTGCACGGTTGGTCAAGGATGCAATCAGGGCCAGAAGGAAATGGAATGCCATCCCTGACAGGGAAGCGATTCCGGCGACATTATGCCACTCGGGTGCTTTACCGTACGCAGCTGCAATCAGGTTCATCTGGTGCGTTCCCAAAAAGTCGCAGACAAGGCCTACTCCGAAAATGAACAGGTGCTTGCGGTGAAGACCCTGGCGGCGTCCGCTAAACACCGCCCAGGTATAAAAGATCAGCGCCAGCATCATCCATATGACAGCCAGTGCCAGCATGAGGGTATCCTTTCTCGCCCAAGGACGGGTGCAGTCGTCTTTCGGCGGCTCGAACGAGCATCTCAAGAGCACCCCGATCTCTCGGAGGTTTGACAAGACCTTCACGACATGAGAGAAAGGATATCATCTTCCCATGCTTGAAATCGACATTGTCAGCCGGCTAAGCAAGGTGGATGAAACAGACGTATGAGAGTTCATTCAGCACAGGCTATGACATACCTAAGAACGGGGAGTTGCCTTAGACCCCAGGAAGTTGCAGCCTCTTGAGTTTTGATATGCCTGCAGGTTCTTTTGAGCGATTTTCGGGTAAATTTGTCATAATTTCGTCACACCTGAAAAGGCTGCCCCGATGATCACGTTTCCCGAAGCAATCACTTGACAAAGGTTAACGTGCAGGTTAACATACTCTCGTGGGTAAGAAGTAGTCTTCTACCGGACCGCTGATGGTAAATGCCCGGTGCAGGAGTTTCTTGATTCGCTGCCGGGGAAGGCGGCGCAAAAAGTAACCTGGGTATTGAATCTGATCGAGGATCTTGATGTTGTGCCAGCGACGTACTTCAAGAAACTCGCGAGCACCGAACAGATATGGGAATGCAGAATCCAGTTTGGCTCGAACGCGTACCGGATATTCTGCTTTTTCGACGGCAATTTCGTTGTTGTGCTGACCCACGGATTGATCAAGAAGACCCGGAAGACTCCGCAGCAGGAGATTGAAAGAGCCGAGGTTTACAGAAGGGATCATTTGAAGAGGAGGTTTAAGAAATGAGTGACCTGAAGAAATACGTCCGGGAGAGAAAGAAGAGGGACAGGGCCTTTGCCGAAGGGTATGACGAGGGCTACAAGCAGCTCAAGATCGGCGTGGTGCTTAAGCAGGCCCGTGAGAAAGCAGGTTTAACGCAGGAAGAACTCGCCCAGAGGCTCAAGACAAAGAAGACAGCGATCTCACGGATCGAAAACCATGCAGAGGATATCAAGCTTTCGACGCTGAAGAAGGTGGCCCATGCTCTCGGGAGAAGACTGGAAGTGAAAATCGCCTGAAGCGGTCAGGAGTCGCGGCTTAACTCTGACGAGGGACGCCCGATGCTACGATGCCGGTGTCACCTGCGTCGATGACTTCACGGTGACGACAATCAGAGTCTACAGCGAGAGACGCAACACCTACGTTGCACCTTCACCACGCCTCCCGACGGCGATAACTGAGACGATCACAGAGATGAAGGGATCCGGGAGGATGTTCTGGAACGTGCGGATGGCACCTTTCCCTTTTCCTTTGTGACAAGTTTCAAGGCCTGGCACCTTTCCCTATTCGCTCCGGATACGTCACCTATGAATCAGGCACAGATTGACAGTCCCCCTCTTCTCTGATACTATGCTGATAGTTGCCGAGGGACTATTCAATATTATTGTTGGGCGTCGGGTCAGGGCGCCGTATGCTCTTGACCCTGTTCTAACCGTCAATATCCATGAGATCCTGCGATGTGTAAGCTTATAGGGGTCGAGGACGAGGCGCAACGCGAAGCCAGCTTACTATGCAGCCCATGAGCCAGGACGCCGCCGCCGCGCTGCCGCCCGAGAGCGCTCAACGGATTTCGCGAGAGGAGATGCGCGATCTACCCATCGGACGCTACGAAGGTCCGGTGCGCCTTGTCGCGGCGCCGGCCGACCTCCAGCGGGCGATGCATGACATCTGCCGGGAGAGCGTAGTCGGCTTTGACATCGAGACACGGCCCGCTTTCCGGCCCGGCGAGAGCTATCTCCCATCCCTTGTGCAGTTCGCCACGGCAGGCGCGGTGTATCTCGTGCAGGTCCAGCAGCAGGACTATTCCGCCGTGATGCAGGAGATCTTTTCGTCGGAGAAGATCACGAAGGCGGGCGTATCGGTGGCCGATGATCTGCGCAACCTGAAGAAGCTGTTCGAGTTCAAGGAAAGTGCGGTGGTGGATCTCGGCAAGGTTGCGAAGCGTCACGGCCTGAAGCAGACGGGCGTGCGCAATCTCGCGGCGATTCTTCTCGGCAAGCGAATCCCCAAGGGCGTGAAGACGACGAACTGGGCTGCGCGCCGCCTGACGCCGCAGCAAATCGCCTACGCTGCGACAGATGCCTGGGTGTGCCGCGAGCTGTATCTCCGCTTCAAGCAGCTGAATTTGGTTTGACGACCCGAGTTGCCGGCGTCACAGAAGATGATGAGGCTGGTTAAGGCGGAGGGGGGCGAATCTTTGATGATGACAGGGCTCGAGCGAGAAGCATCATCATCCAAAAAGCAGCGGCACTTCTTTTGCCCCCTTAAGAACGCGATTGTCTCCCTGCAGGATGTCCAGCTGGGACACCGCGAGATTCTGCTAATTGCATACTTGCAAGCCTGAACATCCCGCTGCAATTTGTCAAGAGGTTTTTACTCGTTGGGGAGGATATACCCCCGCCTGTTTTTGAGCATCCGAAAGATGACCCGGCAGAGATGACGGCCGAGCGCCCGTACTGCC